>JBBQZD010000130.1:0-7714 GCA_038208045.1 Gemmatimonadales bacterium | reverse complement strand
CCCAACAGGTCGGACGGCCCTCCCGGCAGCACGCGCGCCGTCGAGATCGTCGCGTCGCCGGTCAGTCTGTCGTCGTCGGTCTGCGTCGACGCCAGCGGCGACCTGGCCCGCTCCTCGGCGATGGCCTGTCGCACCGCCTCCGGCGCGATGCCCACCTCGCGCGCGATGTCGAGCACGCTCGACTCGCTCAGCCGCTCTTCCGCACTGCTCGCATCGCGCCGCAGGTGCAGTTCCATGGCGCGCGCCAGTACGCGCTCGAGGGCCGCGCGGTCGAGCGCGGGTTCCGTGGGAATGAGCGGACCGGGGTTCGTCATGGCGTTCAGATGCCGCCGAAGGCGGCGTCAATCTGCCGGCGCAGTGTGCCGGCCAGCTCGGGGTTCAGGGGAAACGCGACGTCGAGCGCCGCCACCGGATCGCCGGTGTACGAGACGCCCGCCACCCGCAAATAGAACCGGGCGTAGCCGGCCGCCCACTGCGGCTGCGACTTCTGCAGCAGCATCAGGCCGCCGCGCACCAGCCCGATGGCCGACAGCCGCTCGCCTTCGCCCGCCCGCAGCTGCGCCGGCGACAGGTTGTCCGCAATCGTCGGGCTGACCACCGCGCCGACCAGCTCGTGCACCAGCGCGTACATCGCCTCCGGCGCGGCCGCAGCGCTGTCGGGAAAGCCAACGGCGATGATGTTCTGTCGCGCCCCGAACGAGACCGTGCGCCCCTCGCCCTCGAGCGGCAGCGTCAGCAGCACCTCGCCCGCGTTCTGCTTGGTGCCGCTGAGAAAGCGGTCGATCGAAGGCCGCAGCACGCGTTGCCAAATCGAATCCACCGCCGCGAGGGTCTCCGCCCGTCGCCGCTGCTCTTCCAGCCACCACGCGTGAAAGAACTTGCCACGCTCGCTCTTGAGCCCGTTCACCAGCCGCCGCGCCCACTCCTCGTCGTCCGGCGTCGCGAAGTACTGGGCCAAGTAGCCCACCATCTGCGCGGTCTGCCGGTTCGATGCGCGCCGCGGATCACCCTTGGCGGCGAAGAACGCGTCGAACGCCCGATCCATCTCGGCCTCGTCCTGGAAGGCGAGCGCGGCGAACTGCGCCCCCGGCAGCGTGCGGCTCTTCGCCAGCGCGCCGCGGAGGTAGTCGGCGTTGGCGTCGAAGTCGGTGACGACGCCGCGCCGGTTCTTCTCCACCGTGACCGGCACGCGGTAGTTGCGGCGGAACAGCGGCACCCGCGACGAGTCCTCGGTCAGCAGGGCGAAGGCGTGCAGCCACAAGTCCACGTGCTCGCGCGTCTTCACGGGCCACGCGGTGGCGCGCACCGGCAGCGTGTCGCGCCGGGCGCCGCCCTGCGCGCCCGCGGGAACCGCGAGCGCCACGGCACAGAGGATGACGATCGGTCGAGTCATGGTCATGGTGGGTCACGGGAAACTACGATGAATACCGGGCGTCCCGTACCCCACTACGCGCAATTCGTTGGTCCGGTTGCGGCGCCGGACGCGCCGGTCACTCAGTCCACCGAGGCGCGGCCGCACGTCACGCAAAACTTCCATCCGCGCTCCACCTCGGCACTGCAGCCGGGACAGCGCCGGATCTTCAGGTTCTGTCCGCAGTGTGGGCAGAAGGTCACGTCCCGCGCATCCGGGAGCGCCTGTCCACAGAACCGGCACCCCGGGCGCGCCGGCCGCGTCGGCGTCTCGGCCGTGGGATCGGGTATGCGCGATCCGCGCGCCTGAAACGACGGGCGGGACTTTCCCTCGCCCACGCTACCGAGCGCTTGGCCCAGCTCCGCCAGCGTCGGCGGAATGGGCGTCCCACGGGGCGCACTCGGCGCACTCGGCGCACTCGGCGCACTTGGCGCGGCGAGCGCCGTAGCGGCAGCAGGAGCCGCCGAAGTTGGCGGAGCTGGCGGATTCACCGGAACTGCCGCCGCCAGCGCCGGCTCGGCCTCGATCACCTTGCGCATGGCGTGCTGCGCCAGCGTCGCTTTCGCCGTGCCGTACGCCTGCAGAGTCTTGAGGTCGGGATTGCCCGAGTCGAGTTCGCGGCGAATGTCATCCTGCATCACGTCGTCGGTGAACAGGAAGCCACGCTCCCCGGCCAGCAGCCGGAGCACGAGCACTTCGTAGTCTTCGGCCGAATCCACGCCGACTTCGGCACGCGTCGCCCGGTAGGGCACGAAGATGCGCAGGATGTCGCCCACCTCAAAGGCGCGCGACAGGTATTCCGGCCGGGTCGCCCGGATGCGCAGCACCAGGGCGCGAAAGAGCCGTTCGAGTTCGTCAGCCATCGGTTGGGGCACCTCTGGAACTCCTGATTGGGGCATCAGCCCACACGCGGCAAAGATGCGTCCGGCGTGAAACGCGCGCCATCGGGAAACGGGTCTGGCGCGCTCACCTGCTTTCCCTTGGCGCGCTGCGTTGCCATCCACTCGTCGAACGCCGAGTCCACCAGCCCCCCGCTCGAGCCCTGCTCCGCGGCCGCGCGCGTGGCGAGATAGTTGGCGTACTCATTCTGCGCATGCCCGTCGTGCCCGCGCACCCAGCGCCAGGCGATGGCATGCCCCTCGCACGCCTCGAGGGCGTCGTGCCACAGCTCGAGGTTCTCGATTGCCCCCGTCTTCCGCTTCCAGCCGTTGCGCGCCCAGCCGAAGACCCAGTTCTTCATGCCGTCCACGATGTAGCGCGAGTCGGTGGTGAAGATCACGTGGAAGCGTCCGCCCTTGGCGCCCAGCGTTCCCAGCGCTTCGGTGACGGAGATCAGCGCCATCCGGTTGTTGGTCGTGGCGCGGTCGCTGATCCACAGGTCGCGGCGCACCAGTGCCCCGCCGCGCTTCTGGTACTCGATCAGCACCCCCGCGCCGCCGGGGTTGTCGCCCAGCTTTCCGTTGCCGAGGCACGATTCGTCGGCGTACACCGCCACGAGCTCCACGCTCATTTCACCACCTCGATGGACTCCGCTTCGTCAATCCAGAGCGTCAGGTGCGCGCCGGTACTCGGATGCCGCGCCTCGATGCACTCGCGGCTGCGCTTCAGCACCAGGCGCTCCGGGATCACGAGGAATTCCGTGCCGCGCCGCATCACCGCGATGCGGCGGCCGTCGGTGATCGCGCGCTCGAGCGCGTCGTACTGCCGCACGGAGAGCTGCACTCAGCGCTCCGCGAACCAGCGGCGTGCGCACTCCGCCAGCACGGCCGTGGCGCGCCGGACCTCGGCGACCGGCACGAACTCCGTGGCGCTGTGCGCCAACCGGATGTCGCCGGGGCCGTAGCAGATGGCCGGCACGCCCGCGGCCGACAGCAGTGCGGCGTCGGTCCAGTACGAGAGCCCCTCGATGGGCGCACGCACGCCGTCCACCGCCTCCACCGCCTGCGCGAGCGTCCGCACGATCGGCGCGTCCACCGCGACATCGTTGGCCGCCTGCACGAACGTCACCTGCACGTCGGCGCGAAACCGCGCGTCGCGCGCGGCCACGCGCGCGCACGCCGCACGCAGCTCCTCGGCGAAGCTCTCGCCCGTGTCACCGGGCAGCGTGCGCCGCTCGAACGACAGGTCGCAGCGGTCCGCGTAGGTGGACAGCCCGATGCCGCCGCTCACGCGCGCGGCGTGAAACGAGCCGCGCCCAAGCAGGGGATGCGTGCGCGCGGGCAGCTCCGCCTGCTGGTACGCCTCGAGTTCCGCGAGGAGCAGTCCCGCCATGGTGTTGGCATCGACGCCCACGTCGTATCGCGACCCGTGCGCCGCGACGCCGTGCACGGTCACCTCGGCCCAGGCAAAGCCCCGGTGTGCGGCGCCGATGGCGAGGCGCGTCGGTTCCGTGACGATGGCCGCGTCGGCCCGCACGCCGTGGCGCAGCAACGCGGCCGTGCCCGCCGACTGCCATTCCTCGTCGGTGACGGCCGCGATGATGATCTCGCCGTCGAGCCCAGCGTCGGCGGCGTACACCGCGGCGGCGCACATCGCGGCGACGCCTCCCTTCATGTCGCAGCTGCCGCGCCCGTACAGATTGCCGTCGCGGACCACCGCGTCGAACGGGGCGTGGGTCATGCCCGCGACGCCGACCGTGTCGAGATGCCCGTTGAACATCAGCGATCGGGTGCCGGCGCGTCCGATGCGCGCCACCACGTTGGGCCGGTCCGGCGCACTGTCGACGAGCGACACGCGGAATCCCCACGCGTCGAGCACGGCGCCGAGCGCGCGCGCGCAGTCTCCCTCGCCCGCACTGTCGGGCACGAGCGACGGGTTGCGCGAGTCAATGGCGACGAGCGCTTGCGTCAGGGCGATGGCGTCGCCGCGCGGGACGATGGGCAGGGAAGGAGGCAGAGGTCGGACGCGAAGAGTGCAAGAAAGGAAAAGCGCGCACTTGGGAAAGTGCGCGCTTGGCCACCGGGGTGGAAGCCGGAGACTCTACTTCTTGTGCGTCGGCTTCTTCGCGGCGGGCGCTTTCTTGGCGGGCGCCTTCTTGGCCGCCGGCTTCTTGGCCGCCGGCTTCTTGGCCGGTGCCTTCTTGGCGGCCGCCTTCTTGGCTGGCGCCTTCGCCACCGGCTTGTGCGCGACCGGCTTGTGCGCCGCCGGCTGGTGCGCGACCGGCTTGTGCGCGACCGGCTTGGGTGCCGCCGGCTTGGGTGCGGGCTCCGGCGCCTTGACGGCGGGCTTCGCACCCTTGTGCTTCTTGTTGTAGGCTTCCTCGACGCCGTGCAGAAGCTTGTCGGCCTCATCCTGCGTCATCTGGCCGCGACGGACCATGAACTGCACCACGTCTCGTGCGCTTTCGATGGCGAAGCCGGTCAAGCCGGCGGCGGCGTTGATGACGTCCTTCATCGCGGCGGCCATCTTGCTGCCGGCTTCCATCGAGATCTCAGCCGCCTTGGCGGCCATCTCCGCAACGGCGTCACGCACATCCTGGCCGCGATGGCCGGGATGACGGCGGGGCGGCGGCGGGGCGGCCGCCTCGGGCTTCGCCGTGGGCTTGTCGGTCATGCTTGGTGCTCCTTGCTCGAGCTGCCGGTCAGACCCGCCGGCGTTCGGCCCCAGCGCATCAAACGATGGCGCCATGGGGGTCTGGGGATCCGCGCCGTGGAATTCGGGCGGGTTCCCTTAGATCGGGGCCAAGTATATGATTTTCTGAGAGATAATCAAGGTGAGCAGAGGTAGAGCTTTACGGGTGTTCGAAGCAATCTTGTTCAGTTTGATGAAGCGATATTCACCACAATACCACGACAGTAATGAGCCAGTATTATGACATTACCGCTGAAAGGCGTCAAAATTGTTGATCTGAGCCGAGTGCTGGCCGGGCCGCTTTGTACGATGATGCTCGGCGATTTAGGCGCCGATGTGCTCAAGATCGAACGGCCGGGGCTCGGCGACGACACACGCGGCTGGGGTCCGCCCTTCAACGACGACGGGCTCAGCGCATACTATCTGGCGGTCAATCGCAACAAGCTTTCGGTGGCCGCCGACCTCGGGCGCGGCGACGACGTGGCGTGGTTGCGGCAGATGATTGCCCAGGCCGACGTCGTCGTCGACAACTTCCGGCGGGGCGTGCTCGAACGGTGCGGCCTCGACCCGGAGGCCCTGCTGCGCATGCACCCTCGGCTCATCTGGTGCACCATCACTGGGTTCGGCGCCGACAGCGATCGCCCCGGCTACGACTTTTCGGTGCAGGCGGAATCGGGGTGGATGGCCATCACCGGCGACGCGCACGGCGGGCCCATGAAGGTCGGCGTGGCCTTGGCCGACGTGCTGGCCGGCAAGGACGCCGCCATCGCCATTCTCGCGGCGCTGGCGGCGCGATCGCGAACCCGGGGTCCGGCCGAGCGGCGGCTCACGGTGTCGCTCCTGCACAGCGCGACGGCCGCGCTGGTCAACGTCGCGCAGAACGCGCTCGTGAGCGGCCGCGACGCGACGCGCTGGGGCAACGCGCATCCCAACCTGGTGCCGTACGAGCTGTTCGATGCGCTGGATCGCCCCATCGTCATCGCCGTGGGCAACGATGCGCAGTTCGCGCGCTGCGCGCGCGTGCTCGGGCTGGCGTCGCTGACCGACGATCCGCGCTACGCCACCAACCCGGGGCGGGTCGAGCATCGGGTGGCGGTCGTCGGCGCCATCCGGGAGCGTGTGCGCACGCAGCCCGCGGCCGCCTGGATGCGCGCGCTCGAGGCGGAGGGCGTTCCGTGCGGATTGGTGAAGCCCGTGCTCGACGCGCTGCGCGAGGTGGAGGCGTCGCCACTCAGCGGCGTCGCGCCGCTCGCACCGGCGACGGTCCGCCGGCCGCCGCCGTCGCTCGACGAGCACGGCGCGCTGGTCCGGGCGCACGGCTGGGCAGCTTTCGACGTCTGACGAAATCGCGCCGTGACCGGATGCACGGTGGGAACTTCCCGGCCTCGCGGTCATATTCCACCCATGCGCCTCCCCGCCGCCGCCGTGCTTGCCCTGACCCTCGCCGCCTGCGATGGACGCGACGCGCGCGTCACCGCGCCAGAGGGCGCCTCGGCGTTCACGCGGTTCGTGACGATCGGCACGGGCTTCACGATGGGGGAACAGTCGGGCGGCGTCGTCTACGAGTCGCAGCTCACGTCGTGGCCGGCCTACCTCGCGTCGCGCGTCTCGGCGCGCTTTCGCGTGCCGGCGCTGAAGCAGCCGGGCTGCACGCCGCCGCTCGTCGCCCCACTGTCGCTGGGCCGCACGCTTGAGGGATTGGTGGGCTCCACGGTCACGTGCGCAGGCAAGCTCGGCGTCGACACGCTGCCGGCGAACAACCTCGCCCTCAGCGGCGCCACGGCGTGGGATGCGCTGCATGCTTCGCCCCGCACCTTCGCGGGATTGGTGTCGCTCAACCAGGCCCGCTATGCGCTCGTCCTGCCGCCGACGCAGACGCAACTGCAGGCGCTGCAGTCGTCGCGCCCCACGCTCGCCGCCGTGGAGCTCGGGACGGGCGAGGTGCGTGTCGCGCTGAGCACGGGCCTCGTGATCGTGGGGACGAGCTACACGCAGACGTCGGTCTGGACCCTGATGCCCGCGCCGGTCTTCGCGGCCGCGTTCGATTCGCTGGCCGACAGCGTCGCCGCCACCGGCACGCGCGCGGTCTTCCTCGGCGTGCCGCGGCTGACGTCGCTGCCTGCCTGGCGCACCGGCGACGTCGTGTGGCAGCAGCGCGCCGACCTCGCCGCCCACGGCATCACCGCGGCCGCGGACTGCGCGGCGAGCGTCAACCTCGTGCATGTGGCGGTACTCGTGCCGGCGCTCGCGGCTGCAGCGCGCACCGCCGGTGCGCCGCAGGTGCTGTCGTGCGCCGACCGGCCCGGAGTGGCGGACCACGTGCTCACCGCGGCCGACGTGCAGCTCATCGACCAGACGATCACGGCGATGAATGCCGCCATCAAGGCGGCGGCGAGCAAGCACCAGTTCGCGTATGTCGACACGCCGCTCTTCGCGAACGAGGTCCCGTTTGCCGCGCCGCCGTTCACCGCGACGACCCTGCTCTCGAGCGACCGGCCGTTCGGTCTCGCGACATCGCTCGACGGCTTCTTCCCGTCGGCCTACGGCTCCGACCTCATGGCGGACGCCGTCGCGGTCGCGCTGAACACGCGCTACGGGTGGAAGATTCCGATTCCGTCGCGACCGAAGTAGATGGCGGAGGGCGGAGGGCGGAGGGCGGATGGCAGATGGCGGATGGCGGATGGCGGATGGCGGATGGCGGAGGGCCGTCGGCGGTGACCGAGACATCGCGCC
>JBBQZD010000129.1:0-7743 GCA_038208045.1 Gemmatimonadales bacterium | reverse complement strand
CGCTGAGGCCCGTGACGAGCTTCAGTCCCACCGCCAGCCGCACGCCGCTGAGCAGGTTCATCGCCTCGTCGACGCCCAGACTGCGGGCGTAGCGCAGCGTGCCGTAGGCCCGCCACAGCTTGTCCTCTATAATATAACCGGCGTCCCGGATCAGGACACGACGGGCCTCCTCCTCCTTGGTCACGACATGCGAGACCACCCGCGCCAGGTGGTCGCACAGGTCGTCTTCGGCCCGGCCCAGCGTGGTCTGGTTGGAGACCAGGAAGAAGTTCCCCACCACGTCGCTGCCCTCGCCATACAGGCTGCGATACGTCAGCCCCATCTGCTGCAGACCGGCGAGTACCTTGCCGATCTCCTGCGTGAGCACCAGCCCCGGCAGGTGCACCAGCACCGAGGCCCGGAGCCCCGTCCCCACGTTCGTGGGGCATGAGGTGAGGAAGCCGAATTCCCGGTGATACGCCAGCGGGAGCGCCGCGCCGAGATCCCGGTCCAGGCGCGACGCCCGCTCCCATGCGCCGGCAATGTCGAAGCCGGAGCGGAAGACCTGCAGGCGCAGGTGGTCCTCCTCGTTCACCATCAGCGCGGCTTCCTCCGCCACCAGGACGGCCGCCCCGCTGCGCGCCGTCTCCGCGTCCAGTTCCGCGAGTTCGCGGCTCACCAGGTGCCGCTCGTGCAGCAGTCGGCGCTCGTTCACCGTCATCTCGTCCACGCGCAGCAGGACGGCGTGCGCCAGCAGATCCGACCGCGCCGCGGCCTCGCGCACCTGCTGCAACACACGCAGCCGCTCCCCGTCACGCGCCTTCGGGGCAAAGGCGAAGCCGGACAGGTTGCGCGCCAGCCGCACGCGCGAGCTGAGCACGATGTCCGCGTGCGGTCCGCTCGCGGTAATCCACGGCATCCCGCCGTCAGGCAGGAGCGACAGGTCCAGCGTCATTCGAGCGCCCGGATCTGGTCGCGCAGGGCCGCCGCCTGCTCGAACTCCTCGGCGACCACGGCCTGCTGCAACCGCGCGCGCAGACTCTCGAGCGCCGAGGGTACCGTCTCGACCGCGAGCGCCGGTGCCTCGTAGTCGCGTCCGAGGTGGCGCGCCGCCCCATGCACGCGCCGCACGAGCTCGCGCAGCGAGCCCTCGAACGCCGTGTAGCAGTGCGCGCAGCCCAGCCGCCCGGACGCACGGAACTCGCGCAGGGTCATCTCGCAGTACGCGCAGCGCGACTGGTCGCCGGCCGAGGGCGCCGCCTGCTGCTGCACGGCGTGCAGGAAGTCACCCAGCGGATGCTTCGGCATGGCTACGGTGGTCTCGACGCCCTTGGCGGCCGCACACTTCTCGCACAGGTGCACCTGTGTCACCTCGCTCTCCACGATCGTCGTGAGGTGCACCACGGCGTCCCGCGCATGACAGTGGCTGCACAGCATCAGACCAGCCCCTCCCCGTGCGTCTCGGACAGTCGCCCATCCTCAAGCAGCAAAATGCGCTGGGCGCGCATGGCAAGCGAGCGATTGTGCGTCACCACCACGAGTCCGACGCCCATTTCGGACGCGAGCGCCGCAAACAGGTCGTGCAGCGACTCGGCGTTGGCATGATCGAGGTTTCCCGACGGCTCGTCCGCGAGCAGCAGCGGCGGCGCCACCGCCAGCGCCCGGGCCACCGCCGTGCGCTGCTGCTCGCCCCCGGACAGTTCGCCGGGCCGGTGGTGGCGCCGCGGCGTCAGGCCCACGCGCTCCAACAGCGCCTCCGCCCGCGCGCGCGCCTCGGGCACGGCCATCCCGGCGATGCGCAGCGGCATCATCACGTTCTCCACCGCCGAGAACTCGCGCAGCAGGTGGTGGAACTGGAAGACGAACCCGACGCCCCGGTTGCGCAGGGCAGCCAGCGCTTCGTCGGCCACGCCGCTCACGGCGGTGCCGCCCAGCACCACCTCGCCCGCCGTCGGACGCTCCAGCGCACCAAGCACCTGCAGCAGCGTGCTCTTGCCCGCCCCGCTCGCCCCGACGACAGCCACCATTTCGCCGCGTGACACCGTCAGGTCCACGCCGTCGAGCACCCTGATCTCGCCGCCGTCGCCGCCGGTGAAGACCTTCGTGACGCCGCGCGCCTCGAGAATGGTGGTCATTCGCCCCGGATCGCCTCGATCGGGAACAGCCGCGACGCCTGTCGCGCCGGGTACAGCGTGGCCAGCGACGCCACCGCGAAGCCAAGCAGCGCCATCAGCGCCGTGTCGCCGACCTCGAGACGGACGGGCAGGTGGTCGATGAAATAGACCGTCGGGTCGAGGGCAATCAGCCGGTAGCGGTCGATCGCCAGTCCGAGCGCCGCGCCGAGCGCGGTGCCCACCGCCGTGCCCACGAACCCGATGACCGTGCCCTGGATCAGGAAGACGCGCCGGATCGCGGCCTCGGTGAGTCCCATGGCCTTCAGGATGCCGATCTCGCGCGTCTTGTCACGCACGACCATCGTGAGCGTGCTCACGATGTTGAAGGCGGCAACGACGATGATCAGCAGCAGGATCACCGCCATGCCCATCTTCTCGAGCTTCAGCGCGCGGAACAGCGAACTGTTCTGCTCCTGCCAGTCCACGGTGTGGTACGGGAAGCTCAGCGTGTCCGCGACGCGTGCGGCCACTGCCGGCGCGCTCCACCGGTCCTTGGTGGCGACCTCCAGGCCGGTGACCGCGCTGTCGAGCCCCGCAAACGCCTGCGCCGCGCCGAGGTCGACGAACACGTACGCGTTGTCGTACTCGTACATGCCGGTCTCGAACACGCCCGTCACCTCGAACACCGCGATCCGCGGCACGAGCTGGCCGAGCACCGCGTCGGGCCGGAGCCCGCCGGCGCCCACCAGCGTCAGGCGCGTGCCCGGAAAGGCGTTGAGCCGTTCCGCCAGCAGCTTGCCGACCACCGCGCCGCGCCGTTGGCCGTCCGAGGTCGCGAAGGTGAAGTCGCCCATCGTCGCGTGCGACCGGATGGACGTGACCGCGCGCAGCCCGGCGGCCTCGGGTTCGATGCCCGACACCGACACGCCCTCGGTGTAGTCATGCCCAGCGTTGGCCAGCGCCTGCGTCAGCACGAACGGCGCCACCGCCACCACGCCAGGGACCTTCTGCACGCGGCCCATCACCGTGCGCCAGTCCGCGATCTTCAGCTCGTCGCCGAACGTGAGCACGCGGAAGTCGGGGCTGCCAACGAGGATCTTCTCGCGCAGGTCGGTCTGCAGGCCGTTCATCACGCCGATGATCAGGATGAGCGCGCTCACCCCTACCACGATGCCGCCGATGGCGATGACGCTGATGAACGACAGCCATCGGCTCCCTCCGCGACTGCGGAGGTAGCGCCACGCGATTTCGAGTTCCAGACGCTTCAACGCCCCTACTCCGGCCGCATGGTCGGAAACAGGATCACGTCCCGGATGTGCGACGTGCCGGTCAGGTACATGAACAGCCGGTCAATCCCGATCCCCACCCCGCCCATCGGCGGCATGCCGTACTCCATCGCGCGCAGGTAGTCCTCGTCCACGCCCGTTGCCTCCTCGTCGCCCGCCGCCTTCAGCGTGGCCTGCGCCTCAAAACGCTGGCGCTGGTCAATCGGGTCGTTCAGCTCGGAGAAGGCATTGGCCATCTCCTTGCCGCGCGCGAAGAGTTCGAACCGCTCGGTCAGTGCCGGGTTGCCTCGCTTGGGCTTGGCCAGCGGCGACAGCTCCTTCGGATAGTCCACCACGAACGTCGGGCGGTCGATCTTGCTCTCCACGTGATGCTGGAACAGCTCGTCCATCAGCTTGGGCCGCGACAAGGCCGCGACGCCGTGCACGCCGACCTGTTCGGCGGCCGCCCGCAGTTCCGCGTCGGTCAGTGCGGTCACGTCGGGCACCCGCATGCCCGCCGACAGCGACGGCAACCACTCGATGCGCGCGAACGGCCCCTGCAGCACCGCCGGGTCAAACGCCGGCGCGTCGGTCGCCAAGCCCGCGGCCGTCAGCGAATCGCGCACCGCCGTGGCCGCGGCGATCAGCAGCGCCTCCACCCGCTCCATCATCAGCGTATAGTCGGCGTACGCCTCGTAGAACTCGAGCATCGTGAACTCGGGGTTGTGCGTCCGGTCGATCCCCTCGTTGCGGAAGTCGTGCCCGATCTCATACACCCGGTCGAAGCCCCCGACCACCAACCGCTTCAGGTACAGCTCGTCGGCGATGCGCAGGAACAGCGGCATGTCGAGCGCGTTGTGCTGCGTCACGAACGGCTTGGCCGCCGCCCCGCCGTACAGCGGCTGCAGCACCGGCGTCTCCACTTCCAGGAAGTCGAGCTCGTCGAGGAAGCCGCGAATCGCCGTCGTCATCCGGGAGCGCGCGGTGAACAACGCGCGCACCTCGGGGTGAACCGCCAAGTCCGCGTACCGCTGGCGCGACCGCTGCTCGCCGTCGGCGAACGCCGAGTGGCGCACCGTCGTGCCGTCCACCACCTCTTCCTTGCCGAATGGCAGCGGGCGCAGCGACTTGGCCAGCAACTCGAGGCGCTCGACCTTGACCGTCACCTCGCCGGTGCGCGTGCGGAACAGCGGCCCGTGCACGCCCACCACGTCGCCGATGTCGAGCAGGTCGCACAGCGCGTAGCCGTCGTCACCGAGCACGTCCTTCTTGAGGTACACCTGCACCCGGCCCGACGGATCCCCGAGGTGCGCGAAGGTCGTCTTGCCGTGCGCGCGCCACGCGACGATGCGCCCCGCAAGGTGCACCACCGGCCCCTCCTCGGCGCCGCCCAGCAGGTCGCCGCATGCCGCCGCGACGTGCGACCGCGTGAAGCCGTACGCGAAGGGCGCGACGCCCAGCGCCTCGAGCGCGGCCAGCTTGTCGCGCCGCGCCTGCAGCACGTAGTTGAGATCGTCGCTCATCGCGCGGCTCCGCTCTGCGTGAGGTAGGCCTCGATGAACGGATCAATGGCCCCGTCCA
The DNA here is from genome assembly GCA_038208045.1 of Gemmatimonadales bacterium. GTDB lineage: Bacteria > Gemmatimonadota > Gemmatimonadetes > Gemmatimonadales > Gemmatimonadaceae > PNKL01. Next base: position 2,804 of record JBBQZD010000129.1, on the reverse strand, counting down.
TCACCTTCTGCACGTCGGTGATCTTCAGTTCTGTGCGATGGTCGTTCACCATCGTGTACGGCTGGAAGACGTAACTGCGAATCTGGCTGCCGAACGACACGTCCAGCTTGCCCGCGTCAAGCTTCGCTTTCACCGCCGCCTGCTTCTCCACTTCCACCTGGTACAGGCGGTTCTTGAGTTGCTTCATCGCCTGATCCCGGTTCTTTCCCTGGCTCCGCTGCTGCTGGCACGACACCACGATGCCGCTGGGGATGTGTGTCAGGCGCACCGCGGAACTCGTCTTGTTCACGTGCTGCCCGCCAGCCCCCGACGCACGGAACACGTCCATCTTGATGTCCTCGTCGCGGATCTCGATGTTGATCTCGTTGTCCACGACTGGATAGACGAAGATGGACGCGAAGCTGGTGTGTCGGCGCGCCTGTGAGTCGAACGGCGAGATGCGCACCAGCCGGTGCACCCCGGCCTCCGGTCGCAGGAAGCCGTACGAGTACAGCCCCTTGATCTCCAGCACGGCGCCCTTGATGCCGGCTTCCTCGCCCTCGGACAGGTCGAGAATTTCCACTTGGTAGCCCCGGCGCTCGGCCCACCGCGTGTACATGCGCATCAGCATCTGCGCCCAGTCCTGCGCCTCCGTGCCGCCGGCGCCGGCCGAAATCTCGACCTGCGCGTCGCGGAAGTCGTCCGGGCTGCGCAGCAGCGACCGCAGCTTGAACGCGTCCACCTCGTCGGCCAGTGCGGCCGCCTCCCGCGCCACGTCGGCATCCAGCTCCGCATCCGGATCGGACGCGAGCATCTCGTCGAGCTCCAGCGCCGACTCGACGCGCCCCCACAACTTGTCGAACGGATCGATCCAGCCCTTCAGGACCTTGACCTCCCGCACCACCGCTTGGGCCTTCTCCTGGTGATTCCAGAACGTTCCCTCGGCCATCTCGCGCTCGTGAGCCGTCAGCGCGCTCCGCTTGGCATCGAGGTCAAAGGAACCTCCGCAGCTCGGTGAGACGTTCCTCGGCCTGCCGGAGGGTCTTCGTGCGGTCGCTGTCTGCCATCGGGTCTGGTCACGGTGCGGGAAACGAGGCGCCGCCCCGCGCTGCGGGAGACGGCATCATGGTAATTTAGCGCCGTGCCCGAGGGCGTACTAGATGCACCGCCGCGGAATGCAGGGAAGGACGGCGCCACCGCCAGCGCCATTCCCGTCGCCGGAAACGCCAAGAGGGAGCCCCCCGCCTCGGGCGCTCCCTCTGTCGTCTTCTGTCGTTTTCTGTCGTTTTCTGTCGTTTTCTGTCGTCTTCTGTCGTACTCCGCCCCTAAAACATCTTCTTCCCGCCAGCCAGGATGTCGTTCAGCGCGTCCTGGAAGTGCGACGTCGACTCCGCGAATTCCTTGCCGATCTGGTCGCAGTATTCCTCGTAGCTCTTCTTGATTTCCTCGCGGAAGAGCTCCTTCAGTGTGCCGTTCTTCAGCCCTTCCTCCCGCTTCTGCGGCAGGTAGGCCACCATGTCCGACACCAGCGCGCGAGCCAGCCGCTTCCCCTTCTGGTTCGGGTCGTTGTTGAGGAAGGGATTGATGATCCGGCGCGTGCCCGCTGGCGTTTCCGCCCCGCTCGCCCTGGTGGACAGGGGCGTACTCTGCGCCCCCGCGGCCGGTGCCACCGGTCGCGCTGGCGGCGCTGGCGGCGCTGGCGGCCCCGGCGGCGCCGGGGCCGCTTGGACCGGAGTCGGCGCCGCAAACGGCGTCAGGCGCGGCTGCGTCGCACGCGGAGCCGCAGGCGGTCCACTGGGGAACGGCGCCATCGGAGGCGAAGACAGAGGCCGTGCCGCAGGCGCGCCCGTCGGGTGCGATGGCGGCGTAAACATCGGCCGAGATGCCGCTGGCGTCGGTGCCGCTGGCGTCGATGCCGCTGGCGTCGGTGCCGCTGGCGTCGGCGCCGCTGGCGTCGGCGCGACCATCGGGGGCCGCAGCGACGGCCCAGGCGCGGCCGATGGCGCCGGCGGCGCTCCGGCCGGCGCGGCGGCCCGCGGTGGCGTGAAGGGCCCTGGAGCGCCCGGGCGGGGCATCATCGGCGCCGCCCCGGCTGGCATCGGCGGCGGCAGCGGCGGCATGCTCGGCCGGGGGATGGCCGTCGTGCGAGGTGGCGTCGGTGCGCGGAACGCGGGCACGTCCGCGGCAGGCGCCGACACGAACGCGGCCCCCGGCTCCGGCGGCGCCGACGCGGGCTCGTGGGCAGCCGCTGGACGCGGATCCACCGCCGGACCGTCACGGGAGTCGCGCGCGGCGCGCCTCGGCACGGTCAGCGGTTCGGGAACCGGCGACATCGGTGTCACGGGCGTCGGCGACATCGACCGGCGAGGCGCCGCCACGGCCGCCTCCGGCGCTGCACCCGCCGCCGGCGACGCAATGGCGATCACGCCACCGCACACAGAACAGCGGGCGCGCACACCCACCGTGGGCACCTTTGACGGGTCAATCCGGAAGACCGACCGGCAATCGGGACACGATACGTTCACTGCTCCTCCGACGCGATGCCCACGCTCGGCAGCGGTGCATCACCGTCCTCGCCCGGCACGTCGCCGCGCCGGTCGATCGTGAACACCGAACCCGAGAGACTCTTAGCGTAGCTCTTCATTTCCGTTGCCAGTTCGCTCACCTGCGAGGGATGCGCAAACGTGCGCCGCTCATTCGTCACGACGCCGATGGACACGGTCATCAGCGGCACCTTGTGCAACTGGCCCCGTCGGTCCTTCCCGAAATAGTATCCGGCGCGGCGGTCCTGTTCCGAGTACTGGAACGGCACCAGCGAGTCGAAC
>JBBQZD010000128.1:0-7759 GCA_038208045.1 Gemmatimonadales bacterium | reverse complement strand
TGGCGTGCCGTCACGTGGCCCTCGGCGCCCTTCTCGCTGGCCGCCACCGCCGGGTTGGTCGCGGCGGGGCTGTTGCTCGGCTTTGCGACGCGCGAGGTCTCGGACCGGCCGGCGCATGACCGCCAGTTGGCGGCGCTGCCGGCGGCACAGCCGCTTTCGTTGGTGCCGGTGGCGCGTGCGGCGGGTGAGCCGGCGCAGATTCCCGTGCAGTTCACGTTGCGCGACGTCCACGCCGCGCAGGTGGCGCTGGTCGGCGATTTCAACTATTGGTCGCCAACGGCCACGCTGCTCGATCGTGGCACGGTAGCCGGCACGTGGAGCGTGACGTTCCCGGTGACGCCCGGCCGCCATGTGTATGCATTTCTCGTTGATGGAACCATCTGGATGACGGATCCGCGGGCCCAAACGGCCCAGGATCTGGACTTTGGGCGTGAAAACTCCGTACTTATCGTACAGGCTCCGTAAATGATACTTCGCCGATTCCTTCTCATCACGCTCGTTCCCTGCGCCGCCACGTCGGTGGCGCAGGGGCAAGCGTCCCGTCTCGACGCGATCACGGATGTGGGTCTCCGTCGCGCCGTGGAGCGCGAGGTCGTGTCCGCGCGCTCCCTGGGACTGCCCGTCAGCCTGCTGATTGCCAAGGCCAACGAGGGCATCGCCAAGCGGGCCACGTCGAAGCGCATCACGGAAGCCGTCGCCGCCCTTGGCAAGCGACTGGAGGTTGCGCGCGATCAGCTCGCGCCCAGCCCGAGTGAGGACGAGATCTCTGCAGGCGCCGACGCGCTCTACGTCGGTGTGCCCGCGCGCATGCTCAAGAAGATGCGCACGGACTGGCCCGACCGGTCGCTGGCCCTCCCCCTTGGCGTGCTCACGGAGCTCGTCGCGAAGGGATTGCCGGCCGACCGCGCCGCCCGGACGGTCGCTGACCTGATGGCGCGCGGGGCTTCAAACGTGCAGCTGGTCGCACTCGCGCAGTCGGTGCAAGGGGACGTCGCCGCCGGCTGGGCGCCCGAAGCCGCACTCGATCTTCGCGCCCGCGGGGTGATGTCGCTCCTCCCACCCGCCCCTGCAGCGTCCGCGTTTACGAATCCGCGGAGGCCGTGACGCGATGAGATGAGGGGTCGCGCCGTCGCTTGCTTGCTGTTCGCCGGCCTTCGTGGCGTGGCGGCGCAGGTCCCTGATGAGATTCGCCTCGAGGCCGGCGCCGCAGAAGTGCGCCAGGTCGGTACGCGCTCGCGCGATGCCATGCTGCTCGGCGCCGTCTGGCGCCGTTCGCGTGATCGCCTGGCCACCACGGCGAGCGGCTCGATGACCCTTGCGAGGGATTCCATCAGCACGGCACAGGGACTGCTCGCGCTCCGCTATCAGTTTCAGCGGCGGCCGCGTTGGCATCTCGAGTCCGGCTTGGCCGGAGCGATGTTCCGGCCCGATCGCCTGGCGGGCGGCGGCAACGCCGCGACTTTCCTGCGGATGCAGCACGAGTACACGGCGCGCGGTCTCTGGTTCGGCGGCGCCACGAGCGTGACCAACCGCTCGGGCGTTCCCATGCGATCGAGCACGGTGGACATCGGCGGATGGGGCGAGTTCCGACGGACGACCGCCACGCTGGCCGGCGTCTGGACGCGCTCCTACGACAGCGATCTGCTGGCGGCCTCGAGTCTCAGGTCGCGGCGCCCCGTGGGCATCTATGAAGTGCGCGACGCCACGCTGACCGTGCAGCAGTCGCTGGCCATGCTCGATCTCGCGGCGATCGTTACGCTGCGTGCGGGTGAAGGCGTGACCACCAAGGTGAACGACCGCGCGCTCATGCTGGCGGGCTCCGTCTACCTGACGCCCGTGGTGGCGCTCACGATCTCGGGCGGGCGCCAGCTGGCCGATCCACTGCGGTCCCTGCCGGACGCGCGGTTCCTGTCGGCGTCCATTCGCGTGCTGCTGTTGCGCCGCGATCCGGCCGTGCGGCAAATCGAGCGATATGGCGCCATCGCCATGACGCGCACGGATCCCTCGGGCGGCGCCGTGCTGACCATCCGCGTGCTGGCGGCCTCGAATGCGCGTGTGGAGGCGTACGGCAGCTTCAGCGACTGGGAGCCCGTGCCGATGCACTGGGTGCTCGACGCCTGGGAGCTGCAGGTGAAGGTGCCGCCGGGGCCGCAGCGCGTGGCCGTGCGCGTGAACGGCAGTCAGTGGCGGGCGCCGGCGAACCTGACGAAGGTGACGGACGAGTTCGGGGGCGAGGCGGGGCTGGTGGTGGTGCCGTAGGCGGGACGGCAGACGGTAGACGGTAGACGGTAGACGAGACGGCAGACGGTAGACGAGACGGTAGACGGTAGACGGTGCGAAACGCTGGCGCTGGCGACCGCCCCGGGCATATTTGCCCTGTCGCGCGTGGGACGTCCGTCTGCCGTCTACCGTCCACCGTCTTCCGTCTCGCGGAGCGCCCCATGGATCGCAGGAATTTCCTTTCCGGCCTCGCGGCCGTCGGTGTCACGCTCCCGGCATTCCGGGCCAGCGCCTTCGAACAGCTCTCCAAGGCGAACGTCATCGCGGGCGCCCGCGCGCCCGCCGCCCTGGCGGATGACGAACTGTACTGGGCGCAGATCCAGCAGGCCTTCGACGCCGACCGCACGATGATCAACCTGAACAACGGCGGGGTCTCGCCGACGCCGTCGCACGTGCTCGAGCAGATGATCCGCGACCTGAAGTTCACCAACGAGCTGCCGGTGGAGCACATGTGGCGCGTGCTCGAGCCGCGGATGGAGAGCACGCGGCGCGACCTGGCCCGGGACTTCGGCTGCGATCCCGACGAGATGGCGGTGGTGCGCAACGCCTCCGAGGCCCTCGAGACGATGATCTTCGGCATCGACCTCAAGCGCGGCGACGAGGTGCTGCTGACCAACCAGAACTACCCGCGCATGATCACCTCGTGGCAGCAGCGCGAGCGGCGCGAGGGGATCGTGCTGAAACAGATCTCGTTCAAGGTGCCGCCGCCGAGCGACGAGTACATCGTCGAACAGTTCCGCCGGGCGATCACGTCGCGCACCAAGGTCATCGAGGTCACGCACATCACCAACCTCACCGGCCAGATCCTGCCGGTGCGCGAAATCGTGAAGATGGCGCGCCCCCTCGGTATCGAGGTGTTCGTGGACGGGGCGCACGCGTTCAACCACTTCCCGTTCAGGCGCGACGACCTCGACTGCGACTACTACGGCACGTCGCTGCACAAGTGGACGCACGCGCCCATCGGCACCGGCTTCCTGTACGTGCGCCAGGCGAAGATCCCGCAGCTCTGGTCGCTGATGGGCTCGGGCGCGGGCAATGTCGCCAACATCCGGAAGTACGAGGAAATCGGCACGCATCCGCAGGCGAACTTCAACGCCGTCTCGGCGGCGCTGGCGTTCAATCGCGGCATCGGCGCCGACCGCAAGATCGCCCGCCTGCGCTACCTGCGCGACCGGTGGGCCAGGCGCCTGCTGGCATCGAGCGACCGCGTGAAGGTGCTGACGCCGCTCGACAACGACCGGGCCGGCGCGATCTGTCTGTTCAGCGTGGACGGCATCGACCCGGGCAAGCTGGGCGGCTGGCTGCTGGGCAGGCATCGCATCGTGACGACGCCGATCGGGCATCCGGAATTCAGCGGCATCCGCATCACGCCGAGCGTGTACACGAGCATCGATGAGATTGACACGTTTGGGGACGCGGTGCTGAAGGCGATCAGGCAGGGGATAGGGTAGGGGCAGAGTACGACAGAATACGACAGAGTACGACAGACTACGACAGACGGGCGCCTTTTCGGGGGCCCGTTTTTCGTGGTACGTTTCACGTCATCGTGCGTTTGAGTTTCGGTGGACCCTTTTCCGAGAGCTGTGCATGGCTGCGAAGAAGAAGACGCCCGCCAAGACGAAGCGCACGGCGAAGGCCGCGAAGCCGGCAAAGGCCTCGGTGTCGCAGTTCTTCACCGCGGAGGGCGGGCCGTGGGGCAAGTGCTTCCTGCCGCGGGCGGCCGGGGAGCGGCGCTACTGGCTAGTGAAATCGGAGCCCGACGTCTTTTCGTGGGCGGACCTGCTCGGGGCGCCGGGTCGCACCACGCACTGGAACGGCGTGCGCAATTTCGCGGCGCGCAACTTCATGCGCGACGGCATGACGCGCGGTGACCTGGTGCTGTTCTATCACTCCAGCACCGATCCGCAGGTGATCGCCGGCATCGCCGAGGTCGTGCGTGAGGGGTATGCCGACCACACGGCGTTCGACGCGAGGGACCACGGGTACGATGCCGGCTCGTCGCCCGACGCGCCCACCTGGTACATGGTCGATCTCCGCGCCGTGGAGGCGTTCACGACGCCTGTCTCGCTACCGGCCATCAAGGCGACCAATTCGCTCGCCGAGATGGCGCTGCTGCGCATCGGCCGGCTGTCAGTGATTCCGGTAACGGCCAAGGACTGGGACGTGATCGTCGCGATGGGGCGCCGGTAGCCGCGACGCGACGCGATTCGGCTGCGGGGTGCAAGCGCGTCGTGTGGAACGGGGCCACACGCGCAATGGTGACGAATGTGACGGTGTCGGCCCCACGCCACGGCCCGTCCCAGCCGTGCCGCCGTTCTGAGGCGGGCTCACCATGTGGTGAGCGCGGCGATCCCGGCAACCGAGCCGTACATCCCGCGGCTGGAATGGCCGATGCCCGGGATCACCGACTCGCGGTGGTCGTGGCCAGGAAAATAGCGGTCCATGAAGCGCACGAGGGCGCGTCCACGGTCGAAGCGGCGACGTCCCTGAAGGTTCGCCGGGCAGCTCTGGTCGAGGTCCGCCGTGAGCGTGTCGGCGTCGCCGAGCAGAATGCGCACGTCGCGCCGCGTGAGTCGGGTGCGGATGCCGGCATCGTCGCTTTCGCGCGCGTACGTGTTCCGGTTTGCGGTGCCGTACGGCCAGTCGTTCCACGTCGCGCACGAGGCGATGTCGGGGAGTGCGAACTCGCCGTCTGCGGGCCGCTCTGGGCCGAGCCAAAGGTACGAGGAAGGATTGGCGACCACGAAGCGCGCCGGCAATCCACGGAGCGCATCGGACGCCGGGCTCGATCCTGCGTACCGGTGCGTGAACTGTCCCCCGGCCGAGTGTCCAGTGACCACGACGCTCTTGAGGTTGGGGAAGCGGCTCGAGTCGGCGAGGACACGCAGCAGCGTGTCCGCGGCCGCGAACGAGCTGATGCGCGTGAGCGGGCTGTCCGACGCGGAGAGATCGCCCCGCTTCCAGCCCTCGCTGGTCCAGTACGGCTCATCGGGAGGCGGGGCATCCTCCAGCACTTGAAAGCGGGGGGCGACGACCAACGTGACTGGCAGCGTGCCGGCAGCCTGGATCGCCGCCACCACGGTGGCGAAGTAGTCATCTGCATTCCGGTCCGTACCGTGGACCACGACGACCGCCCGCTCCACACGGACGTCACGCAAGCCCAGCGCGTAGGTCCGGTACAGCGGGAGGTACCGGCCGAGGCCCAGCGCGAGCCGCTCCATGCATGCCGGTGCCACCGCGACGCACTGAAGCGGCGGATGGGACGCTGCGGGGGTCGCGTCCGTGATTCCGGAGCCGCAGGCGGTCAAGGCCGGGACGAGGGCCAGCCACGTCAAGCGTTGGTTGTTCATGTTCCGTCGAGGACGCCGCGTTGGTGCGCAGGACGCGTCGGTCTAATAAGTGCCAGGAACCTGACCGCCGCCACTGCCCCCATGCGCCACCGACTGGTTGCGTCGGCCGCCCAGCGAGGTCATTCCGGTAGCCGTAGAATTGCAGCGTGTCCTCGGCCCCCCGTTCCCAAACCGAGCTCCGGCAATGACCCTTCGACATCGCGCGTGCTTCGTCGCGGCGCTCTGCGCCGTTGGCTTCCCGTTGTCAGCCCAGCGCGGCGCCCCGCGCGACGCGGGCCCCGCCGCCCCGCCGAACGTGCTCGTCGTGCCCGGCGTGCGCACGGGGACGAGCGCGTTCCCGCTGACCAACTACAAGGAGGTTCAGCCGCTGGTCCCGGGCCAGATGGACTTTCAGCACTACCACACGAGCGCCGAGATCGAGGAGTGGATGCGCAGGTGGGCGCGCGAGCATCCGGATTTCGTGGAGCTCTACTCGGTCGGCAAGAGTTTCGGGGGCCGCGACATCTGGCAGCTGACGCTCAGCAGCAAGAAGACGGGCAAGGACACCGACAAGCCCGCCGCGTTCTTCGAAGGCGGCCGGCACTCAGGGGAAATCACGGCCACCGAAAGCGCGCTCTACCTGGCGTGGTTCCTGGTGGAGCGCTACGGCAAGGACGCCGACGTCACCAAGCTGCTCGACAGCAAGGCCGTGTACATCAAGCCGATGAACAACCCCGACGGTTCCGACCTGTACCGCCTGACGGCGCAGGCGAATCGGAGCACGGTACGGCCGTACGACGACGACGGCGACGGCTTGCTGGATGAGGACCCGGCCGAAGACCTGGACGGCGACGGCTTCATCCGGCAGATGCGCAAGTTCGTTGGAGCGGGCAAGGGCGACGCGGTCGTTGACACGCTCGACAAGTCGGGGCGGTTGATGCGCCGTGTGGGTGCGGGCAAGGGCGACTGGCTGCTGATGCAGGAAGGCATCGACAACGACGGTGACGGCCGGGTGAACGAGGACGGCATCGGCGGCCTCGACCTGCACCGCAACTACCCCGAGAACTGGCGGCCGATGCGCGAGGCCACGGGGCGCGGCTGGACGCAGGGCGGCGCCGGCGAGTATCCGCTGTCCGAGCCCGAGACGCGCGCCGTGGTGCTCTGGACGCTGACGCACCCGAATATCGGCGTCGTCAACTCCATGGACACCGCCGTGCCGATGATGCTGCGCCCGCCATCCACCTGTGAAGAGACGGAGTGCATGTTCGCCTCCGACCTGAAGTGGTACCAGCACTTCGACTCGGTGGGCGTGGCCCGGACGGGCTACCCGTGGGCCGGGGACGTGTATCGCGCCTACAACACGCGCGGCGGCGTGAATCCCTTCACGGGCGACTCGCTGCGCCCCGAGCCGCTCTTCGGGCACGGCCCGGACTACGGCTACTTCCAGCTCGGTGCCATCTGGTATGGCGACGAACTCTGGAATGGTGGGCGCGAGAAGGACTACAACAAGGACGGCCGCATTGACGAGTATGAAGTGCTGCGCTACTGCGACGAAGAGTACGGCGGCAAGTGCTTCAAGCCGTGGACGAAGTTCAATGCCGGCGGCGCACTGGGCGAGGTCGAGATTGGCGGCATGAATCCGAAGTTCTGGTCGCAGAACCCGCCGCCTGAGTGGCTGGAGAAGTGGGCGAGGAACGAGGCGATGTTCAACGTCTACCTGGCGCAGTCGCTGCCGCAGGTGGAGATCGTCAGCGCCACGTCGGCGCTGGTGAAGGCCGCGAAAGGCGCGAAGGTCCCCGTGGATTCGGCGACCCACGAGATCAAGGTGACCGTACGCAACACCGGCCGCCTGCCGACCGCGCTCGAGCAGGCCAAGCGCGTGAAGATCGTGCTTCCCGAGCTGGTGACGGCACGCGCCGAGACGCCGGGCACGCGCATGGTCGGACGACTGCCGGAATTCTGGCTGAATGGCGGAGAGACCAAGGTGATCACGCTTCGCGTGAAGGTCGGACCGCTGGAAAGTGACCGGAAGCTCAACCTGCGCCTTACGAGCACCCGCGGCGGCATGTCCGACATGGCGCACGTGATCGCACCCTGAACATCGCGCCATTCGAACGAAAAGCGCCCCGCGACGCAGGCCGTCGCGGGGC
>JBBQZD010000127.1:0-7804 GCA_038208045.1 Gemmatimonadales bacterium | reverse complement strand
ATCGTGGTGCCGCCCGAGGGGCGCGAGGCGCCGGGGACGTCGCGCGTCTCGCTGCTCGTCGCGCCCGGCACGTACACCGTGAAACTCGCGGTGGGCGGCGCGGAGCAGACGCGCCAGCTGGAAGTGCGGAAGGACCCGAACTCGGCGGGGACCGTCGCCGAGATCGAGGCGCAGTTGCGGGCGACGGCGGCGATCCGCGTGGACATGAACGCGGCCGCGGCTGCCGTGGCGCGCATCGAGAGCGTGCGGCTGCAGCTCGAGGCGCTCAGGCGCACGGTGACCGAGACCGAGGTGGTGCGCGCCGCGACGGCGCTCGAGACGAAACTCGTGGACCTCGAGATGGAGCTCGTGGATCTGCGGCTCACCGGCAACGGACAGGACGGCGTCCGCTTCGGGTCCAAGCTCATCAGCAAGCTCGGCTATCTCGCGGGCGGGCTGGCCGGCGGTGACTTCAAGCCGACCGACCAGCAGGTCGAGGTGCAGGCGTTGCTCAGCGGCCAGCTCAAGGCGCACCTGACGACGCTCGAGTCCATCGTGGGCGGCGACCTCGGATCGCTCAATGTGCTGTTGCGTGCGAAGAACGTGCCGAACGTGGTCGGAGGGCCCCCGCCGGTGCCCTGAGCCGGCGCCGGGCCTGACGCGACGCGCGGCTCGGCGTAGAATACCCGCCTATGCTTCGCCGCTCCCTCACCACGCTCTCGCTCGTCTTCGTCATTTTCTTCAACGTCTCGGGCGGTGCGTTCACGCTCGAGGGGCTTGTTGCGGACACCGGCCCGGGGCTCGCGCTCGCGATGCTGGTGGTCGTGCCACTCGTCTGGTCGCTCCCCGAGATCCTCATCATCGGCGAGCTGGCGAGCATGCTCCCCGAAGAGGGCGGATACTATCGGTGGGTGCGGCGTGCCTTCGGCCCGTTCTGGGCCTTCCAGAACGGCTGGTACACGTGGCTGTACTCGCTGGTGGACATGGCCATCTATCCGGTGATGTTCAACCAGTACCTGTCGTTCTTCGTGCCGGACCTGTCGCAAGGGGCGCGCTGGGCCATCGCCCTCGCCGTCATCTGGGGCGCCACGCTCATCAACCTGCGCGGCGCGCTCCCCGTCGGCCGCGTGTCGGTGATTCTCGGAACGTTTATCCTGGCCACCTTTGCGCTGGTGGCGGTCTTCGCGTTGCCCAACGTGCACCATGCCCCGTGGCAACCGTTGCTCAAGCCGGGGCAGGGGCTTGGCGCCGGGCTCGCGGTCGGCCTCAGCACGGCGCTGTGGAATTTCTTCGGCTGGGACAACGCCTCCACCGTGGGCGGCGAGGTGGTGGACGCGGGGCGCACCTATCCGCGGGCGCTGGCGTTCGCGCTGCCGCTTGTCGCGCTGGGCTACTTCGTGCCGCTGCTTCCCGCGCTTGGGGCGACGGACTGGACGACGTGGACGGCCGGCAGTTGGCCCGATATCGCGCGTCAGGCCACGGGCGCGGCCGGGGCCGTGCTCGGACCGATGGTCGCCATCGCCGGCATCGCCAGCGCGCTGGCGCTGTTCAACGCGCTGCTGCTCGTCTACACGCGCATCCCGCTGGCGATGGCCATGGACGGGCTGCTTCCCGCGTTCCTCGGCCGCACCGACGCGCGCGGCACGCCCACGGCCGCCATCCTGATTTCCGCCGCCATCTACAGCGTCTTTGCGCTCGTGCCCTTCGGTAACCTTATCGTGGCCGACGCCATCTTTTATGCCGCAGCGGTGATGCTCGAGTTTGCGGCACTCGTCTGGTTCCGGGCACGCGAGCCGGCGCTGCGCGGGCCGTTCCGCATTCCGCTCGGTACCAAGGGCGTGGCCGTGCTCGCCTTCGTGCCATTCCTCGTCTTCTGCACCGTCATCGTCATCTCGTTCCGCGATGGCGAGTACGGCTTTGCCTCGGCGGCGAGCGCGCTTGTCTCGATGGCCGCCGGCCTCGGGCTCTATTACGTGCTGCGCCAGTCCACGCAGCCGCCGTCTCCAGCGGCCGTCGAGAACTCCGGGAGCACCGACGCATGACGCAGCCGGCTCCACTGTACCGGACGCAACTCGCCGCGTTCGTCCTCGCCAAGCTCGCGCTGCACGTCGGCGTCAACGCGACCACGCTGTTCGGCTTCCAGCGCGATGAGTTCCTGTACCTGTCCATGGGCCGCCACCTGCGCCTCTGGCAGATGGACTTCCCGCCCGGCATCGCCATCGCCGCCAACGTCGCGCGTGCCCTGTTCGGCGACTCGATGACCGCCATCCGCATGGTCCCCGCGCTCGCCGGCGCCGCCATCCTCGTGGTCGCCGTGCTGATCGCCCGCGAGCTTGGCGGCGGGCGGCTCGCCCAGGGCGTCACCGCCCTGGCCTTCCTGACGAACCCCCTCTTCCTGCGCACCGCGGGACTCTTCCAGCCGGTGGTGCTCGACCAGCTCGCCTGGACGCTCGCGCTCTACTGCCTGATGCGCATCGGCCGCGCCAACGAGCCGCGCTGGTGGATCCTGCTCGGCCTGTCGCTCGGGTTCGGGCTGCTCGTCAAGTTCAGCTTGCTCATCTTCGGCGTCGCGCTGCTGCTCGCCCTGCTCGTGACGCCGCACCGGCGGGCGCTGCTCACGCCGTGGCCGTGGCTCGCGGCCGTGCTCGCGTTCGCGATTGGGAGTCCGAGCATCGTGGGGCAGGTGGCCCTCCACTTTCCGGTCGTCGGGCAGATGGGCGAACTGCGCGCAGGGCAACTCGAGCGCGTGACGCACGTGGAGTTCTTCGCGGGACAGCTCCTCTGGGGTCCGCTGGCGTGGCTCGCCCTCGTCGCCGGCATCGCCGTCGTCACGCGTCCACGCTTCGCGCCGCTGCGCCTGGCGGGCTGGACCTGCGTCTTCGCCGAACTCGTGCTGATGGTCGCGCGCGGCAAGTCGTACTACGCGGGCCCGGTCTTCCCCTTCCTCATCGCCGCCGGCGCGGTGCTGCTGGAGTCGTCCGGCGACGCCGAGCCCGTCGCGCGGCGGCCGATGGTCGGGAGCCTCGTCGCGGCGGCCGCCCTGCTGTACGGTCTCTTCCTGCTCCCCATCTCGCTCCCTATCCTCACGCCGCAGCGCACCGCCGCCTACATCGGCGCGGCGCACCTCGACATGACGCGCCGCAACAATCAGGGCGCGCTCGAGGTGCTGCCACAGGACTTCGCCGACATGATCGGCTGGCGGGAGCAGGCCGAAGCGATGGCCAAGGCGTACGCGGCGCTCACCCCGGCGCAGCAGGCCGAGGTGGTGATTGGCGCCTCCAACTACGGCCGCGCCGGCGCGCTGGAGTACTACGGCCCCGCACTCGGTCTCCCGCCGATCATCTCCTCGGCAGGCAGCTTCTGGTTCTTCGGCCCCGGGACCCGGCCCGGCAACGTCGCGCTGATCATCGAGGACGACGACCAGGCGCTCAAGCAGGTCTGGGAGGAAGTGCGTCCGGTCGCGCGCATCCAGAGTCTCTGGAGCGTGCACGAGGAGCAGGCGGCCAACATCTACCTGTGCCTTCGTCCTCGAACGACGCTCCAGGAGCTCTGGCCGACGCTGAACTGACGCGCCGCATCGGCCGTTGATCGGGCTGGCGCGACCGGGGGACCGGCGGTCAGCCCCCCGCGGGCCAGGCGCGCAGCATCACCACGCCGTGCGGTGCCACGTTCACGTCGTAGCGATCACCCGTGACCGTCGTGTCGCGGTGCGTCCAGAGGTCGCGCACGCGCGTGCTCTTGCCTGCGAGCCCCGCGCGCGGCCAGCTCGCGCTGATGCGCGCCGGGACCGTGGCGCGGTTGAGCAGCACCACCGCCCGCGACCCGTCGGCGAGCGGCTTCACCCAAACCTGCAACTCCGCACGGGCGTTGCCGATCATGCGCCCCTGCACGCCGAGCGAGTCCTGGTTGACGGCGATGACCTCGCGGTTGAGCAGCACCTCGCGCGCGATGCGCGCATCACGGGACGAGTCGCCCATGGTGCGCACGTCGTTGCCGGCGATGAGCGGCGCGGCGGCGATGGCCCACAGGCTCATGTGCGCGCGCGATTCGTCGCGCGACAGCCCGCCGTTGCCCACCTCGAGCATGTCGGGATCGTTCCAGGCACCCGGGCGCGCGACGAACCAGTATTGCGCCGACAAGTCGAAGTTGGCGAGCATGCTGTCCCAGCGGTCGCTGATGTCCCCGGTGGTGCGCCACAGGTGTCCGGTGGCCGGCCCCCATTCCCACGGGCGGTTCGCCCCCCACTCGCAGATGCTGAACACGATCGGTCGCCCGCTGCGCGCCAGCGCGTCGCGCAGCTTGGCGTACTGCGTCGGCGCATCGAGCCCTTCGGAGTGGCACCAGTCGATCTTCACGTAGTCCACGCCCCACGCGGCATAGGTGCGCATGTCCTGGTCTTCGTGTCCGTAACTGCCGGGACGCCCCTCGCAGGTGAGGCGGCCCGCGTCGGTGTAGATGCCGAACTTGAGCCCCTTAGAATGCACGTAATCCGCCAGCGGCTTGATCCCACCCGGAAATCGCACCGAATCAGCGAGGATGGTGCCGTCGGCGGCGCGGCCCACTTGCCAACAGTCGTCAATGACGACGTACTGGTAGCCCGCGTCGCGCATGCCGTTGGCAGCCATCGCGTCGGCGACGCCGCGGATGAGCGAGGAGCTGACGTTGCAGCCGAAATGGTTCCAGCTGTTCCAGCCCATGGGCGGCGTGAGCGCGAGCCCGTTCGGCAGCGTGGGCGACGGGCGATGCGCGGCGGCGGCGACCGTGACGACGAGGACGCCCAGCGCGATGCGGGCCGGGCGGCGGAACAGGGCAGGGAGGGTCATGGCAGCGCGAACCCAGTGGGAGCGAGGACAAGGGAAACCCGTGCAGGAGAATGTGCAGCCGACTGCCGACCGAGAGCCACCCCCGCCCCTCGCCGAGGCCCGGCGTCCGCCCCATACTCCGTCGGGCATGATTGACCGTTCATCGCGTGGAGAGACTGGATGCCAGGTTCAAGGTCGCCCCTCGCGGGCCTCGAGAAGATTCGCGCCGAGTTCGGGCCCGGTTGGCCGGAGCGGAAGCGCGCGCTGCTCGCCCGGCTTGCGAAGGCCAGGCTCGGCTCGGCGAAGTCGGTCGCCCGTCTGCACGACGTGCTGACTTTTCTTCGCGCCTATCCCGATGATCGCGCGCTGCGGACGCAGGTGGAGGCGATGCTCGCGACGTTCGAGCGCCGCGCCGACGTCCGGCGTTTCCGCCGCCAGCTCGCCGACACGGGCATCGCCGGCACGGACATCCGATTCCCGTTCTTCGCCGAGACGGCCTGGCGGCTGGCGACGCGCTTTCCGGACCGCGTGGACATTGACTGGGGCGACGTCGCCGACCCCACGCGGCTCGAACGCTGGCTGCCCTTCGTGGCGCATCCGGCCGAGGTGCCTGGGCTCGACGAAATCGCGTGGACGCCCGGCGAGTGGCTCGACCGGATGCGCGGCGCGACCGAGCATGGCGCGACGTTCTTTCTGCGGCGCCTGCGCACCGCGCTCCCGGACGGCTTCATCTTCGAGCGCGTGGTCGATGACCTCGGGCTCTACTTCACGTTGCGGCCCGGCCCGGAAACGCCCTCGCGGACGCACGAGTCGCTGGCGGGCGCGCCGCTCGCCTTTCACGCGACGCCGCTTCGCCGGGGCCGCCCCGAGCTCGCGCGGGAAGTGGCGCGGGAGCCGGTGCGGGTGGAGACGCTGTCCGGCCGCCGCGCGGCGCGCATCGTCGAGCTGGCGCGCGACGCCATGGTCACCCGCAACCGCGACCTCGACGCCTTCGCCTACGGCAGCGCCGACGACGTGCGCATGGTGAGCTGGGAGGACGGACTGCAGTTCGCGGTCATCGGCGTGCGGCCCGATCGACGGCTTCTGCTCGAGGCCGTCTACGCCTTTCTGACGCTCAAGAACGGCGTGCCGATCGGCTACGTGCTGAACAGCGCCCTGTTCGGGTCGGCCGAGATCGCCTTCAACGTCTTCGAAGCCTTCCGCGGCGTCGAGGCGGCGCACGTCTATGCGCGCGCGCTGGCGACCGTCCGGACAATTTTCGGCGCCGACGCGTATACCATCTTTCCGTACCAGCTCGGCGATCACAACGACGAGGCACTCGATTCCGGCGCGTGGTGGTTTTACCAGAAGCTCGGCTTCCGGCCGCGCGAGAAGCGAGTGGTCGCGCTCATGAACCGGGAGCTCGCGGCGATGAAGCGCACGCCGTCGCATCGCTCGAATCGCGCGACGCTCGTGCGACTATCGCGCGAGAATGTCTTCCTGCACCTGGGGCGCGAGCGCCGCGACGTGATTGGTGAGGTGCCGTTGTCGGCCATTGGCGTGGCGGCCACCGCGATGCTTGCGCGGCGGTTTCCGGGCGTCACGGACCGCGGGGACCAGGCCTGTGTCCGCGAGGCCTGCGCGCGGCTCGGCATCGCGGGCCGTGCGGGCTGGAGCGCCGACGAGCGCATGGCGTTTCATCGTTGGGCGCCGGTGGTGCTGCTGCTGCCGGGGCTCGAGCGTTGGAGCCGCGCGGAACGCGTGGCGGTGGCCGCGGTCATCCGCGCCAAGGGCGGCCTGCGGGAATCGGAGTTCGTCCGGCGTTTCGATGCGCATCCGAAACTGCCGCGTGCGCTCGCACGGCTCGCCAGGAAATACGACGACGCCTGACCGCTGACGCGACGCGCTGACGCGACGCGCTGACGCGACGCGCTGACGAGGCGTCAGGTAGCCGGGCCGCGCTGCTCCCGCCACATCGCGTACGCCAGGATGCCCGGCACCACGGTGCCGAGCACGCTGGCCCACATCGGTATGTCGTGGGCGCCCACGGTCACCGGGACCCCATACGTGAGCCGGGCGGCGTGCACGATCGCAATCAGAGCAAGCAGCAGCGTCGCGATACGCGTGGCCGGTTTCATGTGTTCTCCCGTTTCGGATAGTCAAAGTCGAGCAGCGTGGCGGACTGGCGGCGCACCGCGGCCCAGGACTCGGTGCGGAAGCCAAGCACGACGATTCCGCACGTCGGCACGTTCGCGATCGGCGCGCCGGTCAGCAGCGTTGCGGTTTCGGTCACGCCCGGGTTGTGGGCTACCAACATCACCGTCGTCACCTGGTCGTGTACGCCGCGAATGACGTCGAGGAGCGCGTCCGGTTCGGCGTCGTAGAGTTGGTCGTGTACCAGAACGTCCGTCGGCCGCAGGCCCAGGCCGGCGGCCATCAACTCCGCCGTCGTGAGCGCCCGAAGGGCGGAGCTGGCCACGATGAGTTCCGGCCGATCCGGTCGAGCGGCCACGCGTGCGGCCATCATGGGAGCATCGCGAAGGCCGCGCGTGTTCAGCGGGCGGTCGTGATCGGCCACGCCTGTGTCCTTCCAGCTGGACTTGGCGTGGCGAACAAGGAACAGCGTCTTGCTGGGAGCACTCATGCTGCCTCGAGGCGAAGTGTCAGACGCCCGCCGCTCATCCGATGCTCGCAGCGCTCAGGGCCTCTTCTCCACCACGCCACCCTTCATTACGAACGCGACCCGCCGCACCGCGCGAATGTCGCGCGTCGGATCGCCGCCCACCGCCACCAGGTCCGCCAGCAGCCCGGGCGCCACGCGCCCCACGCGGGACTCCCAGTGGAGCATCTGCGCATTGCCCGACGTCGCCGCCTTCATCACCGCCAGCGGCGTCATGCCGTAGTCCACCATCATCTCCATTTCGCGCGCGTTGTCGCCGTGCGCATAGACGCCAACATCGCCCCCCATGCACATCGTCACGCCCGCCACGAGCGCGGCCTTGAACGACGCGCGCTTGGCCACGATGGACGCGGGCTCGGGGTCC
>JBBQZD010000126.1:0-7875 GCA_038208045.1 Gemmatimonadales bacterium | reverse complement strand
GGCACCGGCACGTACAACGCGCAGCGCAGTTCGTTCGGCAACTCGTTCTTCACGACGACGGCCGAAGTCGGCATGCGCGTGAGCCAGCAGTTTTATGCGAACGTGTTCTACGACGCGGGCAACATCTGGTCGCGCCCGCGTGAGTTCGATCCCTCGCGCCTGTACCGGGGCGCAGGCATCGGGGCGTCGGTGGTGACGCCCCTTGGCCCGCTGGGCCTGGACTGGGCCTACGGCTTCGACCGCGTCGACAGTTTCGGCCGCCCGGATCCGAAGTTCCAGCTGCACTTCCGTCTCGGTCAGTTCTTCTAACCCTTGGAGTCTGCAATGCACGTCCATCTCCGCGCACTTCGTGGCGCCCTCGTTGCTTCCCTGTTCCTCGTGCCGGCCGTGGCGATGGCGCAGGCCGCCGCCCCGAAGTTCGCCTATGTCGACTCGCGGGAGCTGCTCGACAAGGCGCCCGGTCGCGCCGAAGCTGATGCACAGTGGAAGAAGGAAGCCCAGGCCATGCAGGACCAGGTGCAGCGCATGCAGGATTCGCTGCAGGCCATGATCGCCGCGTACCAGAAGGCGGAGGCGGGGCTCAGCCCGGCCGCCCGGGACGCGCGCCAGAAGGTGATCGGCGACAAGGAACAGGAGTTCCAGACGCGCACGCAGGCGCTCGACCTGCAGGCGCAGCAGCGGCAGTCGCAGCTGCTCCAGCCGATCATCGACCAGATCAAGGTGGCGCTCGAAGACATCCGCAAGGACGAGGGGCTCACGGCCATCTTCGACGTCGGCAGCCAGGGCAATCCCATTGTGGCGATCGACAAGAACCTCAACATCACCGACAAGGTGCTGGTGAAGATCCGCTCGATGCCGGTGCCGGTGGTGCAGGGTGCGAAGCCGGCTGCTCCGGCGCCGGCCGGTCCGATGGCCGCTCCGGCCGGGGCGGCGAAGCCGAAGATCCCGCCGACGCGCTGACCCCGCGTCGACCGGGTCTCCCACCCCTGACCGTTCGATGCCGCCGAGTGCGTCCCCGCCGTCCATGACCGCCGCCGAGATCGCGCAAGCGACCGGCGGACGTCTCGTGGGCGATGCGACCGTGCGCGTGAGTGCGGTGGCGCCGCTGCACCGTGCGGGGGCGGAGGACCTCACGTTTCTGGCATCGTCCCGGTACGCGCCGCTGCTGGCCGAGTCCTCGGCAGGCGTCGTGCTGGTGGTGCCCGAGTTGGAGAGCGCGCCGGGAACGTGCGGCGCGCGCGTGGTCGTCGACCGGCCCTACGATGCGCTGATCGCGCTGATCCCGCGGTTTCACCAGCCGGCGATGCATCCGGCCGGCATCCATCCGGGCGCGCACGTCAGCCGTGGCGTCGTCATCGGTGAGGGAGCCTGTATCGAGACCGGCGTCGTGCTTGAGGACGGCGTGGTGGTCGGCGACCGTACCTGGATCGCCGCCTACAGCGTGATCGGCGCGGGCTCGCGCATCGGCGACGACTGCTCCGTCTATCCGCACGTCTACACGTACCCGGATACGCGCATCGGCGACCGGTGCACGGTGCACAGCGGGGTCCGGATTGGCAGCGACGGCTACGGGTACGTGCAACGGATGGTGGACGGCCAGCTGGTGCACGCCAGGATTCCCCACGTCGGCCGCGTGATCATCGGCGACGACGTGGACATTGGGGCGAATTGCACGATCGACCGCGGCATGCTGGACGACACGGTAATCGGGTCCGGCACGAAGCTCGACAATCTCGTGCACATCGGGCACAACGTGCGGATCGGGCGCGCGTGCATCATCATGGCGCAAGTGGGCATTGCCGGCAGCACCACGGTGGAGGACGGCGCGATGGTCGCCGGGCAGGTGGGCCTCGCGGGACACGTGACGATCGGCGCCGGGGCACGGGTGGCTGCCAAGGCCGGCGTGATCGGCAACGTGCCGGCGGGCGAAACCTGGTCGGGCTATCCTGCGCGGCCCCACAAGGAGTCGCTGCGTGCCTCGGCGGCGTTGCTCAAGCTGCCCGCGCTGCTCCGGCGACTCGAGCGGCTGCTCGACGGGGACGGAAAGTGAGCGGACGTCGCACCATCGCGCGGTCGTCGGCGGTGGAAGGCGTGGGACTCCATCTCGGTCACCCGTGTCGCTTGGCCTTCGAGCCGGCGCCGCCGGGACGTGGCATCGTCTTTCGCCGCACAGACCTGCCGGGCGCGCCGGAGACGCGCGCTTACGTGTCGGAGGCCACGGCCGCCGAACGACGCACGCAGTTGGGCCACGGCGAGGCGGCGCTGCATACGGTGGAGCATGTGCTCGCGGCGGTCGCCGGCCTGGGTGTGGACGACGTCATCATCGTGATGGACGGGCCGGAGCCGCCGATCCTCGACGGCAGCGCGCAGCCGTTCGTGACCGCCCTCCGCCAGGCCGGCACGGTGGAGCATGGCGGCACCGTGGAGTACCTTCGTCTGCGGGACAAGGTACGGGTCGTTGACGGCGAGTCGGTGTACGTGGCCTACCCCGCCGACGAGCTGACGGTCGAGGTGAACATCGACTTCCCGCATCCGCTGATCGGCAAGCAACGGGGCAGTTGGTGCGTGACGGAGGAGGTGTTCGCCCGGGACCTGGCGCCGGCCCGCACCTTCGGCTTTCTCCACGAGGTGGAGGCGCTGCGGGCGATGGGACTCATCAAGGGCGCCTCGACGGACAACGCCGTGGTGCTGGACGAGCAGGGCGTGGTGGGAACGACGCTGCGATGGCCGGATGAGTTCGTCCGGCACAAGGCGATGGACTGCGTGGGAGACCTGGCCTTGGCCGGCAAGCGCGTGCTGGCGCGCATTTCGGCCACCAAGCCCAGCCATCGCGGAACGGTGACGCTGGTGCGCGAACTGCTCGCGCATGCCCAACGGGAGGAATTGGTGCTCGGAATCGAAGACATCATGAAGGTGCTGCCCCACCGCTATCCCTTCCTCCTCGTGGACCGCGTCCTCGAGATGGAAGCACAGAAGCGGATCGTGGGCATCAAGAACGTCACCATCAACGAACCGTTCTTCCAAGGGCACTTTCCCGGGCACCCGATCATGCCGGGCGTGCTGATCGTCGAGGCCATGGCGCAGGTGGGCGGCATGCTGCTCATGGGCGCCGTGGAAGATCCGGACAGCAAGGTGGTGTACTTCATGTCGCTCGACAACGTGAAGTTTCGCCGCCCGGTGCGCCCGGGCGACCAGTTGCGCTTCGAGCTCGAGATGACTCAGGTGCGGGGCAAGATCTGCCGCATGAAGGGACTGGCCAAGGTGGATGGCGAGGTGGTCTGCGAGGCTGAGATGGCCGCCATGGTGCGCGACCGATGACCGCGCGCATCCATCGCACCGCGATCATCGACAGCGGCGCCGAGCTCGGCGCCGGCGTGCAGGTGGGCCCGGGGGCGATCATCGGGCCGCACTGCGTGGTCGGCGCGGGCAGCGTGATCGGTCCGCACGCCGTGCTCGAGGAGTTCGTGCGCCTCGGCGAGCAGGTGAAGATCGGCGTCGGCTCGGTGCTCGGCGGCCCGCCGCAGGATCTCAAATTCAAGGGCGAAGAAACGTGGGTGGAGGTCGGCGACCGCACCACGGTGCGGGAATACTCGACCATCAACCGCGGCACGTCGGAGTCGTACAAGACGACGGTCGGCACCGACTGCTTCCTGATGTCCTACGTGCACGTGGCGCACGACTGCCAGGTCGGCAACGGCGTGATCATCAGCAACGGGACGCAGCTCGCTGGTCACGTGAAGATCGACGACAAGGCCATCATCTCGGGGCTCTGCGCGGTGCACCAATTTGCCAAGATCGGGCGCTACGCCTTCATCGGCGGCTGCTCGCGCGTGGCCAAGGACGTGCCGCCGTACGTGAAGGCGGTGGGCAACCCGATCAAGTTGTACGGCTTGAACAGCATCGGCCTGCAGCGCAACGGCTTTTCGCCGGAGGTCGTGGCCGAGATCAAACGGGCCTATCGATTGTTCTTCCGCAGCGACCTGAACATCTCGCAGGCCATCGAGCAGGTCCGCACGGAGCTGACCATGACGCCGGAGCTGCGGATATTTGTGGATTTCGTGGACGCGAGCCAGCGGGGCATTACGGTATGACCGGACCGTTGCGGGTGGGCGTGGTGGGCACGGGGGCGCTGGGCTATCACCACCTGCGCCACCTGCGCGCGCTGCCGGACGCGGAGGTGCGGGGCTTCCACGAGGTGGACGCGGCGCGGGCGGCGGTGGTGTCGGGCGAGCTCGGCGTCGCGCTGGCCGCGTCGCTGGAGGCCCTGCTCGATGACGTCGACGCGGTCTCGATCGCGGTGCCGACGCCGGCGCACTTCGCGGTGGCCAAGGCGGCGCTCGCTCGCGGCAAGCACGTGCTGATCGAGAAGCCGATCACCACCACGCTGGCCGAGGCCGACGAGCTGCTGGCGATCGCGAAGGCCAACGGCGCGCTGGTGCAGATCGGGCACATCGAGCGCTTCAACCGCGCCATCCGCGCGGCGCTGCCGTATGTGGATGAGCCGCTGTTCATCGAGAGCGAGCGCCTGGCGCCGTTCAACCCGCGCGGGTCGGACGTGGCCGTCGTGCTCGACCTCATGATCCACGACATCGACCTCGTGCTGACGCTCACCAACGCGCGGGTGACGAGCGTCACGGCGGCCGGCGTGGGCGTGCTGACGCCAAGCGTGGACATCGCCAATGCGCGCATCGGGTTCGGGAACGGGGCGATTGCGAACATCACGGCGAGCCGCATCTCGCGCGAGCGGACGCGCAAGCTGCGGCTCTTCCAGCGCAACGGGTACTTGTCGCTCGACCTCGCGGCGGGCCACGGCGAGCTGTTCCGCCTGCGCCAGGACGTGGACATGGCGGCGCTGGCGCAGCAGGCGCAGCCCGACGTGTCGGCATTCGTCGAGCACATCCATCTGGAGGCGCCGGACGGCGACGCGCTGAAGCTGGAGCTCGAGTCGTTCCTCGCGGCCGTGCGGGGCGAGGCCCCGGTGCCCGTGACGGGCGATGACGGGCGCGACGCGCTGGCCGTCGCCCTGCAGATCGTGGCGGACATCGAGCGGTCGCGTGCCGCGATGGCCGCCGCCGCGCGTGCCGGTGCGTGATGTCCTGATCATCGCCGGCGAGGCGTCGGGCGACCTGCACGGCGCCGGCGTCGCGGAGCGGCTGCGCGCCCTGCGCCCTGACCTGTCGCTCGTGGGCATGGGCGGCGAACGCATGGCGGCGGCCGGGGTGACGCTCTTTGCGCCGGCCGAAGGCGTCGTGGGTTTCGTGGAGGTGCTCAAGCACCTGCCGGCGCACCTGCGGCTCTTTCGCACCGTCACGGCGATGCTGCGCGGCGGCCGCGTCGGCCTCGTGATCCTCATCGACTATCCCGGGTTCAACCTGCGGGTGGCGCGCGCCGCGCACCACGCGGGCGTGCCGGTGCTGTACTACATCACGCCGCAGGTCTGGGCGTGGAAGAAGGGCCGCCTGCGAATGATGGCGGAGGTCATCACGAAGGCGGCGGTGATCCTGCCGTTCGAGGAGCCGCTGCTGCGCGAGGCCGGCATTGACGCGACGTTCGTGGGGCACCCGCTGCTCGACCGGGCGGTGACGATGCCGGAGCGCGCGGACGCGCGCCGGCGCATCGGCGTCGCCGCCGGCGGCGAGGTGCTGGCGCTCTTTCCGGGCAGCCGCGCCCAGGAGATCGAGCGCCATCTCGCGGAGTTCGAGGCGGTGGCGCGCGAACTGCAGCGCCGCCGGCCGGGGCTGCAGGTGATCCTGAGCGTTGCGCCGACGATCCAGCTCGACGCGTCGCGCGTGCCGTTTCCGCTGGTGCGCGCGCAGTCGTTTGACGTGCTGCGCGCGGCGGACGTGGCCCTGTGCAAGAGCGGCACGACGACGCTCGAAGCGGCGGTGGCCGGGTGCCCCTGCGCGGTGGTCTACAAGACGAGCCGCATCACTTATGCGATCGC
This sequence comes from Gemmatimonadales bacterium, assembly GCA_038208045.1. GTDB lineage: Bacteria > Gemmatimonadota > Gemmatimonadetes > Gemmatimonadales > Gemmatimonadaceae > PNKL01. Next base: position 1,931 of record JBBQZD010000126.1, on the reverse strand, counting down.
CCGCCGGCTCGTGACGATTCCGCACATCGGCCTGCTGAACGTCGTGGCCGGACGCGAGGTTGCGCCCGAGTTCGTGCAGGACGCCTTCACGACGACGGCGGTGGCCGATGCGCTCGCCCCGCTGTTCGATGCGTCCAGCCCGGCCCGCGCGCGGATGACGGACGCGATGGGCGAGGTGCGGCGGTTGCTTGGCGCGCCCGGCGCGGCGGGGCGCGTGGCACAGATGGCGAGCGCGATGCTCCCGCCGGAGGGACCGGAATGAGCGTCGCGCCGGTGCCCGCGCCCGAGACGCCCGGGACGCGCGACGCGCCCGAGGGGCACGCAGCGCCCGAAGCGGCCGAAGCGGCCGCGAAGGCGGCGCAGCGGGCGCGCCGCGTCAAATGGGGTTCTCGCCTGGGTGCCTGGACCCTCTGGCTGCTCGGGCGCACCTGGCGCCTGGAGGTGCGACATGACGACGCGTGGCGCGCGCTGCGGGCCCGGGGCGAGCCCCTGATCATTGCGAGCTGGCACGGCACGATGCTCAGCCTGGTCTGGTCGTTTCGGGGCGAGGGCCTGATGCCGCTCGCGAGCGAGCACGGCGACGGGGTGATCATGGGCAACGTCGCGCAGCGGTTCGGCTTCAGCCCGCCCGCGGCGGGTTCGACGACGCGCGGGGGACATCGCGGGTTGATGCAAATCGTCCGGGCACTGCGCGAAGGCACGTCCGTGGCCTTCACGCCCGACGGTCCGCGTGGGCCCGCACGCGAGTCGCAGCCGGGGGCGCTCGTTGCCGCATGGAAATCGGGCCGGGTGATCCTGCCCGTCGGTGTGCACGCGGACCGGGCCTGGCGCCTGAAGAGCTGGGACCGCTTCACGATCCCCAAGCCGTTCGCCCGCGTCCGGGTGGCCTTTGGCGAGGTGCTGACGCCGCGTATCGTGGACGGGCGACTGGCCGAGGGCGAAACCGAACGGCTGACGGCGGCGCTGCTCGAGGCGGAGGCGCGCGCGCGTGCGTGACCGCCTGGCGCGCGCCGTCTGGTACGGGCAGGGGGCGCTCAGCCTGATCGCGCGCGCCGTGCTCTGGCCACTGGAGTTCGTCTTCGGTGCGATCAGCACGAGCATCGGGGGCCGGCGGGCGCGCCGCGCGGGCATGACGGCGGTGCCGACCGTGTCGGTGGGCAACCTCACCGTCGGCGGCACGGGCAAGACCCCACTGGCGGCGTGGTTTGCGGGCGCGATGCAGCGGCGGGGCTTTCGGCCGGCGCTGTTGCTGCGCGGCTACGGCGCCGACGAGCCGCTGGTGCATGCCCGGCTGAATCCGCTGGTGCCGGTGCTGGTGGACGCCGTGCGACGGCGTAGCGGGAAGCGGGCGCTCGCGCAGGGCGCGACGGCACTGGTGCTGGACGATGCCTTTCAGCATCGCCAGATGCCGCGCGACGTCGACGTCGTGCTGATCAGTGCCGACGCCTGGGACGGGCGCATGCGCGGCTTGCCGGCCGGCCCGTTCCGCGAACCGCTCTCGGCCCTGCGACGGGCGCACCTGGCCGTGGTCACGCGCAAGGCGGCGACGCGCGATCACGCCGCGACCGTCGTCGAGGCGGTGCGACGGGCGTGCGACCGCATTCCGATCGCGGTGGCGTTGCTGGCCCCGGATCGACTGGTTCCTTGGCCGGAGGGGCCGTCAGAGGCCCCGTCCGCGATCGCCGGGCGCCGCGTCCTGGCCGTGTCCGGCGTCGGCGACCCCGAAGCGTTCGCCGCGCAACTGCGCGCGGTCGGCGCGGACGTGGAGCACGTCACCTTCCGCGACCACCATGCGTTTTCGGATGCCGAGGTGGCGAGGCTCGCCGCGCGCGCCGGCGACGTCTCGCGGGTGGTGTGCACGCTGAAGGACGCGGTGAAACTCGGCCCCCGCTGGCCTGCGCACGCGCCGGGGCTATGGTATCTTTCACAAA
>JBBQZD010000125.1:0-7882 GCA_038208045.1 Gemmatimonadales bacterium | reverse complement strand
TCCCCCCGCATCGTTTCGCGATCCTGGTCCTTGCACTCCTCACGGCCGCCTGCAGCACGCGCACACCCGAACCGATCACGCTGAACGTCGACCAGTGCGACTACTGCCGGATGACCATTTCCGACGCCCGCTTTGGCGGCGAGGCGCTGTTGCCCAAGGGCCGCGTGAAGAAGTTCGATTCGGCGGAGTGCCTGGTCAACTGGGCGCGGGCCACGCCCGAGCAGGACCGCGGCGCGCTCTACGTCATTGACCTGCAGCATCCGGGCTCGTTCGTGCGGGCCGAGTCGGCGGGCTTCCTGAAGGGCACTCTCATGAAAAGCCCGATGGGAGGGAACCTCGCGGCGTTCGCCGACACGGCGCGCGCCGAGGCGCAACGGACGATGCTCGGCGGGCGGCTCATGACGTGGACGCAGTTGCTCGCCGACACCGCGGACGCTGGCGCCATGCACACCTCCCACGCCGCGCCGTGACGCCACGCCGCCTCGCTTGGGGCCTGCTCGCGCTCCTCGCGGCCGTGCCGACCGCCCGTGCCGCCGACCTCACGGTCGGCGCCGGCGGTCGCTACGCGACCATCACCGAGGCGCTGGCGGCCGCGCGGCCCGGTGACCGCGTGCTCGTGCGCGCGGGCACCTATCGCGAGCCCACACTGGTCGTGCGCACGCCGCGCGTCATCGTGGAGGGGCAGGGGTGGCCCGCGCTCGACGGACAGGAGGCGCGCGAGGTGTTCGTCATTGCCGCCGACGACGTGACGGTGCGCGGGCTCGTGGTGATGAACACCGGCGTGTCGAACCTCGAGGATCGCGCGGGCATCCGGGCGCGCGACGTGCGCAACTGCGTGATCGAGCACAACCGCCTGGTGGACAACCTGTGGGGCATCTACCTGCAGCGCTCGGCCGACTGCATTGTGCGCGACAACGACATCGTGGCGCACGGCACCCGGCAGACCACAAGCGGCAACGGCATCCACCTGTGGTACTCGCCCGGTGCGCGCGTCGAGCGCAACCACGTCCGCGGCCACCGGGACGGCATCTACTTCGAGTTCTCGACGCTCGGCGTCACCACCGACAACGTCAGCGAGCAGAGCCAGCGCTACGGCCTGCACTTCATGTTCTCCGACTCGTGCCGCTACGAGCGCAACGTCTTCCGCGAAAACACGTCGGGCGTGGCCGTGATGTACAGCCGCGGCGTCGTGATCCACGCCAACCGGTTCGAGCGGTCGTGGGGCAGCGCCGCCTACGGGCTGCTGCTCAAGGAAATGCTGGGCGGCGAGATCAGCGACAACGTCTTCATCAAGAATTCCATCGGGTTGTACGTCGAGGGGTCGACGCGGCTGGAGGTGCGCGGCAACGAGTTCATCCAGAACGGATGGGCCGCCAAGGTGCTCGCCGACGCCAATGACAATCGCTTCACCGCCAACCGCTTCACGGGCAACGCCTTCGACGTCACCACCAATTCGCGGAGCGCCACGTCGACCTTCGACGGCAACTGGTGGGACAACTACCAAGGCTACGATCTCGACCGGGACGGCGTGGGGGACATCGCCTTTCATCCCGTGCGGTTCTTCGCCCTCGTCGTGGAGCAGCATCCCACGGCGCTGCTGCTGCTGCGCAGTCCGCTCGTTTCGATCCTCGACGCCGCCGAGCGCGTGATGCCGGTGCTGACGCCGGAAGCGCTCGTCGACCGGCACCCCCTGATGCGCGCCCCCCGCCGGCTGCAATCGCCATGATCGCCCTCGAGAACATCTGCAAGCGGTTTGACACGCTCGACGTCCTGCAGGACGTGTCGCTCGCCCTGCGCACTGGCGCCGTCACGGCGCTCATCGGCCCCAACGGGTCGGGCAAGACCACGCTCATCAAGATTGTCCTCGGGCTCACGCGCGCCGACGCGGGCGCGCTGCACGTGGCCGGCGAGCCGGCTGATGCCGCGGGCGCCTACCGGCGCGCCATCGGCTACATGCCGCAGGCCGCGCACTTCCCCGTGAATCTGCGCGTCGGCGACGTGCTGGACCTCGTGCAGCAGCTGCGTCCCGGCGAGGCGACGGACGATGACCTCATGCGCGCCTTCGACATGGACGCCATTGCCGGCAAGTATGTCGGCACGCTCTCCGGCGGGACGAAGCAGAAGGTGAACGCCGTCATCGCCTTCCGGTTCCGTCCCTCGCTGCTGATCCTCGACGAACCGACCGCCGGGCTCGATCCGCTCTCGTCCAACGTCCTGAAGGAGAAGATCCGTGCGGTGCGCGCCGAGGGGCGGTCGGTGCTCATCACGTCGCACATCATGAGCGAGCTGGAGTCGCTGGCGGACGACGTCGCCTTCCTGTGCGACGGCCGCATGCGCTTCGCCGGCTCCATCGCCGACCTGCTCACGCGTACGGGCAACGCGTCGCTGGAAGACGCCATCGCCGCGCTCATGCGGAGCGACCGTGCGACGCCGTGGCCCGCGCCGACCGCGGCGCCGCGTGCCGGCGCCGTCCCCGCCTGGCTCACGCCGGGCGCGGAGGGCGTGGCATGAACGTCATCTCCCTCGTCCTCTCGGCCGGCCTGCGCGACCTGTCGCGCAACCGGTGGATCGTGGCGTACGCGCTGGCCTTCCTTGGCATCGCCGAGGGGCTGTTCTGGTTTGGCGGCACGGGGCCGCAGGTGCTGCTCAGCCTGCTCAACATCGTGCTGCTGGTGCTGCCGCTCGTCGCGCTCGTGTTTGGCACCATCCACGTCTACGCCTCGCGGGAATTCGTGGAGCTGCTGCTGGCGCAGCCCGTGCCGCGCCGCCAGCTCTTTGCCGGGCTCTACCTGGGCCTCGCCATTCCGCTGGCGGGCGCCTTTCTCTTCGGGGCCGGCATTCCGTTTGCCGTGCACGCCCGGCAGGGCGCGTCGGCCGGCGCCGTGGCGGCGCTGCTCGTGGCAGGCGTCTCGCTGTCGCTCGCCTTCGCCGCCATCGCCACGTGGATTGCACTGCGCACCGACGACCGGCTGAAGGGCGTCGGCCTCGCGCTCGGCGCGTGGCTGGTGTCGACGATCGTGTACGACGGCCTCGTGCTCGCCGCCGCCGCCGCGTTCGGCGACTATCCGCTTGAGCGGCCGCTGCTGGCGCTCATGATGGCCAATCCCGTGGACCTCGCGCGCGTGCTCGTACTGACGCAGCTCGACGTGTCGGCGCTGATGGGCTACACCGGCGCGCTCTTCGAGCGCACCTTCGGCACCGCGCTGGGCACCAGCGTTGCCGTCGCCGCACTGGTGGTCTGGTGTGTGGTGCCGCTTGGCATGGCCGAGCGACGATTCCGCAATCGAGATTTCTAGCAGTCCTTCCCCAGTTCCCCAGGAGCATCCATGCGCACGACCTTCCGTCTTTCCGTCCTCACCGCCCTCGTCGTCGCCGCCGCGTGCGGTGGCGGCAAGCCCGCCGATTCCGCCGCGAGCGCGGCCCCGGCCGCGTCCGTCGATCCCGCGACGCTCGATCCGAAGTCCATCACGCCGCAGGAAGTGGCGCTCGGCGACAGTCTCTTCCACGGTCTCATCGGCGCCATCTCGTGCCAGGCCTGCCACGGCCCGGACGGCAAGGGCGGCGTGGTAGCCCCGGACCTCACCGACACCACCTGGCTCCACAGCGACGGCAGCTACGGCGCCATCTACCACCAGATCGAGACCGGCGTCTCCGCGCCCAAGCAGTACAGCAGCGTCATGCCGCCGTTCGGGGGATTCCCCATGACGCCCGCCCAGCACCTCGCGGTGGCGGCCTACGTGTACAGCCTGGGCCACAAAGCCGGGCAATAGCCGCGGCGCCCCGCGCGCCGCAGAGCACGCGTCGTACCACGACTGGCAGCTGGCCGTCGTTCGTCGTCAGATCCGGGGGGACACCTGGTGACGGCGGCCGGTCAGCTGCCAGCGGTCGTGTAGGCGTCCCGCCAGCGCTGCACGCGGTCGAGCACGTCGCGCACCGTGATGCGCGGCATGCGGTCGCGGCGGTTCACCATCGAGATCGGATAGTCCTCGCCCGGCTCGCCGTACGCATCGACCATCAAGTCGCGGAAGCGCCGATACGGGCCGACGCGCTTCGGGTTGGAATACCCGATCAGCGAGACCACCGGCCGGTCGAGCGCCACGCTGATGTGCAGCGGGCCGGTGTCGGGCGACAGCACGAGCGTCGCCGCGTCGAAGATGCCGACGAGCCCGCGCAGGCCCCCCTGGCCGAGCGCGCTGAACGGCCGGCAGCGCGCCCGCTCGAGAATCACGTGCTCGGCGTGCAACTCGCGCGGCGACCGCGCGCCCACCAGTACGGGCTGCAGCCCGAAGTCGCCGAGCAGCGCGTCACACACCTCGGCCCAGCGCTCGGGCAGCCAGTCTTTCTGCGGCTTGCTGGTGGCCACCACAATCGGCGCGATCGGCCGGTCGAAGCGCGCCATGAACTCGCGCTGCCACGTGCGCTCGGCGTCGTTCCACGGCCCGAGTCCCCACGTCACGGGCTCGTGGGGCACACCCAGCCAGTCGGTGAACTCGAAGTACTGGTCCTGCACGTGCTGCATCGGGCGCGCGTGCACGCGGTCCGTGGTGAACAGCCAGTTGAAATCGCGCGCGCGCGCCACGTCGAAGCCCAGCTTCACGGGCGCGCTGGTCATGGCCGTGATGACGCCGGCCTTGAAGTAGACCTGCAGGTTGAGCACCACGTCGAAGCGGCGTGCGCGCAACTGCTGCCGGATCCCCGCGAAGCCCGCGAGGCCGAGGGCCCGGTCAAAGAGCAGGATCTCGTCGACCATCGGGTGCCCGCGCACCAACGCCGCCGGGCCCGGCTGCAGCACCCAGGTGATGTGCGACTCGGGGCGCCGGCGCTTGAGCGCGTTGATCACCGGCAGGACGTGCACCGCGTCGCCCACGGCGCTCATCATCACAATGCAGATGCGGTCGACGCGCGTGGCCGCGGCGCGCGGCGCGTGCATCAGGCGTCCACCCAGGCCAGTGTGGCGAGCCGCACCAGCTCTGCGTCGCCCAGCGCCAGCGCGTGCCGCTCCTGCCACTTGCGCACCGAGCGGGCGAACCGGGCGAAGTTGGTCGCGGCCGCGTGCGCGTCGCCGGAGATCGTCACGCGGTCGACGTCGAGGACAAAGGCCACCGGCCGATCGCCCGCCGTGACGTAGACGTTTTTCACATTGAGATCGGGATGCTGGGCCCCGGCCGCCGAGAGCGCGCGCAGCAGCGCGCCGACCGCGGTGAGGATGGCGTCCCGCGCGGGACCCGGCTCCGCGGCGTGCCATGCCTCCGGAAAGTCCCGTCCCGGCGGCAGTCGGCGCGTCATCACGTCGCTCCGCGCGAGCAGGCCCGCCACCGGGTGAACCGTGTACGCCACGAGTTCGGGTGTCGGTACGCCCGCGGCGGCGAGGCGCACCGACATCGCGAGTTCTCGCGGTGCCCGCGTGGGTCGCGGAAAAAGGTCGCCGGTCAGGCCTGCGAACAACCCGCCGTGGCGTGAGTGACGCACCACCACGGGGGTCGCCGACTGCGAGTCCGCCCCCGCGGCAAGCACCGTCGCCCACGTGACGCCGCGACCGCGCAGCTCCTCGCGCTCGGGCTGGCACTCGGCCCAGTGATGGAGCGTGCCGTGCGCGCCGAGCGCCTGCATCAGCGTGTCGGTGGCCCAGTCGCGCGCCACCAGCACGGCGCCGTCCAGTACGCTCCGGCGGTAGCCCGGCGGCAGGCTGGTGTCGCTCACCGCCGGACGCGGAAGGCGGGGACGGGGTGGCTCTTGTTCTTGAGGTCCAGCGGCTCCAGCGTGTCGAATGCCGGCGGGTTGGCGAGCGCCGCGCGCAGTTCCTCGCTGACGATGATCTCACCGCCCTGTGCCTTGGAACAGAGCCGGCTGGCGACGTTGACCACGTCCCCGATGACCGTGTACTCGAGGCGCCGTTCCGACCCGATGTTGCCGGCGAATGCCTCGCCGAAGTTGATGCCGATGCCGATCTGCAGTTCGGGACGCTCCTCGGCGCGCCAGCGCTCGTTGAGCAGGTCGAGCTGTTGCATCATGTCCATGGCGGCGGAGATCGCGCGGTCCGCGTCGTCGGGCTCGTGGAGCGGTGCCCCCCACTGCGCCATGACCGCGTCGCCGATGAACTTGTCGAGCGTGCCGCCGTGACGGAACACGCAGTCGACCATCTCGGTGAAGTACTCGGTGAGGTGCTTGGCCATCGCGTCCGGATTCATCGTTTCGGAGAGCGCGGTGAAGCCGCGGATGTCGCTGAAGAGCACCGCCACCGGGCGCTTCTCGCCGCCCAGGCGGATGGCCTCCTCGCTGTTGGCGATGCGCGCGGCGAGCTGCGGCGTGAAGAAGCGCTCGAAGTTGCTGCGCGTGAGCGCCTCGCGCCGAATCCGCTCCGCGAAGTTCGCGTTCTCCAGCGCCACGGCGACGATGCCCGCGAAGGCGATGAGGAAGTCGAGGTCGGGCTCGCCGAACCGCTTCATCACGTTGAAGTTGTCGACGTAGAGCACGCCGAGCACCTTGTCTTCGCTGCCGATCAGCGGCGCGCCGATGGCGCTGCGCACCTGCTGCATCAGGATGGACTGGCCGCCAAAGCGCGTGTCCTCGCCGGCGTCGTCCGAAAGCACGGCGACCTTCTCGTCCACCACGGTCTTCACGATCGACTGCGGCACCTGATAGGCGACCGTGGCACTGCGCTTGTCGCGCGCCACCTTCTGCACCAGATGCTCGCCTTCGCGCAGCAGGATGGCGCAGCGGTCGGCCTCGAGGATCTGGAAGACGTAGTCGGCAACCTTGGCGAGCAAGCTGTCCGTGTCGGCCGCCCTGGTGAGGCCTTTCGAGACTTCAAGCAGGATCGCCAGCTTCTGGCGGTCCTTCTCGGCGGGATCAGCGCCGGCCATCGCCGAGTGCAGGTTGCCGCTGTGTTCGAGTCCGGCGGCCGGCGTGCGCGGCACCTGGCGCACGATCGTGCCGCCGGGCATGGCGCCCGCGGCGGGGGCCGCCGGCGTCGCGGGCGCCGCCGGCGCGTCGGCGACCGCCTCGAGCCGGAACCGCACCTTGCCGAAGGTCAGCAGGTCCCCGGGCAGGACGAACGACTGCTCAATCTTGACGTCGTTCACGAACGTGCCGTTGCTCGACCCGACATCCGCCACGTGCAGGCCGCCCTCACCGACCGACACGTCGGCGTGATGGCGCGACACCGTGGGGTCGATGATCGGCAGGTCGCTGGTGACGGCGCGTCCGCAGACGAGCGTGCCGCCGGCGGCCAGCTCGAAGCTGTAATTGTTCTCGATGCCCGTGAGTCGGTACTTCATCGTCCCGGAAATATGATGCGTCGGGCGGGCGGCGCCTAGCGGTCGGCGCCTGACCGGGCGCTGCGCACCCGCCCGATGGCCGTCAGCATGGCGCGGGCCTTGTTCTCCGTCTCGTCCCATTCCAGCAGCGGATCCGAGTCGGCGACGATGCCGCCTCCCGCCTGCACGTTCGCCTCGCCCCCGGCAATGACACAGGTGCGGATGGTGATGGCCATATCCATGCGCCGGTCGCCGGCCGCGATGTACCCCACCGCGCCGGCGTACGGCCCGCGCCGCTCGGGCTCGAGGGCGTCAATGATCTCCATGGCGCGCACCTTCGGCGCTCCCGTCATCGTGCCGGCCGGGAAGGTGGCCCGAAAGACCGCGAGCGCGGAACTGCCGGCGGGCAGGGTGCCCTCGACCTGGCTGACGATGTGGAGCACGTGCGAATACCGCTCGACGGTCATGAAGTCGGTCACGCGCACGCTGCCGTACTCCGCGACGCGTCCGACGTCGTTGCGCCCCAGGTCCACGAGCATCACGTGCTCGGCGCGCTCCTTCTCGTCGGCGAGCAGTTCGGCGGCCCGGCGGTCGTCCTCCACCGGATCGCCCGCCCGTGGCCGCGT
>JBBQZD010000124.1:0-7914 GCA_038208045.1 Gemmatimonadales bacterium | reverse complement strand
TGGACGATGGCCCAGTCGGCGGGCAGTGCGCGCACCAACAGCGCGTTGGTGGTCTCGTCGGGAACGACCTGCACCGGGCCCTTGAGCTCCGCGCTCAGTCCCGTCGCGCCGAACACGGCACCACCGCCGCGGGCCGCCGTGTCGGGCGCGAGAATCTCGAGCCGCTGCTGCTGCAGCCGCTCCGAGAGCGGGCGCGTGCTCAAGCCCGTGGTCGCGACGGCCTTGGTGGCCCCACCAAAAATGGACTGCAGCGTGCCCGCCAGCTTGGCCGCGCGCACGTGCTTCAGGCGGTACACGTACAGACGCACGTCCCCCGGATCGGCGGCCGGCGCTTCGGTCGAAGCGCCCCCCGGCACCATCACGATGCGCACCAGCCGGCCGTCTTCCTCCACACGCAGCCCGTTGCCCTGCGCGAAGCTCTTCAGCAGGGCCAGCACCTCGCCGCGTGGCACCGGATCGCGAAAGCGCAGCGTCACGCGCCGGTCGGGAAGATCGCCGAAACTCACGTTCAGCTTTCCCGCCTCGGCGAGCGCGGCGAGCACCACGCGCAGGTCGGCGTCCTGGAAGTCCACCACGACGCCCGCGTCGGGTGGGCGCACGGGCTGCTGCGCCGTCGCCTGACGGCTGACGGCGAAGAGGCAGAGCAAGGCAATGACCGAGGGTCTCACGTCAATTCCCCGTGGGGGTAAGGCGAAGCTCGTGCCGCGTGCGCGCGGCGTCAACGAACGTGGCCCGGCCGGGCGCCACCTGCTGCAGTTGCCACCCGCCGAGCGTGTCGCCGGGGTGAAGCATGCGTGGTCGCGCCGCGCCCAGTTGACAGACGGCGAATGATTCGGCGCCGTTGGTCACGGTGCCAAGCAGCCGCAACACCCCGGGCACGTCGGCAATGGCGGTGCCGTTCAGCGGCGCGCCGGCTGGCGTTCCCTCGCGGCGCGCCGGGCTGAATGGCGCCAGCGCGGCCAGCCGATCAATGGGCGTGCGATCGGCGGCGCGTGCTGCCGGCTGGTCCGCGCGCAGCGGAAGTCCCAGGGCCGGCGGCACGTCGGGACGCGACAGCGCCTGCCAGGCGTCGTGAACCAGCAGCGCGGCGCCCGACAAGGCAACGACGAGCGCGAACTGCACGCGGCCGTCGCGCAGCGGCGTCCATCTCATGGGCGCCTCCCGCGCACGGCGGCGACAGGCGCCGCGAAGGACGCCGAGAAGCCACGCACCCTCGCGCTGATGGCGACCGTGCCATCGTCGTTGCCCGACGCCGAGATATCGAGCCGGTCCACGACCAGCGCGCGCTCACCGCTGTCCATCAGCTCAATCCACGCCGCCACCGCGCCGAAGTCCCCCTCGGCACGCAGGTCCACGCTGACCGCCCGCAGCTCGCCGCTCACTGGATCCACCGGTCCCGCGCTGGCCTGCGCGCTGTGCAGTCCGGCGCCCGCGGCGGCGCTGCGCACCCAGTTGGCGAGCGCGGCGGTGGCCGCGACGGTGTCGGCGCCACCGAACAGGCGAGGCGCCTCGTCAACTCCGCGGAGTCGCAAAGCGGCCAGCGCGGCCGGCAGTCGCGGCGCATCGAGCAACGCGGCCTGTTCACGCGCAAGCAGCGCGCGCGACTGCTCCGCGCGCTCCTGCGCGCCGGAGACGGCCGCGTCGAAGGGCGACACGACCCCGCGCCAGAACAGCACCGGCAAGACGATCAGGGCGCCGAGCCAGAGTGCGCGACGGTCGCGGACGTCGAGGGCGTTCATCGAGGCGCTCCGGATTCGGCGCCGAAGTGCACCACCACGCTGAACTGCTCGTGCGCCGCTCCCGCCACGTCGCTGACGGCAATGGGCGCGGTGGCGCGCACGCTGACGACGCCGCGCGCCCCGCGCAGCGCGTCGAACACCGGCGACGCGCTGGCCGCCCGCCCTTCGACCTGCACCGAATCGCCCCCACCACGGAACGCCGTGAAGTACGCGTCGCGCGGCAGCACGGCGGCAAGAGCCCAGAGCCGAGCATTCCAGTGCGGCGCGTCCCGCTCGGCGCGCCGCAGTGCACCCAGTGCGTCATCGAGGGCGACCAGCGAATCGCGGATCGCAATTGCGCCTGCCACGGACGGGCGCAGCGCATCGCGTGCACTCTCGAGCCGACGCAGGTCGTGCTGCACACCCCACCACCGCACCGCGCCGGCCACCGCCACGGCCGTCGCGCCGGCGAGGAACAGCCCGCGCGCGATCTTCCACGCCGCCACGTCGCGTGTTGCCTGCAGCACGGGCGACACCAGCTCGGCGTCGCCGCTCGCCAGCGCATGCCGAGCGGCCAGCTCGAGCGCATCGGGGGCGTTCGCCGCGGTGGAACCGGCATCGGGCGCGCGACAGCGCCGCAGCTGCGTGATGCGCCCGGCGCGCGCGTGCACCACCGCCGCCTCGCCGTCCACGACGAAGACGCGCCCGTCCGCGTTGCCCGCGGCATGCGCCCAGGCTGCCACCGCGGTGGTGACGCGCGCCAGCGCAAAGTCCGCGTTGTGAGCGGCGTGCTGCAGCGCGCGCAGCACGCGGGCATCGGCGTCGGCCGCAAACCAGCGACCCGGCGCGGCGCGCCCACGCGCGATGGCGCGAACGGCCACCACCCCCTCGCCGCGCAGCTGCGGAAAGAAGCGCGCGGCATCGCGCGCCAGCACCGTGCGCGCCTCGTCGTCGCGCATTGGCGGCAGCGTGAGCACCCGTGGCGACGTCCACGGCGAAGCCAGCGCCACTTCCACGGCGCGGACGTCGGGCCCCACCGCACGGCGCACCGCGCGCATCGCGTCGCCCAGCGACGCGCCGTCGCCGCCGGCCAGTGCGTCGGCGTCAAAGACGAAGGTCAGCGTGCGCGCCGCCGACGGCGCGCCGCCCGACGGCCACCAGGCCGCAACGCCGCGCCCGCGTCCCAGCGCCACGCTCACCACGCCTCGCGCACTCATCGGAACTCCCGCCACTGCACGAACACCGAGCCGCCGCCGCGCACCATCAACGCCGCGGCACGCACGCGCACGGGTGAGCCATCCAGCCATCCGCTGGACGCCACGCGCACCGCATTCGTTTGCCAGCTCAGCAGGGGCATCAACTGGTCGCTGTGTCGCTGCGCGCCCTCGCGCAGCGCCGGGGGGATTCGCTCCAGGAACTCCTGAAAGTTGCGGAGCGGGGCGCCGTTCCGTCGAGCGGCGAGCAGCGCCTCCGCTGCGCGCTCGGTCATGCCCGGCAACGCCATCAGCACCTCGCGCGGCGCCGTGTTGGGGTTCACCAGACCCGTCCCCCCCACCTCGAGATGCGCGCGGGCGCACTGCCACGGACCGTCCGGCAGGTCCAGCATCTCGTCCAGTTCCTCGACGCGCTGCACGTCGCCGTCGCGCGGCAGGGCGCGCGCGCCCGCCGCCAGGTAGTCGGCGCGTTCAGCGCCACTGGCCCGGCGGTGCGTGTCCGCGTCGCGCCAGTCGCCGATGTGCTGCGCCACCTGCCGCGCCACCGCATCGTCCGCGCCGCACGCAGCCACCAGCGCCCGCAGTTGATCCTCAGACGCGCGGTTGACGTCCAGCGCGGCGGCGTCGTCCCACACCGCATAGTCGTAAAACGCGCCGGTCATCGCGACGGTATCCGGACGCCCGGACGAAAGGCGCCAGGGATCGGCCAGCGGATCGGCGGGCGCGGCGCCGAGCGACTGCGCCAGCCGCGCGCGCGCGTGCTCCAAGCCCGCCTCGGCCGCCGCACGGGCCTGCTCTTCCTCCAGCACATTGGCCGTGGCGAGCCGGCGCGTGCGCGCCAGCCACGACACCTCGAACGCCACGGCGGCGATGGCCACCATCAGCCAGACGCTGGCCAGCAGGGCGAATCCGCGTCGGTTGGTCATCGCCCGTTCGCGAACGGTATCGTGAGCGGCAGCCGCAGAGCCGCGGGCAGCGAATCGCCCCACACCGGGAAGACCTGCACCACCACCGCCCCGGGCAGCAGCGTGCCCACCGCCCAGTTCGCCAGCCATGCACCCGGGCCGAACGCCTGTGTGTAGTAGCGGATGTCGAGTCCACCGACGTGGGGCGCGAGCGTGACGCGCGTCGGCGCCACCGCGCGTCCGGCGCGCAGTTCCGCCACCAGCGCGCCGTCGTCCGACCCCGCATCACGCGCCACGAACAGCCGCACCTCGGACGCATCGTCGCCAACGGGCGTCGGCGCGGTGGTCACAAAACTCAGCTCGTCGTCCGGAACGTCGCCGCCATGCGAGCGCCGAGTACCGTCCGTGCCGCGGAACACGGGCGCGCGTCCGTCGCCGGTCACGCGCACCTCGGCCAGCCAGTGCGCCAACGCTCGCCGGGCGTTCAATGCGCGCGCCTCGGTGTCGGCCTCGGCGGCCATTGCCGTACGCCGATCGCTCAGGAACGCGAAAGCTGCGCCGCCCCCCGCGAGCGCGACGCCTCCCACCGCGAGCGCCACCGTCAGTTCGAGCAGCGTCATGCCGCGGCGCGCGGTCCCCGCCGTGGCCTTCATCGCGCGCCCCCCGCCGCCGGGCGATAGGTGCGCGTGCGCAGGGCGTACGATCCGGTCGCCCACTGAACATCCACTGCCAAATCGTACAGGTCCATTTCGCCCGGCACCGGATGCGCGTTGGCGGTCCAGTCATATGATGCGCCGCCGGCCGTCAGCGCTCCGCGCCGCAGCGAGTCGGGCACGGCCCGAAGTCCGTGCGCGTCGAGCAGCGACAACCGCGACAGTCGCTCGCGCGCGATGACGGCGGCGGGCGCGGTCTCGCGCGCCCGCTGCGCGGCGCGGACCTCGGCGGCGTACGCGCTCAGCGCGCCCACCGACACCAGACCCACGATGGCCAGCGCCACCACCGCCTCGAGCAGCGTGAAGCCCGCGCGTCTCATGGGTCACCCCGCACGCGCACCGCGCCATTCATCACGTCCGCGCCCAGCATCGCCATTACCGCGCCGCAGCGCACGCGCAGCGCATCGCCCCCGGCGCTGCCGTCCGCGTGCCATTGCAGGCGCGTCCTCGGCGCGTCGGCCTGCAGCGCACAGCCGGCGGGGAGGGCCAGCAGGTACGACGTGTCGCGCGGTTGCTCCCACACGCGCCCCGCCGCGGCGTCTACCGTGAGCGTGGCGGTCGCGCCCGACTGCAGCGCACGCAGGCGCGAGCGGTCCATCACTTGGCGCACGGTGGCCGCCGCCACGTCAATCTCGTTGCGGCGCCCCATCGCGCTGAAGGCCGGCGCGGCCACCGCGGTGGTGAGCGCCAGCAGCACCAGCACCACGATGATTTCGAGCAAGGTGAACCCCCGCTGCCCGCGCGTCATCGCAGCGCGGCCGGGTTCACCCCGTAGATGGCCTGCAGCAGCGACAGCGCCACGAAGCCTACCAGCACGCCAAAGACGATGATCATGGCCGGTTCGGCGAGCGTCACCAGGCGCTGGGCGCCGCGCTCGGTGCGCTGGGCGAACAGGTCGGCGGCACGCGAGAGAAAGTCGTGCACCCGCCCCGCGTCCTCGCCCGTGGCCACCAGCGACGCGAGCAAGGGCGGGAACACTGGCTCCGCGCCAAGCGCGTGATGCAGTGCACTGCCCGCGCGCACCTTCTCCCGCACGCGCTCCAGCGCCTCGCGCGCCAGCGGATCGCGCGTGGAGGCCGCCGCGTCGTCGAGCGCGGCCAGCAGCGAGGCGCCGCCGCCGAGCAGCACGGCGAGCAGTCGCGCGGACTCGGCGGCCAGCAGTTCGCGGCGGAAGCCGCGCACCACCGGCAGCGTCAGCAGCACGCGCGCCCACGCGCGCCGTCCGTCGGCGGTGGCACGCAGCCAGGCGACGAGCGCGACCGCGGCGGCGCCAGCGACGGGAAACGCCGTCCAGTGCGCGCGCGACCACTCTGCCGCATGCAGCAGCAGCGCCGTGCTGGCAGGCAGCGGCACGCCGGTGCCGCCGAGCAGGTCGGCGAAGCGCGGCAGCACGAAGAGCAGCAGCACCAGCACGGCCGCGCCGCCCGCCGTGGCGAGCAGGGCCGGGTACACGGCCGCCGAGATGAGGCGTGCACGCAGCGCGCCCTCGCGTTCGAGCTGGTCGGCCAGCCGCGCGAAGGCCGCGTCGAGATCCCCCGAGCGTTCGCCGGCGCGCACGATGCCGACGGCGCCCGGTGACCACACATCGCCGTGCGCCGCGAGCGCCGTGGCGAGCGCTTCGCCGCGCTCCACGCGGGCGCGGACGTCTCGCAGTCGCGCGGCCAGCGCGGCGGGCGCGGTCGTGGCGGCCGCTTCGAGCGCGCGCGCCAGCGGCAGGCCGGCGGGAAGCAGCGCGGCCAGCGCGCGCATCGCGTCTTCGAGCGCGGCATGCGCAATGCCTGTCCCGAACAGGCCACCTGTCGCGGCCTGCTCGCGCACTTCCAGCACGGTCAGGCCGCGTGCTTCGAGGTCGCGCGTCAGCGCGGCCGCGTCGGCGGCCGTGGCGGCGCCGCGCGCGCGCTGTCCCGCGGCGGAGATGGTGCGGTACTCGAAGCCCGGCATATGAGGGGGACGTGCCTGGTGGGCGAGTGTTACTTCCAGCTCGTGAGGTCGGCGTTCTCGCCGTCGCCGCCCGGCTTGCCGTCGGCGCCGTACGAGAGCAGGTCGTAGCCGGTGGTGCTCTGCGTGCCCGGCGCGCGGTAGGCGTAGGCCGCACCCCAGGGATCGAGCGGCACCTGCTTGCGCAGGTATGGCCCGCGCCAGCTGGCGGGACGCGGCTCGACGGCAGGCGCCTGCCACAGGGCAGCGAGCCCCTGCTCGGTGGTCGGGTATCGTCCGTTGTCGAGCCGGTACGCGTCGAGCGCGGCGCCCAGCATCTCGATCTGCGATTTCGCGGTCGTTTCCTTGGCGGCGCCGACGTGCCGGAAGACGTTCGGCGCCACCAGCGTGGCCAGCACCGCCAGTACCACGATGACGACCAGGATTTCGATGAGCGTGAAGCCGCGGGGGCGGCGGGCGCGGGCCGAGGACGTCATGCGGTGATAATCGCAGGCGTGGGGCATGGTTGGCTAGGGTGCGCACCGAACGACCCGATGCGAACACGCGCCGTGAGGCGTGAGCCCCACGGCGCGTGGCATGCTTCGGCGGTCCGCAGTCCGTTATTCCGGGAAGCGGCCCCGCCTACTCCGCGGCGTCCGCCCCTTCCGACAGTTCCATCTGGGGCTCGTCGTCGCCCTCCTCCCCGTCGGCCCCCTCGACGTCCTTGTCCTCGGCCACCAGTCGCGCCACGGCGGCCACGACGTCGCCCATGTCGAGGTTCTTGAGCTTCACGCCCTGCGCCACGCGCCCGGTCTCGCGAATGTCCTGCACCGCGCAGCGCAGCGTCTGCCCGCCGCGCGTGATGAGCATCATCTCGTCCTCCTGCAGCACCTCGAGCAGGCCCACCACATCGCCGGTGCGCTCGGTGCGCTTGACGGTCAGGATGCCCTTGCCGCCGCGTCCCTGCACGCGGTACTCGTCGATGTTGGTCAGCTTGCCAAGCCCCTGCTCGGTGACCACCAGCAGCGACGCCTCGCGCTTCACCACCACCATGCCGACCACGCGGTCGCCCTTGCCGAGCGCGATGCCCCGCACGCCCGCCGTGTCGCGCCCCATGGGGCGGACGTCCTGCTCGTGGAAGCGGATGCTCAGACCGTGCCGCGCCACCAGCACCACGTCGTTGGTGCCGCCGGTGATCTGCACGTCAATCAGCTCGTCCCCGTCCTCGATCTTGATGGCCTTGATGCCGTTGGAGCGGACGTTGGAGTAGTCGCTGAGCGCCGTCTTCTTGACCTTGCCGTTCTTGGTGCAGAAGAACAGGAACTCGTCGTCGCTGAACTTCTTCACCTGCACGAAGGCCGATACCTGCGTGTCGGGCGTCACGTTGATCAGGTTGACGATCGGCTTGCCCTTGGCGGCGCGCCCGCCCTCGGGAATCTCGTGCACC
>JBBQZD010000123.1:0-7918 GCA_038208045.1 Gemmatimonadales bacterium | reverse complement strand
CTGAAGGCGGCACTGCAGGACGCGGGCTACGCGTTCCAGAGCGACACCGACACGGAGGTGGTCGCGCACCTGGTGCAGGAGCTCTTCGACGGCTCGCTCGAGGAGGCGGTGATCGGCGCCCTGCAGAAGCTCGAGGGCACGTATGGCCTGGCGGTGGTGTCGAGCCGCGACCCGGACAAGATCGTGGCCGCCCGCAAGGGCAGTCCGCTGCTGGTCGGCATCGGCGACGGCGAGCATTTCCTCGCCTCCGATGCGTCGGCCATCCTCGCGCACACCCGCCAGGTCGTCTACCTCGACGACGGCGACGTGGCGGTGATCGAGCGCGACACGTACCGGGTCATTG
Organism: Gemmatimonadales bacterium; assembly: GCA_038208045.1. GTDB lineage: Bacteria > Gemmatimonadota > Gemmatimonadetes > Gemmatimonadales > Gemmatimonadaceae > PNKL01. The sequence goes on along the minus strand of JBBQZD010000123.1, from coordinate 7,575 downwards.
ACATCAACGCCATGCCGCTGTCGCGCCGGGTCGACAAGATCGATTGGGATCTCGGCGCCATCGAGCGCGGCGGGTACGCGCACTTCATGCTCAAGGAGATCTTTGAGCAGCCGCAGACCGTGCAGAACGCCATGCGGGGACGCCTGATCGTCGAGGACGGCACCTCGAAGCTCGGCGGCTTGAACCTGACGCACGAGCAGCTGATGGCTGTCGACAATATCATCATCACCGCCTGCGGCACGTCGTGGCACTCGGCGCTGATCGGCGAGATGATGATCGAGGAGCTGTGCCGCATTCCCGTGTCGGTGGAGTACGCGTCGGAGTTTCGCTACCGCAATCCGATCGTCACCGACACCACGCTCTGCATCGTGATCTCGCAGTCGGGCGAGACGGCCGACACGCTGGCCGCCATGCGCGAGGCCAAGCGCCGCGGCGCGCGCACGCTGGGCCTCGTGAACGTCGTGGGTTCGACGATCGCCCGCGAGGACGACGGCGGCATCTACGTGCACGCCGGGCCGGAGATCGGCGTCGCGTCGACCAAGGCCTTTACCAGCCAGGTCGTGGCGCTGGCGCTGTTCGCGCTGAAGCTGGCGCGCAAGCGTGGCCTGTCGGTCACGCGCGGCATCGAGTTCGCGCAGGCGTTGGCCGCCCTGCCGGCGCAGATCCAGGACATCCTCGACCGCGCCGAGCAGATGGAACTCATTGCCACCGAGTTCAAGCGCGCACCCAACTTTCTCTACCTGGGCCGCGGCGTGAACTTCCCGGTTGCCCTCGAGGGGGCGCTGAAGCTCAAGGAAATCTCGTACATCCACGCCGAGGGCTACCCGGCCGCCGAGATGAAGCACGGCCCCATTGCGCTCATTGACGAGATGATGCCCGTGGTCTTCGTGGTGCCGCACGACGCGGTGTTCGACAAGGTGGTGTCGAACGTGCAGGAGGTGAAGGCGCGCAAGGGCAACATCATTGCCATCACGTCGCGCGACGAGCCGATGCTCAAAGGCATCATCGACTACGAGTTCCGCATTCCCGAGACGGTCGACCTGCTCACGCCGGTGCTCGCCTGCATTCCGCTGCAACTGCTGGCGTACTACATCGCGGTGCAGCGCGGCGCCAACGTGGACCAGCCGCGCAATCTCGCCAAGAGCGTGACGGTCGAGTAACGGACGATGCCGACCGACACCGCTCGCTGCCCCGGATGCGGCGCGCCCGCCGCGGCGGACAGCGCCGCGTGCGCGTACTGCGGCGCAGCACTGGCCACGGTCACGTGCCCGTCGTGCTTTGCCGCGATGTTCGTGGGCAGCCGCTTCTGCGCGCGGTGCGGCGCCGAGGCGGCGCGTGGCCTGCGCGACGAAACGCCGCTCGAGTGCCCGCGCTGCGCCGAGGAGATGCAGGCCATCAACCTTGGAGCAACCGCGGTGCAGGAATGCGGCGCGTGCGGCGGGCTCTGGCTCGATCCGCAAACGCTGCAGGTGCTGTGCGACGCGCGCGAACGGTACGCGGACGTGGGGAACGCCCTGGCGACGCGGTCGCCCACTGCGACGATGCCCACCGACACCGTGCGCTACATCCCGTGCCCGCAGTGCAGCACGCTGATGAACCGCGTGAACTTCGCGAAGTCGTCCGGCGTGGTCGTCGACGTGTGCAAGACGCACGGCGTCTGGCTCGACCGCGGCGAGTTGCAGCGGGTGATCGGGTTCGTTGAAGGAGGCGGCATGACGGTCGCTCGAAACCGCGAGCGGGAGCGGCTGGCGGAAGAGCAGCGCCGGCTGGCGGCCATGCAACAGCGCCGCGAGGGGGAGCTCGGCGCGCCGGGCAACCTCGGGACCACCGGCGCGTGGAGCACGCACGTTCGCCGCGACACCATTTCGCCGGTCGGCACGCTCCTCCACGACGTCCTCGGCCTGTTCCTCAAATGATGGCACGACGCGCGCTTCCTGCTAGACTTGGTAGTACCACTTGATTTCGCATCCAGACGTGAGGTGACCGTGTCTTTCGGCGACTTTGTCCGTGGCGAACTGATTGATGTCGTGGAGTGGCTGGAAGACTCCCCGGACGCGATGGTCTGGCGGTTCGCGCGACCGAACAACGAGATCAAGAACGGCGCGCAGCTCATCGTGCGCCCCGGGCAGACGGCGGTGTTCGTCGACCAGGGCCGCGTGGCCGACGTCTTTCAGGGCGGGCGGCATGCGCTGACCACGGCAAACCTGCCCGTGCTCTCGCGCCTGCGCGGCTGGAAGTACGGCTTCGAGAGCCCGTTCAAGGCGGAGGTCGTCTTCGTCAGCACGCGGCAGTTCCCGAACCACAAGTGGGGTACCAAGACGCCGGTGATGACGACGGACCCGCAGCTGGGCCCCGTGCGCCTGCGCGCCTACGGCACCTACATCGCGCGCGTGGGCGACGCCAAGGTCTTCGTCACGCAGCTCGTCGGCGCGAACCCGACGTTTGAAATCGGCCAGATTGCCGACCAGATTCGCGACCTCATCGTCTCGCGTTTCAGTGAATTGCTCGGCGAACAGCGAATCCCGGTGCTGGACCTGGCCTCGCAATACCGCGAACTCGGCGAGCTCGCCACGGTGAGTCTCACGCCGGACCTCGCGGCGCTCGGGCTCGCGCTCACGCAGCTGGTCGTCGAGAGTATCGCGCTGCCGGACGAGGTGGCAGCCACGCTCGACCAGCGCACGCGCATCGGGCTCATTGGCGACGTCGGCGCGTACGCGGCGCTGCAGGCCGCCGACGCCATTCGCGACACGGCGCGGAACCCGGGCGCCGGTGGCGCCGGCGCGGCCATCGGCCTGGGCATCGCCATGGCCGGAAAGATCGGGGACGTTGCGGCATCAGCGCTGCGGCCGCCCCCTCCGCTCCCTGCGCAGCCCGCCGCGCCCGCCGGGCCGCCCCCGATTCCCGGCGCCACCGTGTACTTCGTGGCTGTCAACGGCGAGCGGCAGGGTCCGTTCACGCTGGACGTGCTCACGAAGGGCATCGGCGACGGCTCGCTCACGCGAGCGACCCTGCTTTGGCACGAGGGACTCAGCGCGTGGACCGCAGCAGCAGAGGTGCCAGCGGTCGCCCGCCTGTTCGGTACGGCGCCCTAGCAGCGTCGCGACACGATGCCCGCCGCATCGCGCGCGAACCCCGCGGCCCGCCGGACGCCATGAACCGCGCCGAGTTCCTGCAATGGATGGCGGCATTCGTCGGCGCCGGCAGTGCAAACATGATGCCCGGCGTCGGCGACACCGTGCCCGCGCGTCGCCTCGGGCGCACGGGCGAGCTGCTGCCGATGCTCGGGCTCGGCGGTTTCCACGTGGGTCAGGCGGGCTCCGAAGCGGCCGCGCGCACGCTGGTGGACACCGCGCTCGATGAAGGAATGCGGTTCTTCGACACAGCCGAGAGCTACCAGGCGGGCGGGTCCGAAAGTTGGCTCGGCGCCGCGCTCGCAGGCCGGCGCGACAAGGTGTTCCTGATGTCGAAGTCGTTCGACTTCCCGAAGCGGCGTCCCGAGATGGCCGAGCGCCACCTCGCCGGCACGCTGCAGCGCCTGCGCACCGACCACCTCGACCTGTGGCAGTTGCACAGCGTGCGCACGGTGGCCGACGTTGACCTCGCGTTCGCGCCGGGCGGCGCGTTCGAGATGATGCTCGAGCTCAAGGCCAAAGGCGGCACGCGCTTCCTCGGTGTCACGGGGCACCAGCATCCCGACGCGAACCTGCGCGCGATCCACTACTGGGACCAGGGGCTCCGATTCGATGCCATGCAGATGCCGCTGAACGCGCTCGACTACCACCAACAGAGCTTCCAGCGGCAGGTGCTTCCCGAGCTGGTGAAGCGGGACATCGGCGTGATTGCCATGAAGACGAGCGCCGACGGCGCGTTGTTGCGCGAACGGGTGTGCACCATCAGTGAATGCCAGCGGTACGCCTGGTCGCTGCCGATCGCCGTCGCGGTGGTGGGAATGACCACGCCGGCGCAGGTTCGCGAGAACGCGGCGCGCGCCCGCGCCTTCGAGCCGCTCAGTGACGCGGAGCGCCGCGTGCTGCTCGATCGCATTGCCCCCCGGGCGTCGCTGGCGCTCGAGTGGTACAAGGGCGGCACGTCGGACGGCCGCGGCGCCTGACGCCTACGCGGTGTCCGCCCGGTTCGCCTTGAGCCGGGCGATCGCCTCACGCGCGCCGTCGGCCTCGCGGCCCTCGGGAAACATCGTGACGAAGCGGCGCAGCTCCACGAGCGCCCGTCCGTCGTCACCGCCCGGTCGCAGGTGAATGTCGATGACCTTCTGCGAGGCGTAGCGCACAGCTTCGTCGCTCGCCCCCGGCACGCGGCGCGCCCGCTCGTAGAGCGAGAGGGCGCCCTCGGGGTTGTCGAGGCGTCGCAGCTGCAGGTCGGCGGCGCGCAGCAGCGGCGTCGGGTTGGCCGGGCTCTCGTCAGCCACGGCCAGCCACGCGGCGAGAGCCGTGCCGTACTTCGCCTGTGCCTCGAGCGCCTCGATGTGGGAGTACTGCGGCGCGTACGTGCCCTCGGCGTGCGGCATCATCAGGCGCGTGACCACCTCGGCGCTGCCACCGAGGAGCGCGCGGGTGACGCCGTAGAAGATGGCGAATCCCACGACCGCGCCGGCGAGGGCCAGCCCGAGCACGGAGCCCGACTTCACGATGTCTGCCACGCGCAGCAGGATACCGAAGAAGGCCCCGAGCACGGCGCCTCCCGCGCCCTGCACCACGCCGCCTTGCGCCACCCGCACCACGCGATTCTCGAGCGTCATGCCGAATCATACGCTAACTTTCGCGCCATGCGAGTCCTCCTCCAGCGTGTCTCGCGCGCCGACGTGCGCGTCGGCGGGCGTGTCACGGGCGCCATCGGCACGGGGTTCCTGCTCCTCGTCGGCCTGACGCACGCCGACACCGAGGCGCAGGTGCAGTGGATGGCCGAGAAGGTGGCCGGACTGCGGCTGTTCGCCGACGCCGAGGGCAAGATGAACCTCGGGCTCGAGGACGTGGCCGGCGCCGTGCTGGTGGTGAGCCAGTTCACCCTGTACGGCGATGCGCAGAAGGGGCGGCGGCCGAGCTTCATCGACGCCGCGCGGCCGGAGCAGGCCATTCCGCTGTACGAACGGTTCATCGCGATGCTGCGCGAGCGCGGGCTCCGCGTGGAGACCGGCGAGTTCGGTGCGATGATGGACGTCGAACTCGTCAACGACGGCCCCGTGACGCTCTGGCTCGAGCGCTGACGTCGCGGCCGGCCCGCCGCGGCGGGCCGGAGCGGCGGCCGGGCAGTGGATGAGCCGCCGCTATATTGCATCGCCATGCCCATCTCCAGCTCTCTCTCCGTCATCCTCGCCTCGGCGTCGCCGCGCCGCCGCGAACTCCTCACGCTCGTCGGTATTGCGCACGAGGTCTGGCCGGCGGACGTGGACGAGTCGGTCTTTCCCGACGAGGCGCCCGCCCCGCACGCCGAGCGTCTCGCCCGGGCCAAGGCGCACGCCATGGCGGCGCAGCATCCGCACGCCGTGGTGATTGCCGCCGACACGATCGTGGTGCTGGATGGCGAGATCCTCGGCAAGCCGCGCGACGCGGCGCACGCGGCGGCCATGCTGGGCCGCCTGGCCGGCCGCGAACACACCGTCTACACCGCCATTGCGGTGGCGCGCGACGCGCAGACCGAGAGTGCCGTGGAGGACGTGCGGGTGACCATGCGGGCACTGGATGCGCACGAGATCGCCGCGTACGTCGCGACGGGCGAGCCGATGGACAAGGCCGGCGCGTACGGCATCCAGGGGTACGGCGCGACCATCGTCGAACGGGTGGACGGCGACTACTTCAGCGTGATGGGGCTCGGGCTGCGCCGGCTGGTGGACCTGCTGGCGCGCATTGGCGTGCGCTACGAGTTCGGCGCCGGCGCGGTGGACGGGCGGCCCTAGCGTCCGCTGGCCGCCGCAGTCCGGCTACGCGATGAGCAACTTGGTGAGCCGCTTGGGCTGCGCCGTGAGATCCTCAAGCGTGTAGCGGTCGAGGACGAGCAGAAAGGCGCGCAGCGCCTCGTCGAACGCGGAGGCCAGCGTACAGGCCGGGGCGATGGGGCAGGTGTTGGCCGCGGGGTCGAAGCACTCGACGATGCGAAAGCTCTCCTCGGTTTGCCGCACCACTTCGCCGATGCGGATCTCCGCCGGTTCGCGCACGAGGCGCACGCCGCCGCCGCGCCCGCGCATCGTCTCGACGTACCCCAACTGGGCGAGCCGCTGGACGACCTTGACGAGGTGGTCCTCGGAGAGCGCCATGCCTCGGGCGATCTCCCGCACCGTGGAGGTCTGCCCGGGATGCAGCGCCAGGTACATGAGGCACCGCAGGCCGTTGTCAGCGAATCGCGTGAGATGCATGGGTGCGCTCGGAAGAAGCGGGAGAAGTTGCATGGAGGATACCTGTTAGACCCACGCCGCGGCCATCAGGGAGTCCGCCCTGCCGGCGGTGAGAGAATGCCCTACAGAACTTCAGGATGTCGCTGACTCGATAAGTGGGTTGTAACATACCACATATAGACGGCCTGCCTTCGGGCGGCCATATTCCTCTGTTGTTCGTCGCCCGTCTTCAACGTTTTCTGAGGCTCGTCTCCATGCCCTCGTTCCCGAAGTTCCGCCATCTGGCCGGTGCGGGTGCCCTCGCGTCGGTCGCGCTGCTGGCATTTGCGTGTGCCACGCGGCAGTCAAGCAGTGGCCTGACCGCTGGCGATGCGGCGAAGGCCGTATACGTCGCGCCCGGGCAGTACGACGAGTTCTATGCCTTCCTGTCGGGCGGCTTCAACGGTCAGATCGGCGTGTACGGCCTGCCGTCCGGCCGCCGGCTCAAGACCATTCCGGTCTTCTCGCAGTATCCCGAGAACGGCTACGGCTACAGCGAAGAGACCAAGCCGATGCTCAACACGTCCTACGGCTTCATTCCGTGGGATGACACGCACCATCCGGCCCTCTCGCAGACCAATGGCGAGGACGACGGCCGCTGGCTGTTCATCAACGCCAACAACACGCCGCGCATCGCGCGCATCGACCTGACCCGCTTCGAGACGGACGAGATCCTCGAGATCCCGAATGCCGGCGGCAACCACGGCTCGCCGTTCATGACGTCGAACAGCGAATACGTCGTGTCGGCCACCCGCTTCAGCCTGCCGGTGCCAAACACCGACGTGCCGATCGCCACGTTCAAGAAGAACTTCAAGGGGCAGATCTCCTTCATCCGCGCCGACCAGCCGGGGAAGATGGCCGTCGCCTTCCAGATGCTGATGCCGGGCTTCGACTATGACCTGGCGCGCGCCGGCAAGGCCAAGAGCGAAGGCTGGTTCTTCTTCTCGATGTACAACACCGAGCAGGCCAACTCGCTGCTCGAGGTCAATGCCTCGCAGAACGACAAGGACTTCATCGCGGCCGTGAACTGGAGCAAGCTCGAGGTCTGCGCCAAGGGGCCCAAGGCCCGGAACACGCCGGCCAGCTACCAGCACAACTACACCGACGAGTTCACCCGGGTGGCCAAGAGCGAGACGATCACCTCGGTGCTGCAGTTCGAGGCCCGGGACTGCCCCGGCGCCGTCTTCTTC
>JBBQZD010000122.1:0-7929 GCA_038208045.1 Gemmatimonadales bacterium | reverse complement strand
GATCTTCTTCGCCACGGTGGGCGCCCAGGTGGACCTGCGCGCACTGTTCACGCCGGCCGCGCTCGAACTCGGCGGCATCGCCATCGTCATCGCCGTGGCTGGCAAGGTCGCCGCGGGCTACGCGCCGTGGTGGTTCCGCGGCAACAAGCTGCTGATCGGCGTCGCCATGGTGCCGCGGGGCGAGGTGGGGCTCATCTTCGCGCAGATGGGGGCGATGTCCGGGGTGCTGGTCGGCCCGGAGTTCGGTGCGGTGATGCTGATGGTGGTGGTGACGACCTTCATCACGCCGCCGCTGCTCGGCCTGATTGCGGGCCCGAGGCCAGCCGGCAGCGCCGACGTGGATGACGGCGTTGGCGTCGACGAGCTCGTGGCCGGCCACGTGCAGAAGGCGCAGCGCGAAACGGTCAGCAGGAAGAAGATCTCGTAGCGTAGCGGCGGACTGCGTCAACACGAAGGCGGGGCGGAACGGCTGAGCGCCACGGAGACTGCAACGGCAATTCAAAGGGGGCTTGGCGGACCGTACGGTCCCCCAAGCCCCCAAAGAATATGTTGTCGCACTCTCCGTGGCCCTCGGCCTTCAACTCCGTGGCTCCGAGTTGAAGAAGGCGAAGGACCGCGCCGAACTACCGCGCCGAGTATCGCTCGGCGACCTTGCCCCAGTTCACCACGTTCCACCACGCGTCGATGTAGTCCGGGCGGCGGTTCTGGTACTTGAGGTAGTAGGCGTGCTCCCAGACGTCGAGGCCGAGGATGGCGTGCTTGCCGTCCATGAGTGGATTGTCCTGGTTCGGCGTGCTCTCGATGGTCAGCGCGCCATCGCGGCCGGCCACGAGCCAGGCCCAACCCGAGCCGAAGCGGCCGCCGCCAGCGGCCTTGAACGCGTCGCGGAACTTCGCGAAGTCGCCAAAGGCCTTGCCGATGGCCGCGCCGACGTCGCCGTCCGGCTCGCCGCCGGCCTTGGGCGCCATCAGCTCCCAGAACAGCGAATGGTTCCAGTGGCCGCCGCCATTGTTGCGCACCGCGGTGCGCACGCCCTCGGGCACCTGCGCGATGTTGCGGCAGAGGTCGCCGAGGGTCCAGTTGGCCAGCTCCGGCGTCTTTTCGACGGCGGCATTCAGGTTGTTGACGTAGGCCTGGTGGTGCTTGCCGTGATGGATGGTCATCGTGAGCGCGTCGATGTGTGGCTCGAGCGCGTCGGCGGCGTAGGGGAGGGCAGGGAGCGTATGTGCCATGTGCGAATCTCCAGGGGGCTTCGGGTGAATACCTGCAATCTAGCGAATTCTGACCGGCTGGAGGACGTCAGGCACCGCGTGCGCCGCCGCCGCTCGCGCCGCCGCCGCGGGCGGCGCGACGCGCCTTGATGCCGGCGATGATCGCCGGGGAGATCGAGAGGAGGACCACGAGGATGATCACCTTCTCCACGTGCTGCGCCACACCCGGCACGTAGCGGCCGAGCAGGAAGCCGGTGAGCAGCATCGACCAGATCCACGCGAGGCCGCCCATGATGCTGAACGTCAGGAACGTGCGGTACCGCATTCCCGCGACGCCCGCCACGAGCGGCGCGAAGGTCCGGATGATCGGCATGAAGCGGCAGAGCACGACGGTGATGGCCCCATACTTCTCGTAGAACGCGTGCGCCTCATCGACGTACTTCTTCTTGAAGAAGAACGAGTCGTCACGCCGGAAGATCTTCGGCCCCGAGAGGCGCCCCACCCAATAGTTGGTGTTGTCGCCGAGGATCGCCGCGGTGCTGAGGAGCAGCCCGAGCGTGAGGATGTCGAAGTGCACCGGCGATCCCGGCGTCGCCGACAGCAGGCCGGCCGTCACGAGCAGCGAGTCGCCCGGCAGGAAGAAGCCGAAGAACAGCCCCGTCTCGGTGAAGATGATGGCGGCGAGCCCGGCGTATCCCGCCGTCGCGACGAGGGCGTCGAGGTCGCGCAGGCGGTGGAACAGGTCGAGGAGGAGGTCCATGGCGGGAATGTAACTGAATTGGAATTCGGATTCCGGAATTGGAATTCGAATTCGGAATTCGGGCCGGATGGCGGAACGGGAGGGCGGAAGGGGCGGAGGTGGTGGTGCGGGGGGTGTCGCGGGCGGGTCGCGCGTGCCTGCGGCGCCGTCTCGTGCCCGTTCCGCCATCCGTGTCGAACTCCGAATTCGAATTCCAGTTCTGTTTTGGCATTCGGACGTTGGGCCGAACGGCGGAACGCGAAAGCGGAAGGGTCGGAGGTGGCCTGGGGGATGTCTCCGGCGGGTCGCGCGTGCCCGCTGCGCCGTCCCGTGCCGGATCCGCCACCCGCGTCGAATGCTGAAGTCGAGTTTCAATTCTGTCTTGGAATTCAGAATTCGGGCCGGATGGCGGAACGCGAGGGCGGAAGGGGCGGAGGTGGCCTGGGGGTGTCTCCGGCGGGTCGCGCGTGCCCGCGGCGCCGTCCCGTTCCAGTCCCGCCATCCGCGTCGAATGCCGAAGGCGAATTCCAAATTCTGAATTGGAATTCGGAATGCGGGCCGGATGGCGGAACGCGAGGGCGGAAGTGGCGGAGGGGGCCGTAGGGGAGGTGTCGCCGGCCGGTCGCCCGTGCCCCCAGCGCCGTCCCGTTCCAGTCCCGCCATCCGCGTCGAATTCCGAATTCGAATTCCAATTCCGGAATCCGAATTCCAATTTCGATTACTTTCCCCGCATGTCCCTCCTCGACCACGTCACCGTCGTCTTTCTCTACCCCCAGGATCCCGTCAACCTCGCGGGCACCGTGCGGGTGATGAAGAACATGGGCGTGCGCGACCTGCGGTTGGTGCAGCCGTGCGAGTACGATCCCTATCGCATCGAGGGCGTGGCGCACGGCACGCGAGACATCGTCGAGCGCATCCGCCACTTCGATTCGCTCAACGACGCCGTGGCCGACTGCGCGCGCGTGGTCGCCTTCGCGGGCAAGCGACGCGCGGCCAAGTGGGAACGGCTGACGCCACGCGAGCTCGCGCCGCGCGTCATCGAGGACCTGGCCGGCGGGCACCGCGTGGCCCTGCTCTTCGGCCAGGAAGACCACGGCCTCGCGAACGACGCGCTCGACCGCGCGCAGATCGTCTGCACCATTCCGACCACCGAGCATGCGTCGCTCAACCTGGCGCAGGCCGTGCTCGTGGCGCTGTACGAACTGCATCTCGCCGTCGGGGACGCCACGCAGCGCGTCGCCGGCCACCGGCACCAGGCCGGCCCCGCCACGCAGGACGAGTGGGAGCGGATGTTCACGGACGCCGAGGCGGCACTCGACAGCATCGCGTTCTTCCGGACGCGCAATCCCGAGCTCGTGATGCGCTCGCTCCGGTCGCTGGCCTTCCGCGCCAAGCCCGACACGCGCGAGGTCACGATGCTGCGGGCCATCGCCATCGAAGTCATGCGCACCATCGACCGGGTGTCGCGCGGACTCGCCAAGGGTCCATGGAAGCGCGCGGACGACGCCGGCGCGGCCGGCGGCGGCGGTGGCGACGACGACGGCCACGACGACGGCCACGACGCCCCGTAGCCGCCCGTCGGCTGCTGCCGCGGCACGGAATGCGCCCTCGGCTTGCGCACATCCATACCGTTGGCGATTTTCCCTGATTCCGTTTCTCTTGTGAAATCCTTCACAAGAGCAGTGTGAGTATCCCCCCTCCTTTCCCGGACGACATCCGATGACGGGACGCAGGAAGTGGCTGGTGATCGCCGGCGTGGTGGCGACTGCCATCGCCACGACGCTGATGTCCGCCTATGCGGGCAACAACCAGTCCGCCGTCGCGCCGAAGGGCGTGATCGAGAACGCCACCCAGAAGGCGGACCGTGAGGCGGCGGGCAAGGCGAAGCCCGGGCCCTGGGCCTACAGCGGCGCGTCGGGATACACGCACTATCTGGGAGGCGGCACGGGCCGCTCGCCGGCGCAGCCTGTCAAGTTTCCGCACCCGGTGCACGTGAACACGCTGCAGATGAACTGCGTGTACTGCCACTTCTCGGCGAACAAGTCGCCCGATCCGGGCCTGCCCGCCATGAGCACCTGCATGGGCTGCCATACGATTATCGGGCTCGACCGCCCGGAGATCAAGAAGGTCTCCGAGGCCTGGAACAAGAAGCTGCCGATTCCGTGGGTGCGCGTGCACAAGCTGCCGGAGTACGTGCACTTCACGCACGTGCGGCACGTCAACGTGGGCATCACCTGCCAGACGTGCCACGGCCAGGTGCAGAACATGACGCAGGTCTTCCAGTACAGCTCGCTGAACATGGGCTGGTGCGTCTCGTGCCACGTCAACGGCTACTCACGCGCAGAGGGCATGCGCGCGGCTGGCTACCAGCCGGACTCGGCGGCCCTCGCCGACGAGACGAACGGCGTCCGCAAGACGGCGTCGTACGACTGCGCCAACTGCCACCATTGAGCCCCGCCGAATGACGACTCCCGTGGAAACGCCCAGCGGCGTCAAGCGCCGCGATTTCCTGAAGGTCCTCGGTGTCACCGGCGCCGCAACGACCATGGTCGGCTGCAGCACCGACCAGGTCGAGAAGCTCATCCCGTACGTCGCGTCACCGGACAACACGGTGCCCGGCGTCTCGAGCTTCTACGCCACCACCTGCCGCGAGTGCGCGGCCGCCTGCGGCCTCATCGTCGCGACGCGCGACGGCCGCGCCATCAAGGCCGAGGGCAACCCGGACCATCCGGTCAATCGCGGCGCCATCTGCGCGAGGGGCCAGAGCGGCCTGCAGGGCCTCTACAATCCCGACCGTTTCCGCGGACCGTTGCTGCGTGAAGGGGGCAAGATGCAGCCGGTCTCGTGGGAGACCGCGCTGAATACGCTGCACGCCCGGTGCGACCAGGCGACCACCAGCGGCAAGGCGTCCAAGGCCGTCTTCATCAACCAGCATGAGCAGGGCCTGCTGTACACGTTCCTCGACGAGTGGCTGGCCAACCGCGGCATGCCGCCCCACATCGCCTACGACGCCGAGGCGCCCTTCGCGACCATCGCCGCCAACAAGGCGGTGTACGGCGTGTCGTGGCCCAAGCTCGACTTCGGCGCCGCCAAGCTCATTGTCTCGTTCGCCGCAGACTTCCTGGACGGCTGGGGACTCCCGGTGCCGCAGCAGCTCGACTACGCGGAGGCCCGCGGCAAGATCGAGGGGGCGCCGCGTCTGATCTACATCGGTCCGCGCCGTCCGCTCACCGGCCTCAACGCCGATCAGTGGATCGCGCCGAAGCCGGGCACCGCGGGCGACATCGCGCTCATGCTCGCCGGCAAGATGTCGGCCGCCGATGCCGCGCGCACCACGGACGTGCCGCAGTCGACGCTCGAGGCGCTGCGCGCCGAGGTGATGTCGGCCAAGCCGTCGCTGCTGCTCGCCGGCGGCTCCGGCGCGCGTGCGCTCGACCTGAACACCGAAGTCGCGACCCTCAACCGGACGCTCGGCAACGTCGGCGTCACGGTGAAGCCGGCCGAATCGTACGGCGCCTGGGAAGGCGTGGCTGCGCCGGCCGTGCTCAATGATGTCGTGGCGTCCATGGCGGCCGGCGAGGTGCCGGTGCTGTTCGTGCGCGGCGCCAACCCTGTGCACAGCACGCCGCACGGGCTCGGCTTCGCCGAGGCGATGGCCAAGGTGCCGTTCAAGGTGTCGTTCTCGTCGGTGCCCGACGAGACGACGGCGCTGTGCGACCTGATCCTGCCGGACCACCATGCGCTCGAGAGCTGGGGCATCGCCGAGCCGGTCAAGGGCATGCTCGGGCTGCAGCAGCCGACGATGGATCCGGTCTTCAACACGCGCGCCACCGCCGACGTGCTGATTGCGTCGCTGGTGCCGTCGCCCTGCTTCCCGTGCGCCGTCGACTCCGAGGACGAGAAGCGTCATGCGGCGGCGAAGGCGAAGTACCCGGCCGACTACCGCGCGGTCGTGGCCGCGCACATCGGGGGCAACGGACGGTTGCAGAATGCGCTGCCCAAGGCGCTGCTGCCGGGCACCCTGCCGGCCCGCGTCTCGCGGGTGGCCAGGACGCTCAGGTCCGCCGCGGGTGAGAAGTCGACGGGGGACTACTACCTCGCGACCTACACCAACCTCCTGATGGGCGACGGCCGCGGCGCCAACAAGCCGTGGCTGCAGGAACTGCCCGACCCGGTGACGAAGATCTGCTGGCAGACCGTCGTGGAGATGCATCCGGAGACGGCGAAGAAGATCGGGGTCGAGGCCGGGGACCACGTGACGGTGACGACGAGCGCGGGGACGCTGACCGCGCCGGCGTTCCTGTACATCGGCGTCCGCCCCGACACCGTGGCGGTGATGCTGGGCCGCGGGCACACGGCGGCCGGGCGCTACGCCACGGGCACCGGCGTGAATGCCTACGGCCTGCTGACCGCGTCGAACGACTCGGCTGGCGGCTACACGCTGGTCGGCACGCGCTGCACGGTGACCAAGGCCACCGGCCACTCGATGATCGTCACGACCGAAGGGTCGGGGCGCCAGCACGGACGCGGCATCGCGCAGGCGCTGACGCTCGAGGCGCTGCTGAAGGGCGAGAAGCACGAGCACGAGAAGTTCCCGGGCCAGGCACCGGCCGAGTTCCTGCCGGGGCTGCGCGCGCCGGTGGCCACCGATGCGCAGGGCGAACTGGGCGACCCGAAGTCCGCGCAGAAGGGCGAGTATGCGCCCGACCACCCGAGCGGGCTGTCGAAGCGCCGCTGGGCGATGACGATTGACCTTGCCAAGTGCACCGGCTGCTCGGCCTGCGTCACGGCCTGCTACGCCGAGAACAACATCCCGACGGTGGGCGCGGAATGGCAGGGCCCGATCCTGTATCCCGACCGCAAGTTCCCCGGGGCGAACATCACGCGGTCGCGCGAGATGGCGTGGCTGCGCCTGGAGCGCTACTACGAGATCGACCGCGAGTACAAGGATGTCGCGTGGAACCCGGAGCATCCGGGGCCCGAGGCGCGCTTCGTGCCGATGATGTGCCAGCATTGCGGCAACGCGCCGTGCGAGCCCGTCTGCCCGGTCTACGCGACGTACCACTCGCCGGACGGCCTGAACGTGCAGGTCTACAACCGGTGCGTGGGCACGCGCTACTGCTCCAATAACTGCCCGTACAAGGTCCGCTACTTCAACTGGTTCGGCTATGGCGTGCCCGACCGCCCGCAGTACGCCTTCCCCGAGCCGCTGCAGTGGCAGCTGAACCCCGACGTGGACGTGCGCGGCAAGGGCGTGATGGAGAAGTGCTCGTTCTGCGTGCACCGCATCCGCGAGGCCGAGACGCTGTCGAAGGTGGAGCAGCGCGGCCTCGAGGGGGACGAGTTCACGACGGCCTGTGCGCAGGCCTGCCCGTCGCGTGCCATCGTCTTCGGTGACGCGGCGGACGAGCACTGGTCCGTGACGAAGCTCATTGACGACCGCCGTGCCTACCACGTGTTCGAGGAACTGAACACGTTCACGGCCGTGGTCTACCTGCAGAAGGTCAACCACCCGGCTCCGGCCGGGGCCACGGCGTAAGGGGGCGCGGGCCATGGCAACCATCGCCTACGAGCCGAAGCGGCCGAACATCGCCACGGCAAATGTGCAGCTCCCGGCCGTCCGGGACTACGAGCAGGTGGACGACGAAATCATCGGCACGCTGCACCCCAGCAAGGGGTGGTTCGCGGCGTTGCTGGTGGCCATGGTCTGCCTGGCCATCGGCATCAGCGCCTGGCTGTAGCCCGCCGGTGATGTGGGGCGTCTACATCATCACCTTCGTTTTCTGGGTCGGCATTGGCCACGCCGGGACGCTGATCTCGGCCATCCTGTACCTGTTCCGCGCCGGCTTCCGCACGACGATCTACCGGGCCGCCGAGGCCATGACGGTGTTCGCGGTCATGACGGCGGGGCTGTTCCCGATCATCCACATCGGCCGCCCGTGGAAGTTCTTCTGGCTCATCCCGTACCCGAACTGGCGT
>JBBQZD010000121.1:0-8029 GCA_038208045.1 Gemmatimonadales bacterium | reverse complement strand
GGCCGTGGTGCCGCCGAGGTACTGGCCGGACGCCGATGTCACCTGTCCGCGGATCGTGCCCGCGTCACCATAAGTCACGAAGCCAATCTCGGTCTGGCCGCCTGACGTGGCCGTCACCACGGCGCCCCCGCGGAAGGTGGGGCCGCCAGCGCCGCCGCTTGACGCGGAGACCGACACGGTGCCCGTCCCGTCAACCGACGCCGCGCTGCCACCCGCGATGCTGTACGCAATGGACGCCGATGGAACCGCCGTGCCGGTCGACGTGAGCGCCGAAGCGCTGAACGATGAAGAGGCCGACGCCGCGCTGGCCGGAAAATAGACGTATCGCGTAGTCATGGTGACCTTCGCGATGTTGAGTGGCGCCGACGTCACCTGCACCCGGCCGAGCGACGTCATGGTGCCGCCACTGGTGCACGACGCGCGGAGCGTCGTTGTGCCCGCCGCAGCACCCGTGATCGTGGCCGTCAGGCCACTCCCGGACACGGTCGCGGTCCTGGACGCTTCGGTCGTGAATCCGACCACGCAGCCGCTGCTTGTCGGCGAGCCCGCGGCGTCCACGAAGCTCGCGACCACGGTTGCCGTGAAGGAACCCACGGCCGAGGCCGCGCCCACCGACACCGTGGTCGGGTTCAGCACGATGGTGACGGCGGGATTGCCATTGAGGGCCACGCACTGCAGCGACACGTCTCCCGTGAGCGCCGTTCCCGCACCATTCAGCGGTCCGATAGCATGCACGGTCACGGTGCCCGGCGCGACGCATGAGGCCAACCCGCTCGTGGGCGAGATCACCGCGATTCCCGCCGTACCGACGATGCTCCATGCGACCGTCGGGTTTGGCCACGCGGCGCCATACTGGTCGGTAACAACGATCGCGTACTGCCGGGTCGCGGTGACGAACACCGGGCCCGTGGCGGGCGTCGACGTTACGATGATGGCAAGCGTGGCCGGCACCGGCGGCGGAACGACGCACTGCAGCGACGCGTCTCCCGTGAGCGCCGTGCCCGCGCCGTTCAGAGGGCCTATGACGTGCACGGTTACGGTGCCGACGGCGAGGCAGGTCGCAAGGCCGCCACCCGCCGTGATCGAGGCGATGCCGGCCGAGCCGACGATGCTCCACGCGGCCGTCGGGTTGGTCCAGGCGGCACCGTTCTGGTCGGTGACGACAATCGCGAACTGACGGGTCGCGGCGACGAGCACGCTGCCGGTGGCCGGCGTGGATGTCACCGTGATCGCGAGTGCTGCCGGAACGGGCGTCGGTGGCAAGACACATTGCAGTGCCGCGTCGCCCGTGAGCGCCGTTCCGGAGCCGTTCAGCGGTCCGATGGCGTGCACGGTCACGGTGCCCACCGCGTTGCAGGTCGCCAGGCCGCTGCCGGCGTTGACCGCGGCGATGCCGGCCGCGCCGACGATGCTCCAGACGGCCGTCTGGTTGCCAATGAGGGCGCCGTTCTGGTCGGTGACGGTGATGGCATACTGGCGGGTGCCCCCGACGAGCACGCTGCCCGTGGCCGGACTGGATGTCACGACGACGGTCATCGCGGTCGCCGTCGCGCCGGGAGGCGCGATGGCGTCGCTGCCACCCCCGCCACACGCGGGGAGCACGACGGCCGAGATGGTGACGGTGCTGGCGAGCAGCACTGCCACACGGTACCGGCGGGCAAATGTTTCGACCGAGACACCAAGCATCGTGCACTCCCCGCTGAGGTGACCATCCCGCTTCATGGCGCAACACCACGTTCCGGGCGATGTGCCGGCTCGTCGTGAGACGGTCCATCGTCCAACGTCGTCACCCGATTGTGTGGAACGTCGACTTGGCGCCAGTGCACCGCGGTCAACGCAGCGTCCGCTGCTTCGACAGGTGCTCCGGACGCGCGCTGCCAACCGGAATGCGCGTATCATAGCACGCTGCGCGGCGGTTCGTAATAAGCGACGCCTACCCCGGCCACCTGCGGACCGGGCGGCGGCGAGCGGTCCCGCGACATAGCTTGCGGCATGGCACCATCCACCGCACTGGCAGGGGCATTCGTCTGGGACGTGGACCCCGTGCTCGCGCGCCTCGGTCCCTTGACGGTACGCTACTACGGGCTCTGCTTCGGTCTCGCGCTCGTCACCGGATTCCTCATCTGGAGTGCGCGCGTGCGACGGTTCGGCGAGACGCCGGCCTTTGCGGAGAAGATGCTGTACTACGGCATTCCCGCGGTGATCATCGGCGGTCGGCTCGGGTACTGCTTCTTCTATGCGCCCGACATCTATCTCGCGCATCCGCTTCGCATCCTGGCCATCTGGCAGGGAGGAATTGCCTCGCACGGCGTCGCCATCGGACTCGCCGTCGGGCTCTGGGCATTCAGCAGGGCGACCGCGGTCCCTTGGACTCGGCTTTCCGATTACTTCGCCCCCGCGGTCGCACTGGCGGTCGGATGGGTGCGGATTGGCAACTTCTTCAACTCGGAAGTCCTCGGCCATCCGACCACCGTCGCGTGGGCCGTCGTCTTTGCGCGGCATGACAACCTGCCGCGACACCCGGCGCAACTCTACGACATGCTGATCGGCCCGGTGACGTGGCTGGTGCTGCGTGCCGTGGAGCGCCGGAACATCCGGCCCATCGGGTCGGGGCTCGTCGCCGGCACTTTTCTCGCCGTGTATTTCACGCTGCGCATCTTCGTCGAGCAGTTCAAGGAGCTCGGGAATGAGCCGCTGCGGAACACCGTGGTAGCTCTGCGTGCCGAACAATGGATTGGCACACCAATCCACATCGGACAGCTGCTGAGCGTCCTGCCCGTGCTCGCTGGTGTTCTGCTTGTCGCGCGCGCGCTGCGCGCACCTCGCTCCAAACCGCAGACACCGGCTGGTGCGTAGAAACCCGACCGACAGGTCCAGGTTCGCACGTTCGACGAGCTGCCGTGCGCGGTCGGCTGAACGCAGGCGACGGGCGTCGGACGCTCGGGTTCCGTCGGAGGCCCCTTGGCCGACGTGATGGGCGAGTTGCATGTCAACGAACGCATGGCTCAGACGCGCGCGCATGGAGAGTGGCATCTCGAGGCCCGGACGGTCATCGAGATTGGCGGACAGGGCCGGCCGCATCGTTTGCCGCGTTGTTGGACGACATGGCGCGGCCAGCGCTTGTCACGTCGTCGTGCTGGCGCAGGCGGCGTCCGGGCGCGCGATACGCGGGCGGGGACGTTCCACGGTGGCGAGTCCCGATGGCAGGCGCGTGCAGGCAGTCAGCGCCTCGACGATGATGTCTCCGGCGCCTACACCGCCGGCGCCTACACCGCCGGCGCCTACACCGCCGTTGCGGCGGCCACCAGGTGCGCTGCGCGACGCGCTTGCAGGCGATGCCGCCGCCGCGAGAGCCAGCGCTGCGCGCCCAGCACCGGATGCCGCAGCATGCCGGCGAGCTCGGCCGAATTCGCCGCCGTACTGGGATGCGCATGGAGGAACGCTGGTGCGCCGGCCAGCGCGCGCCCGGCAAGGGGTACTCGGCGAAGGATCGCCGCGGCCGCCTCGCGCGTCATGCCGTAGCTCGCCAACACCGCCTCACGTTCGCGCACGGCCGCCTGCCGCGCCTTGAACAGCATCATCTGTACCCGGCTGTAGACGCTCACGGCCCCGTCGCCCGTCGTCTCGATAGGGAGGAACACCGCTTCCGGATACAACTCGGTGATCGCGCTCTGCACACCGTCGGACACACCCGAGCTTGGCATGCAGCCGAACGGCTTGACCGACAGGGTCATGTTCACCTTCGCGTGAAGGACGTTGAGGATGTTCTTCGCGATTTCCATGTGCGCCTCGCCACCGCGCACATCGAGGTTGTGATGCTCTGCCGCGACCTCCGCGATCTCGTCCATGTCCGGCAGCGCGTAGCCATGAAGGCCAAGGATGGCAGCCGCGCCCTGGAACAGCGTGCGAATCGCCGCGTCGGCGATCCAGGTGGTGAACAGCCGACGTCGTGGATCCTTCCCTGCGAGCCCCTTGCGCCCGGAATCGTCGTGGCGCAAGGCCATTCTCTGGCGCGTGTCGCGTCGCACCTCCCAGATCATGAAGAGCACCCATGCCATGAGGGGCTGTGCAACCACCTCGGCGTCCTCGGACTCGAGGAATCGCTGCATGCGGTAGTTGCCGTCGCCTTCGGTGGTCATCGCCCAGAATTCGCCGATGATCCCTACCGCGGGCTTGATTTGCAACCGGTCCACCTCGACGACCGCGAGGACCCGGCGCGCGCGGATCATGGCCCGCATCAGGCTGCGCCGCTCAAGCAACGCGCGGCCGATCAGCGCCTTTGCCTCGGTCAGCGCCGCATCTGTGCTTCCAGGCCGCAACTCGTACGGGCGCACGCGGTACCCGATCAGGTTGAGCACGTCGCCGACAATCAAGGCCTTGGCGATCTGGAGGAAGAACCGCTCGTTGAAGACGAGACCGCGCGACTCGTCGCCCGTCGCCTGGCTGATTCCACCGGCCATCTGGAAGAGAAACACGCGAAAGCCGTCGAATCCCGCGGCACGCAGCGCCTTGCGATACTCGGTCACGTACATGCCAAACCGGCACGGTCCGCAGGCGCCGGCCGTGACGAACGCATGCTCCGCAATGATCCGCTCCGTCGTCAGCCCCTGCACGTCGCGCAGTTCGATGAGGTGCTTCACGAGGTTGCCGACTATGAACCAGGTGGGGTTGCACTGGCCCCGGTTGCCGTACTCCTTGCCGACGCGCAGCGCATCGTCGTCCGGGCAATCGAGCGTGCGCACGCGGTAGCCTATGCCGGTGAGTGCGGCGGCGACGAGTTCGTCTTGCGCCATGGTCAGTCCCGACACGAGGAGGGTGACCGACGTGCGGTCGGCGCCGACGGAATCGTGCGCCGTATGCTCCACGTACTGCGGTCGCGCACCGTTCAGGCCGAGCCGTGCGCGCTCGGCCACCTCGAACCGCGCCAACTCCCCGTCGATGTCCACCGTAGCGCTTGGCGGCGCGTCCGCGCCGAGGGACCGACGCCGTACCAGCGCTGATCGCGGAACGAAGCCATCGTGCGTGCCAGACTGCGTCATGCCACCGATTCCCCCACAGGGACCGCCGCCCCGTCCACCGGCCGGCGCCGGCGAAGCGACTCGGCCGGAACAAACGTCACGTCGGCCGGCAACTCGGGCAACACGCGCGGGCGAAACGCCCGGCGCTCCGCGTAGGCTTCCATTCGCACCCGCGCGGCGAGCAGTTCCTCCCGCACGGTGTCCGTCGGCACGCCAAGTTCGCGCAGCTGCCGCTCCTTGAGTTCGAGCAGGGCGACGCGCTGCTCTTCGACCCGCGCGTGCAACTCCAGATCGCGCGCCGTCACGTCCGCCAATCGCTCCCCGTGGCGTTCCAGGCTGTACGCGTACGTCTTCACGCGGATCTTGACGGACCCCGACGGCTTGGTGGCGTCGATGTCGTGGAGCGCCGAGTACGGCATGCCGGCGGTGCGCACGATATCGTCGATAATGCCGTAGGTCGGGGCGTCGTGTCCGCACTTGAAGCTCGACAGGTCGAGCACCGCGACGTTGGGATGGCGGGCGGCGAAGCGTGCCGCCCATACCTTCATCGCCGAGTTGGCACTGTAGTTCTCCGGCCAGACATCCTGCAGGCCCAGCACGTCGCTCACGCGGCCGGCGGCGAGGTCGGCCGCGAAATAGCGGCGCAGCCACGCCTCATCCTTCGGGATTGCACGCATCGAGAGGATCGGGTACCCGAGTACCTGGAACTCGTCCATGATGGCGTGGTTCAGCCCCGGGTCCAGGTGGTATGGGCGGCCGATCATCAGGAGCGCGATGCGTCCCTCCGCCTCCACCGCCTCCAGCACTGCGCGCCCCTTCTCCTCCATCACGCGGTCGAGTTCCCGCATGGCCGCCCACGCCTGATCAGCCGCGAAGTCGCTCTCGTCGCGCGTGATGCCCAGCACGGCCCCGAATGCCTCGAAGAGTTGCCGCTTGAGCAGGTGCGGTTCGTGCATCGTCATGGCCGGGTCGACGTACGCGACCGCCGCGCGCGCGAAAAAGTCCACTTCCTTCGTGAAGGCCGCCTTCATCACTTCTGGCGTGCCGGCGACGATGGGACACGCCGCGGTGTCCATCAACCCGCGCAGCGGAGTCGGCAGATGCGTGATGCAGGGGAAAAAGATGTGCGTGAGCCGCCGCGAAGCCGAATGCGCGTGGGACAGCAGCTGGTGAATGTGCGCCTGGGCCACCTTGGCCGGGTAGCACGGGTCCACCGAACCGTACTTGCCGCCCTCGACCCACATCTCCTCGCTCGTATCGTCGGAGAACACCACCTGCGCGCGGTCCAGTCCCGCCACCTGCAGGTACGTGCGCCAGAACGGCGCCGTGCTCCACACGTTGAGCGCCTTCGGGATTCCGATCCGCAAGCCCCGCCGGTGTTCCGCGGCTGCGGCACCCGACCGTTCGAAACCGCGCCGAACGTTGCGCCGCCGGATCCGGCCGAGCAGTCCCGTCGTCACCTCGATATCGTCGACCGGCGCGCCCGCCCCGGGCAACGGCTCGGCCTCGAAGAAATCGCGGAACAGCAGGCGGGCCTCGAAGTCGACCAGGTTGGGATACGCCGTCTTCAGCGCGCCACGCGCGCGCTGCAGGGTGCGCAGGGAATCGACGCTTTCCACCGTCCCCTTTTCGCAGGAGAATCCCGAGATGTAGCGTGAGGTGCGCCCTGAGGGGGTCTCGGTGTCGATGAAGGTCCGGCTACAGTGGTTCGGACAGAAGCCGCACCGCGTGGTCTCATCGTTCCGCGCCGTGAAGACGAGATCAATGGCCGCGTCAACGCCGATGAAGGTCGAGTGGCCGCGACGGCGCACCACACGCAGCGTCTCGAGTGCCGTGCCGATCGCCCCTGCTTCGCCCGCGTGCGGATGCAGCCAGACGGTGGCGTCGGGCACCCGCTCCTTGATGTAGTCGACTTGTGCCTTGAGTGCGGCAAGGTTCTTCTGGGTGCCGCCCTGCAGCACGTAGCGCCGGCCCAGCGCGGCGAGGCGCGGCACTTGCACCACGTACTGCCAGACGTTCTTTGGCAGCACCATCGCCAGCCCCGCCAGCAATTCCTCCTTCGCGTATCCTTCCTTCTGGAAGTTCACGCGGTCGCTGTCGAGGAACACCGCGCAGCCGTAGCTGAACTTGGGCGACAGCGTCGCGCGGAATGCGTGCGCTGAGTACTCGGTGACCGGAATGCCGAATTGATCGGCCATCGCCTGCAGCAGCATGCCGTTGCCGGCGGAGCACTGGTTCGAGAGGCGAAAGTTCCGCACGTCGCCGTTCTCGAGGAACAGGACCTTGATGTCCTGGCCGCCGATGTCACAGATGACGTCCACCTGATCGCCGAAGAAGTGGACGGCGGACATCATGTGGGCCACCGTCTCGACGATGTTCACGTCGGCCGCCAGGCTCTCCTCCAGGACGTCCGCCGCGTACCCTGTGGCGCCGAACCCCGTGACCTCGAGCGTGGCTCCCTGGGCGGCCACCCGGTCGCGCAATGCCCGCAGAATCTGGCGCGTGTCCTCGATCGGGTTCCCCTTGGAAAGGATGTACTCCTTGAGGAGAATTGTCCCGGCCGCGTCCACCAGTACCGCCTTCGAGCTGGTGCTGCCCCCGTCGAGGCCCACGACGCCGCGCACGACCTGCCCCGGAGCGAACCTGGCCTCTTCGAACACGGGGGGCCGGAAGTCCTCGACGAAGTCCAGGAATTCCGCCTCCGACGCGACCAGTGGCGGCCCGGCCGTCGCGGCGAGGTGCGCCGTGCGCCCGTGCTCGATGAACGACACCAACGACTCCCGGCCGCGATATCGCCCCACATGCGCCGGCTCGTGCAGCCCGTGCAGCACGGTGCCGTACGCCGCGTAGTACTGGCTGTGCGGAGGCACGAAGACGAGTTCCTCGATGGGCACCGACTCGTCCCATGCGTGCCCACGCGCCCGCCAGCTCTCCGGGATGCGCCGCTGCCAGCACTCCGTGAGAAACGGCAGGAAGGCGTTCGGTCCGCCGAGCAGGAGGACCTTCGGCTT
>JBBQZD010000120.1:0-8090 GCA_038208045.1 Gemmatimonadales bacterium | reverse complement strand
AGCTGTTCAAGGACGAGGTGCGGAACGTGGGGCGGGAGCTCGGCTTGCCGGAGGAAATGGTCGGACGCCATCCGTTCCCGGGGCCAGGCCTTGCCATTCGCGTGCTCGGCGCGGTCGATCCCGTCAATGTCGAGACGCTTCGGCAAGCCGACGCGATCTATCTCGAGGAGATCCGCGCCGCCGGCCTGTACCAGGACATCTGGCAGGCGTTCGCCGTCTTCCTGCCCGTGCGGTCCGTGGGCGTGATGGGTGATGGCCGCACGTACGAGCACGTGATCGCCCTGCGCGCCGTCACCAGCACCGACGGCATGACCGCCGACTGGTATGCCTTTCCGCACGAGGTGCTCGGGCGCATCTCGAGCCGCATCATCAACGAGGTGACGGGCATCAACCGCGAGGTGTACGACGTCAGCTCGAAGCCGCCGGCGACGATCGAGTGGGAGTGAGGCGCGTGCTCAGCGCCTGAGCAGTTCCGGCTTGCGTTTGTCCCAACTGCCGAGCCAGAGCGGCAGGTCGTCGGCCGGCATGGGCCGGCCAATGAAATAGCCCTGGGCCAGGTCGCAGCCGTGGTCGCGCACCCAGTCCCAGTCCGACCGGTCGTCCACGCCCTCGGCGACCGTCGTCATGCCGAGCTGCCGCGCGAGCTTGACGCCCGACTCCACGACCACGGCGAGCGAGGGGTTGACGCTCGCGCCGTGCACGAACGACCCGTCGATCTTGATTTCATTGAAGGCGAGGTCGCGCAGCTGGGCGAGCGAGGAGCGGCTGGTGCCGAAGTCGTCAATGGACATCGTGACGCGCTTGAGGCGCAGCCGGCTCACCGTCTCCATCGCGGCCCGCGTGCCGTCGGCGAGCGCCGCCTCGGTGATCTCCAGGGACAGCGCCGACGGGGGCACGCCGTTGGCGGCGGCCTCCGACAGCAGCAGGTCGAAGAAGTCGAGCCGGTTGAGGTCCTGCATCGAGACGTTGACCGCCACGCGCAGCTCGAGGCCCATGGCCCGCCACGCCCGCGCGTGGCCAAGCGCCGCGCGGAGGACCACGCGCGACAGGTCGTGGATCAGGCCCTCCGACTCTGCCGCGGCGATGAAGCGCCCCGGCAGGACGAGGCCGTCGCGCGGGTGTCGCCAGCGCACCAGCGCCTCGACGCCAGCGACCGCGCCGGTGCCGAGGTCCACGATGGGCGCGTAGTAATTGGCCAGTTCACCCTGCGACACGGCGCGCGCGATCGCCTCCGCGGCATAGGGCACGGGTTCCTCGGGCGACTCCGTCACGCCCGCTTCCCAGCGGGCGAGAACATCGCGGAGGTCGCCGGACTGGACGGGCTTCTGGAGCGCGCCAAGCACCCGCAACTGGTGGGATGCGCCGATCCGCACGGCCGTTTCGACGAGGCGCTCGTCCTCGCCGCTCACGAGGACGACGGCGGTGGACGCATGGTGCCCAGCCAGGAGCCGCAGAAAGGCGACACCGTCCACACCCGGCATGTTGAGATCGAGGAAGAGCAGGCCGACGTCGCGCGCCGGATCGTCGAGCACCTGCAGGGCCTCGTCGGCGGCCGTGCAGCCGATCACCTGCGGGTAGCCGGCGCTGGCCAGCTGCCGCGTCAGGATCTTGAGCTGGAACGGATCGTCATCGAGCAGCAGGATGTCGGTCACCGGGCAGGCTCCGTTGCCTCGCTCCGAACGCGGAACGCATTGCTGGGGATGGCTCGGGGCGCCGCCCGAACGGTGTACCGTGAAGGCGCGTGGACGGGACGACACGAGGGCGACGCCCTGCTGTAATATCGCACATCGTCCAGCTGCTAGTGCACCGGAATGTGCGCGCGGTGACAAACGGCGTGTTATTGTGACGGTTCGCTGCGGCGGCCGCTCGCGGTCGCGCGCTGTTCGGGCCGGACCCATGCCGCGAGGGGGTGATGACGACGTCACGTGCCATGCACGGATGGTGAGCAGGCGCGCTCTGGCCTGGCCGACGCACCGCGAGCTGCGCGAGATGGTGGCGCTCGCCGGTCCCATTGTCGTGGTGCAGGTCGGTCTGCAGCTGATGGGTCTGGTCGACACGCTCATGGTGGGCCGCGTGTCTGCCGACGCGCTGGCGGGCGTGGCGCTCGGCAACTTCTACTTCTTCAACGTCGCCATCTTCGGCATGGGCACGCTGATGGCGCTCGACCCGGTGGTGGCGCAGGCGTACGGGGCGGGGGACGCCGAGGGAGTCCGGCGCGGGGTGCAGCGCGGCGTGCTGCTGGCCCTCGGCGTCAGTCTGTTCGTGTCGGTCGCGTTTCTCGGGAGCGGAGGCGCCTTCCGGCTGCTGCGGCAACCCGAGTCCGTGGTGCCAATGGCCCGGGACTACGTGCAGATCAGCATTGCCGGACTCCTGCCGTTCTTCGTGTTCGTCGTGCTGCGCCAGTCGCTGCAGGCCATGCTGGTGGTGCGGCCCGTGATCGTGGCGGTGGTCGCGGGCAACGTGGTGAACCTCGCGGCCAATTGGGTGCTGATCTTCGGGCATGCCGGCGTACGCGCGATGGGCGTGGCGGGCTCCGCGTGGTCCACCGTCATTGCCTGCTGGGTGACGTTCCTCGTCCTGATGGCCCTGGCGTGGCCGGCCCTGCGCCCGCACCTGCGCGGCTCGTGGCGCGCGGCGGCGGCCCGCGCGCCGCTCTGGCGCACGCTGCGGGTCGGCGTGCCGATTGGGCTGCAGTGGTTCTTCGAAGCAGGGGCGTTCGCGATGGCGACACTCATGTTCGGGTGGCTCGGCACGATCCCGCTGGCCGGTCACGAGGTGGCGCTGAGCCTCGCGTCACTGACGTTCATGGTGCCCGTCGGCTTCTCGAGCGCGGCGGCGGCGCTGGTGGGGCACGCCGTCGGGCGCGCGGACATGCCCGCCGCGCGCCGCCACGCCGCCGGCGCGTGGCTCCTGGGCGTCGGGTTCATGGCCGTGAGCGGCGCCGTGATGCTCAGCATGCCGGTGCGCATCGCGAGCTGGTTCACGAGCGATCCTGCGGTCATCGGGGTGGCGGCGAGTCTGATTCCGATTGCCGGCGTCTTTCAGGTGTTCGACGGGGCGCAGGCGGTCGGCGGGGGACTGGCGCGCGGCATGGGCGACACGACCGTGCCGATGCTGCTGCACCTGCTCGGCTTCTGGGCCATCGGCATTCCGCTGTCGGTGCTGCTGGGCTTCGGTCTGCATCGGGGCGGCCCCGGCATCTGGTGGGGGCTCACCGCCGGCTTGCTCTGCGCCGCCGTCCTTCAGGCGTGGCGGGTGGAGCGACGCCTGCGGCGCGACATCGGGCGCGTGGTGATCGAGGACGCGCCGCCGCCCGGGTGAAAGGACGAAGGGCGGACCGCCAACGTCAGATGCCCTTTTCCTCGAGCAGCTTCATGAACTGCGCCGGCTCTGTGAGCGCCAACAGACGGTCGGGCAGGTCCGGCTCCTTCGAGAACTGCGCAATCTTGCCCAGCACGGGCAGGTACTGGTTGGAGACTTCGAGGGGCGGCGCGACGATGAGGAAGAAGAAGTGCACCGGCTGGCCATCCATGGCCTTGAAGTCGACGCCGTCCCGCTTGCGACCGAAGGCCACGCGGAGCTTGTTGACCACGAGGGATCGGCAGTGCGGAATGGCGATGCCACGCCCGATGCCCGTGGAGCCGAGATTTTCCCGGCGCTTGAGCATCTTGAACAGCATCTGCTCGTTCTTTTCGTCGAGGCCAAGAAGCGCAATCAGCTCCTTGAGGATATCGTCCTTCGAGGTGCCAGCAAGTTCGAGCTGGACCGCTTCCTGAGCGAAGAATTCACGCAGTTCCATACAGGGCCCCGTTGCCGCTGTGATTGAGTTCGAGAGGCAAAGGTATCGCCGGGGCAAGGTGAAGTCAAATCGTGTCATTGCACGGACTTGGCTATTCCCTTAGGTTGCTCAGGATGCCCCGTTTCCCGTTCCCCGTCTCCGCTGCGGTGCCCGTCTTTCTGGCGCCGATGGCCGGTGTGTCCGAGTCGCCGTTCCGGCGCCTCTGCCGACGCTTTGGCGCCGACGTCGTGGTCACGGAATTTCTGTCGGCGGAGGGCATCCGCCGCGAGAACGAAGCCACGATGAGCAAGCTGCGCTTCGGACCGGACGAACGTCCGATCGGCGTGCAGATCTTCGGCGGCGAACCGGGGCCGATGGGCGAGGCGGCGCGGCTCGTCACGGACATCTTCCAGCCCGACTACATCGACATCAACTTCGGCTGTCCGGTGAAAAAGGTGGTGCGCCGCAACGGCGGCTCCGGGTGCCTGAAGGACCTCGACCTCGTGCAGCAGGTCATCCGTTCCGTGGCGGCCGGCACACACCTGCCCGTGACCGTGAAGATCCGCAGCGGCTGGAGCGAGGACCTGCGTGACCCTGTGGGCATTGGCCTGCGATGCCAGGAGGCCGGGGCGACGATGCTCGCGCTGCACGCGCGCACGCGGACGCAGATGTACACGGGCGCCGCGCGCTGGGACGAGATTGCCCGCGTCGTCGAGGCCCTCGACATTCCGGTGCTGGGCAACGGCGACATCAAGACGGCGGCCGATGCGCACCGCATGTGGACGCAGACCAATTGCGCGGGCGTGATGATTGCCCGCGGGTCGTTTGGCCAGCCGTGGATCTTCCGGGAGGCGCGCGCGTTGATTGACGGCACGCCGGTGCCGCCCACGCCCTCGGTGGAGGAGCGCTTTGCCGCTGCGCTCGAGCATGCGCGCATGGTGATGGAGTATGAAGCCGACCTGATTGGCGCCGCCCTCGAGTTTCGGAAGCACCTTGGCTGGTACGTGAAAGGGTTGCCGAACTCGGCCGACCTGCGCCGGCGGCTTCACCAGGTGGCGTCGTTCAGCGAGGTGGAGGGGATCTTCAGCGAGTACTTGGCGAGCGGCTGGCTGGACGAGACAGTGCAGGGCGGCGCCGCGACCGCGCAGCGCGCGCCGGCCGCGTGAATCGCGAGCGCGTGCGGGCGCTGCTCGCCGACGTGGCGGCGGGCACGCGCACGGTCGACGAGGCGCTGGGACAACTCGACGCGGCGCCTGTCGAGCATCTCGATTTCGCGCAGATCGACCATCATCGCGCGCTGCGGCAGGGCTATCCCGAAGTCGTCTTCGGCGAGGGCAAGTCGCCGCAGCAGACCGTGGCGATCTGCGAGCGGCTTGCGGCGCGCGGCGACGGCTTCCTGGTGACGCGCACGCCGCGGGACGCACAAGAGGCACTCCGGGCGGCGCATCCCGCGGCCGAGATTGACGAGGTGGCGCGCACGGTGCTGCTTCGCGGTGCGGATGCCGGGGCGCCGGCCGCGTCGGGTGCGCTGGTGGTCACCGCGGGCACGGGTGACCTGCCCGTTGCGCAGGAGTGCATCGTGACGCTGCGCGCCTTTGGGCACGCGGCGCAGCGCGTCGCCGACGTCGGAGTGGCGGGCATTCACCGCGTGCTCGCGCAACAGGAGGCGCTGCGGGCCGCGCGCGTGGTGGTGGTGGTGGCCGGCATGGACGGTGCGCTGCCGTCGGTGGTGGGCGGGCTGGTGAAGGTGCCGGTGATCGCGGTGCCGACGAGCGTCGGCTACGGCGCGAGCTTCCAGGGCCTCGCGGCGCTGCTGACGATGCTCAACTCGTGCGCCGCCGGCGTCGTGGTCTGCAACATCGACAATGGCTTCGGCGCGGCGGTGGCGGCCGCGCGCATCCTCGAGCGGACGCCGTAACCCGTGTGGCGCTCGGCGGCACTCGTTGCGGCGGGCGGTGTGGCGGGTGCGGTTGGCGCCTGGCTGTGGATGCGTCGGCGGGTGGCCGGCGAGCGCCTGACGGAGCGCGGGACGGAACGAAATGCCGTAGCGGCGCGCCCGCCGCTCAATCCCGCGCAAGTGATGCGCGGGGATGACGCGGCGACGGTCGCCGAGCGCGACGACAAGGAACTGATGGAAGAACTGCGCCCCTTCCTCGAGGACGTGGCGCGGCAGCATGGTGCGCGGGAGGTGACGCTCTGGCGGCACCGGGGTGGGGAGCGCACCGGCTACGACATCGTGGCGTGGTCGCTGGACGGGCCGCCCCCGGCGGCGGCGACGTGGGGCGAGCCGCCGGAACGGGCGCTGGTGGAGTGGTCGGCGACCGAGCAGATGGTCGGCTTCGAGCGGCGCGACAACGAGCCCATGCTGGCGATCTGCCCGGTAAAGTTCACCTCCGGGGAGGCGGTGGGTGCGATCGTGCTGCGCGCAGACGGGAAGTTCCTCACCGCCCGCGATGCGCTCCGCGACTGGCTGCCGCGACAGGCGGCGCAGGTGGGACGCTTGGTGAGCCTGTTCACCACGCGCAACGAAGTGGCACGCCAAAGCCGGTTCACGCGCGCCCTGCTTCGCATCGCGAGCGACCTCCAGCGGACGCACGAACCAGTGGAGCTCGAGCGCTTGTTGTGCGACTACGCGTGCGACGTGACCGGGGCCGACTTCGCGGCGCTGGTGCGCTGGGACCCGTCGTCCCGTGCCGGTCGCGTGCTGTCGAGTTCAAGCGGCGCGCCGCTCTTGTTGCGCGAGGGAGCGCTCGACGCGACGTCGCTGGTGGGGACCGCCTGCGTGCAGGCGACCGCGCACTTCTGGGAAGATGCCCGCTGGCTCGCCGACCGCGGTGGCGTGCTGCGCGAAGGCGACGCCGGCTGTACGGCGGGTTCGTTCGCGGTGCTGCCGATGGCGCGCGGCGGAGACGCCATCGGGGCGCTGGTCATCGGCGCGCTGCGCACGGGCGCGTTGCGCGCGCTGGAAATTCGCAATGGGAGCGTGTTGAGCGCGCTGGCCATGAACGCGCTCGAAACGGCCTGGGAGCTCGCCGAGACGAGTCGGCGATCGCGCACTGATGCGCTGACCGGCGTGTGGAACCGCCGGCACTTTGACGAGCAGCTCGAGCGTGTGCTGAACGAGGTTGACCGCTTCGAGCAGCCGTGCGCGCTGATCATCTGCGACATCGACTTCTTCAAGAAGGTGAATGACACGCACGGCCACGATGCCGGCGACGTGGTGCTGATGCAGGTCGCCGATGTCCTGCGCGCCGGGGTGCGGACGGTGGACGTGTGCGCGCGCCTGGGCGGCGAGGAGTTCGCGCTGCTGCTGCCGCAGACGTCGGTGGAGGGCGCCGTGGAGCTGGCCGAACGGCTGCGCGAGCGGGTGGCCGCCCTGGCCGTGTCGCACGCGGGCGTCACCATGCGCGTGACGGTCAGCTTGGGCGTGTCGACGTACGCGCCCGGCGCACCCGGCAAGGCGCTGCTGTTCAAGCGGGCGGACGAGCGGCTGTACGAGGCCAAGCGGGGCGGGCGGAACCGGGTGGTGTCGTGAGCCGGCCGGGACAGGCCGCAATTCCGGGGGAAACCGGTTATATTGCAGGGGTAGCAGGAATCGGGGGCGCTCCGGTTTCGATTGTGTAGGTGGCTCTATAGCTGCGTGCCGAGGTCCTCGGGCTCCTCGTAAAACACTCGGGAAACGTTATCTGCGAACAACAACTTCGCTCTTGCTGCGTAAGGCTTAGGCTTTACCCCAGCAGTGCCTGGCAGGCAGCCCTCCCGGGGCGGCTCGTCAGGTATCGCAAATCCGGGATAGCGCGACGGCACGCCGTCGGTTGGCGCGCGAAACTCTAGACGGCTCATCTTGCAGTTGGGCGCTCACCACCCTGCTGCCGGAAACATCAATCGGTGAGCTACGCACGTAGACGCTGTGGATGATCCCATGCAAGACGAGGGTTCGACTCCCTCCGCCTCCATGACACGCCGACGGGCCGCGCGAGAAGCGCGGCCCGTTGGCGTTGGTGTTGACGTTGACGTTGGCGTTGGTGCCGGTGGCTGCCCTCGCGCGCGATTGCACGTCCCAGCGGCCAGCCCGCGTGGTTGCCGCCGGGCGGGTTCGGGCGCAACGTTGTTCGCCGCCGCGACGTTGTGGAAACGACGCGCCCGCCCGCGACCCCTCCAGAGGATTCAGGCATGACCACCGTTCGCCATTCGATCGCCTTCACCGGCCTGTTCGTGTCGGTCCTCACGCTCACCGGCGCGAGTCTTGGCCAGCGTGGCGCCGGCGCGGAACTGCCGACCGTAAGCGCCGGAGCCGCCGCCGGAGCCGCCG
>JBBQZD010000119.1:0-8161 GCA_038208045.1 Gemmatimonadales bacterium | reverse complement strand
GGACTGCTTGACGCCCTGCCCCTCCTCGGGGTTCTTGGCGATGATCGTGATGGCGCCGTCCGGCGTGATCCTGATGAAGGCGTTCGGGACGAACGGGTCACTGCGGGCGCCTCCCGCCTCCTCGGCGGCGGCGGTGTCGATCCCGAGCATGATACCGCCGCCGACGAGCGCGACGACCTGCAGGAACGAGCGGCGATGGACCTTCACTGGGGCGATGGACCTTCACTGGGGCGGTCATGGCTTACGCCTCCCCGTCGGCGTGCGCCGCGCCCGCCGGCGCGGGCTGTCCCGCCGCGCGGTGAATGGCCTGGCGGATGCGATTGTACGTGCCGCAGCGGCAGATGTTGTCCATCGCCGCGTCGATGTCGGCGTCCGTGGGGTGCTTCTTCTCCCGCAGCAGCGCCGCGGCCACCATGATCTGCCCGGCCTGGCAGTATCCGCACTGCGGCACGTCGAGCTCGTCCCACGCCCGCTGCACGGGATGCGTGCCGTCGGCCGAGAGCCCCTCGATGGTCGTGATGCTCTGGCCGGCCGCGTCGGCCACGGTGATCGAGCAACTGCGCTCGGGCACGCCCCCGATGTGCACCGTGCAGGCGCCGCAGTTGGCGATGCCGCAGCCGAACTTGGTGCCCTTGAGGTTCAGCGTGTCGCGCAGCACCCACAGGAGCGGCATCTCGGGTGGAACGTCCACCGTCGTGCGCGTGCCGTTGATCGTGAGCGAGATGGCCATGGGGGGCTCGGCGTGGGTCAGGGGGGAGACGCGCGGGAGACCCGTACAGAATGGCGGAGGTTGAGCAATGAAGGAAGGGGCGGCAACTTTCGCCGACGCACAGACGCGGGAGCGCACGTGGGCACGAAGGAGCACTGGGAGCAGGTCTATCGCGACAAGGGCCCCGATCAGGTCAGCTGGTTCCAGGCCGAGGCGCGGCTGTCGCGCGAGCTCATCGAGCGCGCGGCCCCCGATCGCGACGCCGCGATCCTCGACGTCGGCGCCGGCGCGTCCACGCTCGTGGACGGCCTGCTCGCCGCCGGCTATCGTCGGCTGACGGTGCTCGATCTCTCGGCGGCCGCGCTGGCGCGAACCCGCGCGCGCCTCGGAATCCACGCCGCACGCGTGGCGCTGCTGGAAGCCGACGTGCTCGATGTCCCACTCGCGCCGCAGACGCTCGACGTCTGGCACGACCGCGCGGTCTTCCATTTCCTGACCGACGACGAGCGGCGTGCGCGCTACGTCGCGCAGGTGCGCCACGCCGTGCGCCCGGGCGGCCACGTCCTCGTAGCGACCTTTGCCGATGATGGACCGCTGCGCTGCAGCGGACTCGACGTCGCGCGCTACTCGCCCGAGGCGCTACACCGCGTCTTCGGAGGCGGCTTCGAGCCGGTCGCGAGCGTGCGCGAAGACCACGTGACGCCGGCCGGGGCGCACCAGGCGTTCGTGTACTGCCTGTGTCGGGTGGCGGGCGGCTAGAGACTCCACGCCGCCGGGGCGCGATCCCAGCGGTGCGCGCGCAGCATCGCGAGGACATCGTCCGGCAGCGCGCCCCGCCCCACCGCCTCGACGTTCGCGCGCACGTGCGCCGGCCGCCGCATGCCGGGAATCACCGTGCAGACGGCCGGATGCGACAGGACGAATCGCAGGGCGGCCTCGGCGAGTGGCAGCGCGGCCGGCAGCGCGGCGCAGAGCGCATCCACGCGCGCCACCGTGGGCGCGAGGTTCTCCGGACCGAAGTAAATGCGCCGGAAGTCGCCCTCCGGAAACTCCGACCCGGCATGCACCTGCCCCGCCAGCGATCCCTCGTCAAACGGCACGCGCGCGATCACCGCCACGCCCAGGTCCCTACAGAGCGGGAAAAGCACGTCCTCCGGTGCCTGGTCAAAGACGTTGTAGATCACCTGCACCGCGTCCACCAAACCGGTGCGCAGCGTCTCCACGCAGTTCCACGGCTCCCAGCGGTTCACGCTCACGCCGACAGCGCCAATGAGTCCCTCACGCTTGAGGTCGTCCATCGCCCGCTGCCACCGTTCGTCGCGCGCCCAGCCGTCCTCCCAGACGTGGAACTGCATCAGGTCGAGCCGCGGCAGGCCGAGGTTCTCCAGCGACTTCTCGGTGTACTCGCGGATGTGATCGGCGGGATAGCAGTCGTCGAGCGTGAACGCGCGCCGCGACGGCCACGTCATGTTCTTCGGCGGGATCTTCGAGGCCACAAGCAACCGACGTTCCGGATGCGCGCGCACGAGCCCGCCAAGGATGCGTTCGCTCGCGCCCCGGCCGTAGCCCCACGCGGTGTCGAAGAATGTCACGCCGGCCGCGACCGAGACCTCCAGCGCCTCGAGCACTGCCCGCTCGTCCGTGCCCGACCAGTTCGCGAGTCCCCACATGCCGTGCCCGAGCCCGGACACCGGCCAGCCGAGCCGCCCGAATTCACGAGTTTCCATGGTGGTGAAACTGCGTCCGGCGCGCGCCGGCGACAATCCGGCCGGCCGGCCGGCTAGCTGGACTCGCGATCCAGGCGCGCGGCCGCACCGAGCGCCCGCTTGCTTTGCGCGTCGAGCAACTGCACGACGAAGCGCTGTCCTTCACCCATGCGCTCGACCTCGATGGCCACGGCTTCCACGGCGCGCTCGATGTTGATCATGCGTTCACCAAGTTCGGTCGGCAGCTGCGCCGGCGCCTGGGGCGCGCCCCGCCGCCAGATGCGTCGCGCCCAGGCGATGGACACCGGAAGCAACAGTAGCATGGCCATGCCGAGTCCGCCGAGGACGAAGGCCTCGGGCGGCACGTCGTTGCCGCTGCGTGGCGGTTGAACGACCACGCCGGGGATCGAGGCGCTCTGCGCGAGCTGTGTCTCCGCCGCGGCGAGTTGTTTCTCGACATCGGCAATGCGCGCGTCAATCGCCACCACCCGGTTCTCGATCCCCTTCGCGACGACCGGATTCGACGCGTTCCGGAGCTCCTCGGCCAAATTCCGCCGCGTCCGCACGAGTTGGTCGCGCTGGTCGATCAGTTCGCGTTGCACCAGCTTGGCCGCGTCGTACATCTCGGTCGCGGTCGGCGCGGAACGCGCCTGAGGCGCCGGCGGCGCGCCGGCGGACTGGGTCTGTGGGGACGCTTGCATCAGCACGACTCGCGAGACGGGGTGGAGGACTCCATATGGCCGTACGCGCGATGGGTCGCAACCGTTTCATGGGCGTCGCGTGCATTCGGTGCCGCATGCGTCGTCGTCGCCAGACATGCTCGGGCCGGACCAGTTCCCCAGGCCGCCCCCCCCTTGCCTACCTTCATGGAGTCCTTTATACTCATGTACATGAGTCAGCGCCTGCAAGTTCTCCTCGACGAGTCGGAGTTCGCCGATATCCGCCGCATCGCCCGACGCCACCGGATGACGGTGGCCGAGTGGGTGCGGCAGGCGCTGCGCCTCGCCCGTCGTGACGAACCGGAATCGGAGCCCCGCCGGAAGCTCGCGGCCGTGCGTGAAGCGGCGCAGGGCGCGTACCCCACCGCGGACATCGCGGCGATGCTCGCCGAAATCGAGCGCGGCTACCTGGGCGACGTGCCGTGATCTTCATCGACTCCAACGTGCCGATGTATCTCGTGGGCGCACCGCATCCCAACAAGGATGCGGCGCGCCGGGCGCTCGAGCTGTGCATCGCGCGCGGCGAGCGGATGGTGACAAGCGCCGAGGTGATGCAGGAGATCCTGCACCGGTACCAGGCGGTGCGCCGGCCCGACGCCATACAGCCCGCCCTCGATGCGCTGCTCGGCGTGGTCGACGAGGTCTTCCCGATCGAGAGCGGCGACGTCCTCCACGCGCGCGACGTGCTGATGGGGGTCGTCCAGCTGTCGGCGCGCGATGCGCTGCACGTGGCCGTCATGAAGCGCCGCGGCGTCGAGCGGGTGATGAGCTACGACGCCGGCTTCGACGCGGTCGGCTGGATCGAGCGGGTGCAGTAGCCATGATGCCGTGGGACGTCTTCGAGTTGCCGCGCGCCATCGCCGCCGGCGACATCGACGAACTCGGTCACGTCAACAACGTGGTCTACCTCCATTGGGTGCAGGACGTCGCCATCGCGCACTGGACCTCGGCCTCCACCGACGCGGAACGCGCGGAGGTGGCGTGGGTCGCCGTCCGCCACGAAATCGACTACAAGCACCCGGCCCTGCCGGGCGATGCGATTCTCGCGCGCACGTGGGTCGGGACGGCCGACGCGCACCGCTTCGAGCGCCACACGGAGATCGTGCGCGGGGCCGATCACAAGGTCCTGGCCCGGGCGCGCACCGTGTGGGTGCCCATCAACCGCACGTCGGGCCGGCTGACGCGCGTCGGCGACGATATCC
This sequence comes from Gemmatimonadales bacterium, assembly GCA_038208045.1. Classification (GTDB taxonomy): domain Bacteria; phylum Gemmatimonadota; class Gemmatimonadetes; order Gemmatimonadales; family Gemmatimonadaceae; genus PNKL01. The sequence goes on along the minus strand of JBBQZD010000119.1, from coordinate 3,825 downwards.
GCGCGCGCTTTTCGAGACCCGCCGCGGCGCCGTAGCGCACGCGTGCCTCGTGGCGAGGCAACCTTGCGCGCGCACGACGTGACCAACGAGCAGATGCACCCCCACCGGAGATGACCCGATGACGCTCCCCCGCATGCTCGCCCTGCTCGGCCTCGGACTCGCCGCCAGCGGCTCTTCGCTCGCCGCACAGGCCCATCCGCTCACCGGGCGCTGGAGCGTGGAGTACCAGCGCGGAATGCGCAACGAGAACGGCGAACTTACGCCGATCATGGGCACGGCGACGCTCACGCTGATGCAGCGCGGCGACTCGCTGGTCGGCACGCTCGCGCCGACCGTCGGGGAACAGGGCATGACGTCACCGGCGCAAGCATTCGCCGCGAAGCCGGGGGCCGGCAGCGCGACGTTCGTGGTGAAATCGCAGGTGCGCATCAACATGAACGGCGAGACATTGGAGAAGCAGGCGACCGTCACGTGGGTGCTGTCGGCGACGGGCGACACGTTGTCGGGCACGATGGAGCGCGTCATCGAAAGCACGGACTTTCCGTCGGCGCCCTCCCCGGTCAAGGGGACACGGCTCAAGTAGCGGCCGCGCGCCGTCCCGCGAGGCGCGCGCGAGGCGCGCGCGAGGCGCGCGCGTGGCGCGCGCCCCGAGTGCATCCCTATCGCGCCGGGCGCACCGCCGGCGCCGCGGGCTTCGTGCCGCGGCATCTACTGACGTCCACGTCCACCGATTGCCCCCGGGCCACCTTCACGGACACGCGCTGGCTGCGGCCTCCGAACCGACAGGTGAGCGTCCACGACTCCTCGAGCAGCGTCGAATCGTGCTGGCTCGGGCGCCGCGACGGGTTCACGTGCCAGGTCACCCCAGTGCGGCCCTTCGGCACGGTCACCGACGACGACAGGTGCATCGGGAAGGTCAGCGCCGGCGTGCGCGACGTGTCGGCCTGCAGCACCGGCGCAGTCTCGAGCGTGAACTGCTTCTCGATGGTGAGCGTGGCGCCCGCGGGCGCCTTTACGCGCAGCACGCTATGCAGCCGCGCGTTGGCGGCCGCCTCGTACAGCCGCAGGAAGCCGGCCCGCGCGCTCGATCCGGGGTACGCCCCCGTGCCTGCATACTGGTCCACGACGAATGAATACGCCGGATGAAACGAGCGCTGGCCCGGCGCGTTCTCGAACGTGAAGGCCAGGGTGCCGGCCGAGTAGTACGCCTGCTCCTCCATCGTGCCATTGGCCACGTAGTACACCGTCGGCCACGGGCCCGCCGGCCACTTGAGGTCGGCGCCGAGCTGCTGCGCGAGCGCATCGTACACCGCGACGTCCGCCGGCACCGGCTCCTCCGCGGCGCTCGGCACGCGCAGCACCTTCGCGTCGGGCGTGTGGTTGCTCAACGCCACCACCACCTGATTGGCCGCCATCAGGTCGCGCATGTTCTGGATCTCGGGCTCCGAGAACGGCGCGTCGCCGCGGTAGCTCTGCTGCATCGGGCCGACGTTGGCGCCGCTGCCACCCCAGAAGGCGCCGTAGTTGCGGTTGAGGTCTACGCCCGCGCCCGCATGCGCCGGGTTGGCGCAGTCGGCGAAGGTCGGCACCTTGCCCGCCTCGAGTCGGCAGCTCTTGCGCTTCTGCTCATTGAGCAGCGAACGCGACAGCTCATAGCCGTCGGGATTCACGACCGGCACGACGAGCAGTCGCACATTGTCGAGCAGCGCGGTGATGCGCGCATCGACGCCGTCGTGCATCAGGATGTCGTGCACGAACTCCATGGTGAGTTCCACCGTGGGCCACTCGCGCGCGTGGTGGAGCCCGGTGAGCAGAAAGACCGGCTTGGCGGCACTGGCGCGCACGTGGCGCGAGATCTCGAGCGCCCACACGGTCTGGCCGAGCAGCGACGTGTGCGGCAGGGCGAATCGCGCCACGAGGTCAGGATGCGCCTCGGCCAGCCGTTCGAGCTCGAGGTTGGTTTCGGTGAGCGTGCGATACGTGACACGCGCCGTGGGCAAGGACGACGTGGTGGCCGGCCTCGGCGCGGGCGCGGCCGGCGCGGGCGCGGCCGGCGCGGGCGCGGCGCCCGGAGGCGTGCCCTGGGCCGGCAGCGTGCCGGCGGCGAGTCCCGCACCCGCGACGACAAGGGACCACTTCGCGACCGCACGCCACGGTCGCATCGTCACTCCGCCGCGGGCAGTGATTGCGCCACGCCCGGCCAGGCGTCGGCGGCGTAGAGCGCGATGGTGCGCAGGTAGTGCTCGCCGTCCGCGCCGTGCGCGGCGCGCACCGCGGCGACCGCGCGCTCCACCGCCGCGGCGTCGGCGAACGGCGGCTGCAGGTCGTCCGCCATCTTCCCGTGTTCGTGCGCCACGCCGGCCGCATCGAGAAAGGTGATCTGGATGGCCGGTTCGAGGTCGACGTAGAGCGCCTGGAGCAGCTCGAATTCGTCGCCCGAGTTCTGCGCATTGAGCCGCACGAACTCTCGGGCCAGCTTGTCGAGGGGCCAGGCCATCAGCGTGGTGGCGCGGAACCCGCCGCCGCGCGAGACGAGGCGCTGCACGTAGGCGGCGCGCACGTCCTTGGATTGCTTGAGCGCGTGCGTGACCAGCGCCAGGCGGCGTTCGGCGGGGAGCGAGCGATACGGAGTCAGGTGTGCCATGCGCCTAATCTAATGACCAGCCGCCACGGGTTCTCGCCCGCGGCGCGAGTTCCCCGCAGACGCGGCACGGGGCGAACTCCATCAGTAGAGTCCGCCCCGCGCGTTCGTGCCCACCCCCTTCCGCTTCCCAAGCCCTGCCCCTTCCCCTTCCCTGACTACTTGATCGCCGCCATCTCCAGCCGCGCCCCCGCCCCATCCTGCACGCCCATGTACACGACCCCGGGCCCGAAGCCCGAGATGACGCGCCCGAACGGCAGCTTCACGCGATCCACCAGCTTGCCCTCGCCATTCACGATGTCATAGATGGGGCCGGCGTCCGACGGGGCCGTGGTGCGGATCCACAGGTTGCCCTCACGGTCGGCGCTCACGGCGCCCTGCCGGAACGCCGGGCGATAATCAGGCAGCTCCTTCGCGTCCACGAAGTTGATCGCCGGGGTGTTGATCTGCTGCACGCCGGGCTGCTGTCGGCCACGATCGCCGCCGCCGTCACCGCCGGCGCCGCGCACTTCGAATCGCATCTGCGCACCGCCGCCGCCACCGCCGCCGCCCATGCCGGGGAAGCCCATCGCCGCCGCGGCATTGCCCACACCACCGCTAGCCATGGCACGGCTGATGATCTCCCGCTGCTTCTCGGCCTCGACCTTCGCCGAGTCGAGGAACTTCTCCTTGGCGTCGTCGTCGAAGCGTTCCCATCCGTACGGGATCTTCGGCGTCGCGGTCCACTTGCCGTCGGCGCCGAGCCAGTCGACGTGATAGTCCTTGCCGCGCACGACCGCCACGCGGCCGTCCGGCATGAGCGCCCAGTCATCGACGGTCGGCATCGGGTTGGTGACGACGCTGATGTTCATCGCCCCCTTGTCGTTCTGCCGCATTGACACGTTGGTCTTCGGGATCTTGAAGAAGGCGGCGGTGTCGAGCGCGCGCGTCGCCAAGTTCACGCGGAGAATCGGTGCGGTGTCGGCCTGCTGCGGCATCTGGAACGGCTGGCCCGGCTGCGGTGGGCCGAACCCGCGAAAGTTCGGGCGCACGAAGCCGCGGTAGACGATGCGGCCCTGCGGGTCGAAGCCCGGCATGCCGAACGGGCCGCCAATCATGAACGTGGCATCCTCGGGCCGCGGCACGGCCATGACTCGAATGACCTCGCCGGCGCCGTCGATGACGAGCATCGACAACGACGCCGG
>JBBQZD010000118.1:0-8194 GCA_038208045.1 Gemmatimonadales bacterium | reverse complement strand
CTGAAGTTCGAGGACGGCCACGAGATCACCGTGCTGAAGGGAACCGGCAAGACGTTTGACTGCTGGGCCGGCGAGACCATCAAGATGATGGCGATCATCGATCCGGATGAGCGCGAGCGCAATTACGTCGGCAAGAAGAGGGCCGACGAGTTCGATGATGCGTGAGGGGCAGAGGGCGACAGAAACGACTGAAGACGACAGCAACAACAGAGGGGCCGGCGTGGATGCTGGCCCCTCGGTCATTGCCCGTGTGTCGCGGTCAGGCGACGCTAGAGGAACTCCACCAGCCCCTGGACCGCGCCGACCAGCGCGCTGGGCGTGAACGGCTTCTGCAGGAACGCCTCGCTGGTGCCGAGTCCGCCGCTGGTGCGAAGGGTGTCGGCGCCGTAGCCCGAGATGAACAGCACCTTCAGCGTCGGCCGGAGCGCCCGCAGCCGGTTCGCCAGCTCGCGTCCCGAGATGTCGGGCATCACCACGTCCGTGATGAGCAGCGTGATGGCCTCGGGATGGGTCTCATTCACCACGAGTGCTTCCGAGCCGCCGGCTGCGTCGAGCACGCTGAAGCCCGCCTGCAGGAGCGCGCGGCGGATCGTCGCCCGCAGCGTGCCGTCATCCTCCACCAGCAGGATGGTCGGCTGCTCTGCGGGGAGCAGGTCGCCGCTGAGGGCGCGTGACTCGCCGCTCGGGCGGCGCTCGGGTTCCGCCTTGAGGCGCGGCAGGTACAGCTTCACCGTGGTGCCCATGCCGATGACGCTGGCGATGGCCATGCCGCCGCCGGCCTGCCGCGCGATGGCGTAGGTGGTGGCGAGGCCGAGGCCCTGATGATGGCCGTCATCGTGCGTCGTGAAGAACGGCTCGACGGCGCGCGCGGCCGTCTCGGCGGTCATGCCTTCGCCCGTGTCGGAGATCGCGAGCATCACGTATTCGCCCGGCCGGATGCGGACGTCGCCCACGGCGGTGTCGCGGTCGAGCTCCACGCAGGCAGTCTCGAACGTCAGCAGCCCACCGCGTGGCATGGCGTCGCAGGCGTTCTGCGTCAGCTGGTCCACGAGCTGTCGCAGCTGCTCGGGGTTGATGGAGACGAAGGCGTCCTCTCCAGACAGCGCGCTTTCCACGGAGATGCGCGGGTCCACACGGTCGCGAATCTCGGGAATCTGCCCGCGCAGCGCGGCGGCCACCTCGACGCGCCGCGTGTCCCGCTGGGGCCGACGTCCGAGGCCCAGCAGCTGGCGAGTCAGCTCCTGGGCCTTCGCCGCCGCGCCAACGATCGCTTCGGCGTCCGCGCGCACGTGGCTGTCCGCGGGCACGGCCTCCAGCACGAACTCGGCCGAGGCCACGATGACGCCGAGCAGGTTGTTGAAGTCGTGGGCGATGCCGCCGGCCAGCCGCCAGGCGGTGTCGAGCGCCTGCGACTGCTGGTACTGGCGGTCCAGCGCACGTTGCTGGCTGGTGTCGGAAATGAGCTTGATGGCGCCGGTGATCAGTCCCGTGCCATCGCGGATCGGCGCCACGGACACGTTGACGTCAATCAGCCGGCCATCACGCCGCGCGCGCCGCGACGGATAGGCGTCGAAGCGCTTGCCCTCGTTGATCGCGTTCCACAGCAGCTCGCGCTCCTCGGGCTGCCCGTCGGGCAGGATGGGAAGCGTCGTGCCCAGGACTTCCTCGGCCCGCCAGTCGAACATCGTCTCGGCCGCGGCGTTCCAGCTGCGCACGACGAGCGCCGTGTCCACGGTGATGATGGCCAGCGGCGACGCCGAGACGAGGGCGCGCATCCAGGCGTCCTGCTCGCTCAGCAACTGCTCCATTTTCTTGCGCCACCGCAGGTCGCGGGCGTGCACGATCACGCGAGGCGTCTCGCCGGAGCGGTCGCTCCACCCCTGCACTTCCACCGGCACCCAGTCGCCGCCGGCGGTGAGCAGCCGGACGTCGACGTACCACGCCGGCTGCGTGCCGGCCAACTCTTCGGCGAGCGCCCGGCGCGCGGTCTCGTGATCCTCGGGGTGGATGAACTCGAAGGCCGAGTGCCCGAGGAGCTGCCGCGGTTCGAAGGCCAGCACGCGCTGGAGCGACGGCGAGGCGTACGTGAGCAACCCATCGTGGTCGATGACCACGATGAGGTCCTGCGAGGCTTCGACGAGCGTGCGGAAGAACTGGTCGTCGCGCCCCGGCATCGGTGCGCCCACTGGCATGGTCATGGCGTTCGCCAATAATAGCCCCCGAGAAGCGCCGCGCACCATTCGGACAGCCGGGGAATTGTCACGATGCGCACCGGATGGTATGCTTGCGGTGTGGACGACCTCCTCCGCGCCGTCCGTTGGTCCCCCGCCGCGGCCGCCGCTCGCGGCCACCGCGCCCTCGTCGCCCTCGAGAGCTCGGTCCTGGCGCAGGGGCTGCCGATTCCCGCGAATCGCGAGGCCGACCGACGCATGCGCGCGGCCATCGCGCAGCACGGCGCGGTTCCCGCGACGGCCGCCGTGGTGCGCGGCGAGTGCGTCCTTGGTCTCGACGGCGAGGATCTCGAGCGCTTTCTCGCCCGTGACGGCGTGCACAAGGTGTCGGCCCGCGATCTCGGCTGGGCGGTGGCGCGCGGGCTCGACGGTGCGACCACCGTCGCCGCCACCCTGGTCCTTTGCGCCGCCGCTGGTGTCGAGGTGTTCGCCACGGGCGGCATTGGTGGCGTGCATCGGGCGGCCGCGTTCGATGAATCGGCCGACCTGCTCGAACTGGCCCGCTCGCCCGTCATCACCGTCTGTGCGGGGGCCAAGTCCATCCTTGACCTGCCGGCCACGCTCGAACGCCTCGAGTCGTACGGCGTTGCCGTCATCGGCTTCGGCACCGACGAGTTTCCGGGGTTCTTCACGCGCGGCACCGGACTGCGGCTCGCCGCCAGCACCGATGCGCCCGGCGAGGTGGCGCTGGCCTTTCGTGCCCAGCGGCGGCTCGGCCGCCCCGGCGCGCTACTGGTCGTGCAGCCGCCACCGGCGGAGCACGCGCTTGGAGACGACGAGGTGGAAGCGGCCGTGGCCGGCGCGCTCCTGCAGGCGACGTCCGCTGGCGTGACAGGGGCGGCCGTCACGCCGTTCCTGCTCGATGCCGTGCTGCGGGCCACGGGGGGCAGGTCGTTGCAGGCCAACCTCGCGCTGCTCGAGGCCAACGCGGCGCTCGCCGCCCGCATCGCGGTGGCGCTGCGGGAACTGCCGCCATAGGAAAATTCGTGCTCGTTGCCCGTTGAATCCACGGATCGCGCAGGTGTAGCTTGCAGGCAACCCTCAATCGCGCAGGAGGTCAGTCGAACGATGGCGTCTTCGTTCCTGAGTTCCGAAGAGTACGACGAACGGGCGCACCAGCTGTACAACGAGGGCAACTACGACGAGGCGCTCGCCACCCTGCGCGAGGGGCTGGGCATTTATCCCAACGCCGTCGAGCTGCACATCGGTGTCGGCTACGCCCGGCTGGCCCGCGACGAGTTCGCGTGGGCCCGTCGCAGCTTCGAAGAGGCGCTCATCCTCGATCCCGACCATGAGGACGGCCTGGCCGGCCTCGGCGAGACCCTGCTCAAGTTCGGGCAGGGCGAGGCGGCCAGGCGCACGTTCGCCCACATCCGTGCGCTGGGCTACGACGACGACATCGAGCTCATGCTCCAGGTCGGCCGTGCCCTGTTCCGCGAAGACGAGATGGACGAGGCCCTCGAGTACTTCGAGGTCGCGGTGCGTCAGGCGCCGGACAACGCCGAGGCGGTCTCGCTGGTCGGCTACGCCCAGCACCGCCTCGGGCGCGACGATGCGGCGCTCGACTCGCTCAAGCGCGCGCTCAAGATCGAGCCCGAGCTCGCCGAGGCGCGCATTTACCTCGGCAACCTGCTGTACGATCGCGGCGACTTCGAAGCCGCGCTGTACCAGCTCGACCGGACCGCACCCGAGGATCACTGGGACGAGCTCGGGATCTGGCGGGTGATCGAGCTGCGCAAGTCGCACCTGCGTCTGGCGGACGGCGACGCCACCCTCGAACCGTGGGAATCGCGCATCGCGGAGCTGACGCCGGCCATCGACGCCATGGATGAGATGCTCTCGGAGCTGGAGACCCGGTTCAACGAACAGGCCGAGCGGGAGGCGCGCGACCAGCTGGAGCTGTTCGGCACGCTCCTGGGCCAGTTCTCCGACCACCGGACGCAGGAAGGCCCGCATCGCGCGGTGTTCAGCGACGGCCGCGGGTACGAGGGCTCGTGGGAGGAGATCGTCGAACAGATGCGCGACGCCAGCGCCACGGCGGCCCACCGCACGACGGCGGAGTTCATGCAGAGCGAGGCGCGCCGCGGCTTCTCGCTGACGGGCATGCTGATACCGACCGGCGACGCGGAGAGCTTCGTGCGCGGCTGCGCCGACGCGGGACTCCTGCGCATCGTCCACTGACGGCCGTCGGCGCCTCCTCCACGGCCGGCGACGGCGCCGGCGCCAGCGCCAGCGCCAGCGCCAGCGCCAGCGTTGGCGCCTTGCCGACGTCGGCCGCCGGTGCGCCGCCGATGATTGCCTTTCGCGGCGTCGGCCGCACCTACCATCCTTTGCTCGGCAAGCGCGTGCGCGCCGTGGACGACTTCTCGCTCGAGGTGGCCGCCGGCGAAGTCGTCGGCATCGCGGGCCCCAACGGCGCCGGCAAGACCACGCTCATCGCCATGATGCTCGGCTTCCTCGCCCCGAGCGACGGCGCGGTGCGCCTCGACGGCCAGGCGCCGCGCGCCTACGTGGAGCGGCACGGCGTCGGGTACCTGCCCGAACTGATGGCGCTGCCCCCGTTCTGGCGTGTGGAGGGCGCGTTGCGCCGGCTTGGCACGCTGGCCGGCGTGCCCGCGGCCGGCCTGGAGGCGGCCGTGAACGACGCCATCGAGCGTGTCGGTCTCGGCGAGCACCGCCGCAAGTCCATCAAGGCGCTGTCGAAGGGCACGTTCCAGCGTCTCGGGCTGGCGCAGGCGCTCCTGCGCGACAGCCGCGTGCTCGTTTTCGACGAACCGACGCATGGCCTCGATCCCGTCTGGTCCAGCCGCTTCCGCGACCTCGTGGACGGATTGCGCCGTCCCGACCGCACCATCTTCATCGCCTCGCACAACCTCGATGAACTCGAGCGCCTCTGCCACCGCGTGGCCATCATCGACCACGGACGGCTGCAGCGCATCGTCTCGATCAGCGGCGCCGGGCAGGCCGCCACGGCGTGGCTCATTCGGGTGGCCGACGGGGACAGCCGGCTCGCGGCGCACTTCGCGTCGTGCGAGCGGCTGGCCGACGGGGCGTGGCTGGTGCGCGCCGCAAACAACGACGCGCTCAATGCCGGGCTCGCGGCTGCCATCACCGCGGGCGCGCGCGTGACCGCCGTCGTGCCGCATGAGTCGTCGCTGGAACACCAGTTTCGCGAGGCGGTGCGCCCATGACCGACCGGTCCTCGCGGTGGCTCGCCTACGTGCGCTGGCAGCTGCTCGACTCCCTGTGGCAGCGGTTCGCGCTGCCGTTCGCGATCGCGGCGATGCTCGTCGTCTTCACCTTCATCGCGGTCCGGCCGCAGTCGGTCACGCCCGGCTTCTGGACCTCCCCCGACGGGCTGCGGCTCAGCGCGATTGAGCTGAAGCAAGCCATGATGATGTTCATTCCGCTTGCCGTGCTGCTCGGCACCAACGGCATGGTGTCGCAGGACCGGCAGAAGGGACACTACCGCTTCCTCTTTTCCAAGCCGGTGCCGGTGCCGGCGTTCTACGCCGTCGCCTGGCTGGCGCATCTGGTGGTCGCCGTCGCGCTCGCCGCGCTCATGGCGGCCGCCATCGGCTGGTACACGACGCCGCAGCCCGTGCTGGGCGTCGCGATGGCCTGTGCGCTGTCGTTCGTGCTCCTCGGCGGCCTGACCGTTCTCTTCAGCGCGCTGACGAACCAGGACGGCGCGCTGGTAATCGTGGTCTGGCTCGGCACGCTGCTCGCGCGGCAGGTGGAGCCGGCGATGGACGCCGGCCACTGGTTGCACACGGCCGTGCGCGTCCTGCCGCCCACGCATCGCCTCGATGCGATGCGCGAGGCATGGTACGCGTCGCAGCCCGTGGCCCTGCATGACCTCTGGCACGTGCTCGCGTACGGCGGCGCCTGCCTGGCGCTCGCGCTGCTCGCGGTGCGCAAGCTGCCGCTGGCCCGATGAGCGCTTCGCGGCTGCTCGACGGCGTGCTGGCCCCCGACCGGGTGCACCGGCACCGCCTGGCGAACGGCCTCACCGTGCTCGTGGCGCCCGACGACCGCGTGCCGGTCGTGGCCATCGTCACGTGGGTCAAGGCCGGGTACTTTGACGAGCCCGACGACGTAGTGGGCGTTTCGCACGTGCTCGAGCACATGTTCTTCAAGGGCACGCCATCGCGCGGCGTCGGCGAGATCGCCAAGCAGACCAAGGCGCAGGGCGGGTACCTCAACGCCGGCACGATCTACGACCACACCATCTACTACACGGTCCTGCCCGCGTCGGGCTTCGCGGCCGGACTCGAGATCCAGGCGGACGCCTACGCCAACTCGCGTATCGACGCGGGCGAGCTGTCACGCGAGCTCGAGGTCATCGTCGAGGAGGCCAAGCGCAAGGCCGATAGCCCGCGCGCGGTCGCCGGCGAGACGCTGTACGAGTTGTTGCATGACCGGCACCGCATGCGCCGATGGCGCATCGGGCGCGAGCCCGGCCTGCGCGCGCTCACTCGCGACGATGTGCACGGCTTCTACCAGCGCTACTATCGGCCGGCCAACACGGTGCTCAGCATTGCCGGTGACGTGGACCTCGACGAGGCCCTCCGGCTCGTGGAGCGCCACTATGGCCACCTGCCGGGCGAGGCTGTCACCCGCGACCGGGGGCCGGCGGAGCCACCGCGCCGCGACTTTCGCGTGCGCGAATGGAGCGGCGACATCGCACAGGCGGAACTGGCCATGGGCTGGCGCACGCCGGCCCTGCAGCATCCCGACACGCCGGTGCTGGACGTCGTGTCGAGCGTGCTCTCGTCGGGCCGTGCGTCGCGCCTGTACCGCGCCGTGCGGGAGCGACAGCTCGCCTCGAGCATTTCCGCATACCAGTACGTGCCGGTCGACACCGGCGTGTTCGTGGTGCACGCCACGGGCCGCGCCGATCGCCTGACCGAAGGTGCGGCCAGCGCCTGGCATCAGCTGGCGCGCGTCCGCGCCGGCGACGTGACCGAGCAGGAGCTCGATCGCATCCGCCGCATGCACGACGCGGCGTGGATGCGCCGCCTGCAGACCATGGAAGGGCGCGCGAATCACCTGGCCGCGTGGGAGGCTGTTGGCGACTGGCGCATGGCCGGCGACTACTTCGAGGCCATGCAGCGCGCGTCGCCCGCACTGGTCTCCGACGTCACCGCGCGCCATCTCGACCCCGACGCGGCTGCGGTCGTCATCTACCGTCCGTCGGCGGCGGCGCCCCTCAGCGCCGACACGGCGTCGTTGCGCGCGGCGCTCGACGCTGGCACCGGACCCGAGCTGCCACCAAGCCGCGCCTTCCCGGTTGCGCGCATCGTTCCGGCGCCCGCACGGCTGGTCCGTCGCCTGGATGGGGTGCAGCAGTTCCTCTCGGCGTCGGGGGTGCCGATTCTCGTCCGGCGCACGCCGCGCACGCCGATGGCGTACGCCGGAGTCTTCGTGGGCGCGGGCGCCGTGCACGAGGCCCCGCAGTCGCTGGGCATCTCCACGCTCATGCTGCGCACCTCGCTGAAGGGCACCGGCAGCCGCGACGCGGCGCGGATCGCCGAGGAAGGCGAGCGGCTCGGTGCCGTGCTCGCGGCCAACGCCGGTGCGGAGACGCTGGCGTGGACGACGTCGGCGCCCGTGGCGCAGTTGGAAGGAGCGCTGGCCCTGCTGGCGGACGTCGTGCAGGCTCCCACGATGCCGGGCGACGCGTTGGACAGCGAGCGAAACGTCGCGCTGTCGCAGCTCGCGCAGCTGCGCGACGACATGTACCACCATCCGCTGCAGCTGGCCGCGCAAGCCGCCTGGGGTGCGCATCCGTACGCGCGCGTCGCGCTGGGCACGGAACAGGCCCTCCGTTCGCTGCAGCCGTCGGACCTTCGCACGTGGCACGGCGCGGTGGCCCTGAACGGCGAACAGGTGATCGTGGTCGTCGGCGATGCCGATCCGGAGGCGATGGCGTCAATGGCCGCTGGTGCCTTCGGCCAGCT
>JBBQZD010000117.1:0-8267 GCA_038208045.1 Gemmatimonadales bacterium | reverse complement strand
AGGTGCGCGCCGATCACCAGGTCGACGCCGTCGAGCACACCCGCCGCTACCATCTGCGACGCGCCGCCGGGATACAACTCCTCGGCGTGCTGGAAGAGCAGGCGCACCTCGCCGCGCAGCACCTCGCGCCGCGCCACGAGGATCTTCGCTGCGCCCAGCAGCATGGCGGTGTGCCCATCGTGCCCGCAGGCGTGCATGACGCCGGGTACGTGCGACACGAAATCGTGGCTGTTGGCCTCCTGGATCGGCAGCGCATCCATGTCGGCGCGCAGGGCGAGCACCGGGCCCGGGCCGCCTTGGCCGACGAGACGCGCGACGACACTGGTCGGCGTCGGGCGGGTGATCTCGAACCCGCCGAAGTCCGCGAGCGTGTCGGCGACGAACTGCGACGTCTCCCGCTCTTCGAACGACAGTTCGGGATGCCGATGCAGGTGGCGGCGCCAGGCGACCACCTGGTCGCGCACGGAATCCGGGGCTTCGGGGTGAATCGCAGCGGTCACATTCATCTCCTGTTGCTTCAATATCCGACAATCCCGCCCGGTCGGCGAGGATCGCCCACCGCCTCGTAGCCGCCGCGCACCCGCATGATCGCGTTCACCAGCCCCACGTTGCTGATGAGGCCCACGGAGTGCCCCGTCGAATTCAGGACCGCAATCACGGCGCGATCGAGCCCGTGCGGCTCCATGCGCAGCGTGTCCGGCAGCGCCTGGTGATGCAGCCGCGGCGCCGCCATCGCGTCGGCAATCGACATGCGCTGGTCGATGACGTTCAGGATGACCTGCGACGTGCTGGTGATGATGCGCGGACCGCCGCGGCTGCCGACGACCAGGAGCAGCTGCCCCGCCGGATCGAGCACGACGGTGGGCGACATGGCGCTCAGCGGCCGCTTGCCGGGCGCCACGGCGTTGTTTTCGCCCTCGACGAGTCCAAACTGATTGGGCTCGCCGGGCTTCGCCGCCAGGTCGTCCATCTCGTTGTTCAGGAAGAAGCCCGCGCCGCGCACCAGGACGCCAGACCCATACAGTCCGTTGGTGGTGGTCGTCGTCGCCACCGCATTGCCCTGCGCGTCCACCACGGAGTAGTGCGTCGTCTCCGTTCCCTCGCGCATGCGCTGCTCCAGCACCGGCGTCGGCGTCGCCTGCACGGCATCGATGGTCGCGCGCAGGCGGCGCGCGTAGGCCTTGTCGGTGAGCAGGGCGAGCGGCACCTGCACGAACGCAGGATCGCCCATGCGGCTGTTGCGGTCAATAAAGGCGCGCTGGTACGCCGCGCCAAGGATGTGCGCGTGGGCGGCGGTGCCGAGGGGAGGAATGGAGTCGTACGTCTCGAGGATGTTGAGTGCCTCGGCGATGGTCGCCCCGCCGCTGGACGATGGCGGCATCGTCAGCAGCGTGTAGCCGCGATACGTGGCCCGGATCGGCGTGCGCCAGACCGGCTGGTAGCCCGCCAGGTCCGCCTTGGTGATGATGCCGCCGCCGCGCCGCATCTCGGCGACGATCGAGTCCGCGATCTCGCCGCGGTAGAAGACGTCCGGCCCCAGGTCGCCGATCAGGCGCAGCGTCCGCGCCAGCGCCGGCTGCCGAAAGCGCGACCCGACGGCCGGCACCCGACCAGCCGGAAGGAAGGTGCCGGCGGCCACAGCAAACCGTGCGATGCGCGCGCTGTCGCTGCGCACGGAGCGAGCGAAGCCACTGTCCACCACGAACCCGTCATCGGCCAGCCTGATGGCAGGTTGCATCACCGTTCGCAGCGGCATCGTGCCGTAGCGCGCCAGCACCGTCGCGAGTCCCGCCACCGAACCCGGCACGCCAGAGGCGAGGTGCCCGTCGAGACTCTTGTCGGTCTTGTTCCCGGCGGTATCGAGGTACATGTCGCGTGTGGCCGCCTGCGGCGCGACCTCGCGGAAGTCCATTGCCTCCGTTCGGCCATCCGCCATGCGGATGACCATGTAGCCGCCACCGCCCAAGTTGCCCGCTTCCTGATACGTGACGGCCAGCGCGAACGCGGTGGCGACGGCGGCATCCACCGCGTTGCCTCCGGCATGCATGATCTCCACGCCGGCCGCGCTGGCACGCACCTCGTCGCTCGCCACCATGGCGTGCGCGGCAAAGGCCGCCCGTGCGCCCGACTGCCACGGCCAGTCCGGGGGAAAGACCGGCACGCGACGCGCGGGAATGGCCGGGTCGCCAAGCGACAGCGCAGGTTGCGCCGCGGATTGCGCCGCGGGTTGCGCCGCGGGTTGCGCCGCGGGAATCACTGCGGGCACCACCGCGGGTTGCGTGACCGGTGGCGCGGCCTGGCGCGCGCATGCGGCCAGCAACGGGACGAGCCAGACGACGCGTGGGCGCATCACGTCAACGCACCGGCTGGCGCACGAACGTCAGGTTGCGCACGCGTCCCGACTGCAGGGCGTATCCGGTCAGGCGCCCGCGCGCATCGCGCGTGAACTCGAGCACGCCACCCCCTCCCGCGAACAGGTCGCGCGCCACCGGTTCGAAGGTGCCGACCCGCCTGCCGACGCGCACGTTCACCAGTCGCCCGCTGTCCGCCACGAACGTGAGCGTCGTCTCGACTTCGTCGTTCCGGTAGTCGCCGGCGTACTCGGCGAGCTGCGCGGCCGTGAACGGCGTCACGGCGATGCGCTCGTAGCGTGTCGTGCCGCCGCGCGTGCGGATGCTCAGCGGCGCGGGCCCCGCGGCCCCCGCCCCGACGGCGAACGTCCACTCGGTGTTGGTGCGCCCAACGCGGAACCGGCCGCTCCCCAGCGGCACCAGCCGCGCAAGCGTCCCGCCAGCGCCGCTCATCAGACTGTCGCCGATGACGCGCGCACGCCGCACCTCGCCCAGCGTGACATTGCGCCAGGCGCCCTCGAACGCGCGCAGCTGCTCGGCGGTCATCGCCACCGGCGCCGCCGAGGTCAGCGCGCTGTCCCACGCGCCAATCGTGTCGGGCGACATCTGCGACGCCAGATAGACCGTCGCCGTCTTGATCGCCAGCGTATCCGGCCCCGACGTCGTCAGGTTGCAGAACGTCGCCACGCTCAGGCGTTGCGCGGGAAACCGGATGAAGTGCGCGCGGTACCCCGCCCAGGAGCCGCCGTGCGACACCGTGCGCAAGCCGCGCCAGCTGTCCACCGACAGGCCGAGCGCATACGAGATGGTCGAGTCGGTCACGAGCTTGCCGCGCACCTGCAGCGAGTCGATGAGCGCCTGGCCCCCGACGACCGGGTCATCGAAGTTGTGGTCCCAGCGCGCGAAGTCCTCGACCGTGGAGTGCATCGAGCCCGCGCCGCCGGTGCCGTCGAACAGCGACGCGGCAATGACAAAGCTGCCCGCCCGTGGCGCGTAGCCCTGGGCGCGATTCGGGATCAACGCGTTGTGGTCCACGAGCGACCGCGAGTCGCGCATGCCCAGTGGGCCGAGCACCTGCTGCTGCAGGAAGGCCGGCAGGGGCGTGCCGCTCAGCCGGTAGACCAGCTGCCCGAGCAGTGCGAAGCCGCTGTTGCTGTACAGGTAGCGCGAGCCGATGGGAAAGTTGGGCTCCGCTGAGCGTGTGATGACGCGCAGGAAGTCGAGGGTGTCGCCCACGCCTTCGGTGCTGTGACCGGCGATGCCCATGAGCGTGAAGTAGTCGCGGATGCCGCTGGTGTGGTTCAGCATCTGCCGCAGCGTCACCGAAGCCGCGTACGGCGGCATCTCGGGAAAGTATTTCCGGACCGGATCACCGAGCGCGAGCTTCCCTTGCTGCGCCAGCAGCAGTACGGCCGTGGCCGTGAACTCCTTCGACACCGAGCCCACGTCGAAGACGGTGCGCGGCGAGTTCGGCACGCCGAGCTCGAGATTGGCCATGCCGTAGCCGCGGGCGTACTGGATCTTCCCGTCGCGATAGACGCCCACGGCGCAGCCCGGCGAGTCGGTGCGATCGAAGGCGCGGTAGACGGCGTCCACGCGGGCAGTGAGTGAATCGCGCGTGCCGATGACGTATTGCGCCGGGAGCGCGGGTGCGACGACGGCGCAGAGCGCCACGACGAGGAGCGGCGAACGAACGGTCATGCGATGCACTCCGCGCGAAGGTCGGACGGGCCGAGTCTGGCTGGACGCCATATAATACGAAAGGTCCGGACTCTTCGGGCACCCGCCGTGCGGGGTTTCCCACTTCGCGCGCGGCCATCTCCCCATCAACGCCCCGCACATCATGCGCATCGCATCGAGGGTCCTCCTGGCAGTCGCGGTGCCGCTCGCCGCGCTTTCAGTCGCCTGCGCGCCTCGCCGTCCCGCCACCACGGCTCCAGCGCGCGTCGCACCCGCCGAAGTGCGCGCGCTCTGGGTCGTGCGCAGCGCGCTCGATCATCCGGACAGCATCAAGCGCATGGTGGCCCGTGCGGCGGACGCCGGATTCAACACGCTCATCGTGCAGGTGCGCGGCCGCGGCGACGCCTTCTACGACGCGCGATGGGAACCGCGCGCGACCTCCATCGCCCCGCTACCCAACTTCGACCCGCTCGCGCTCGTGATCCGCGAGGCGCATCAGCGCGGGCTGTCGGTACACGCGTGGCTCAACACGGCCTTCCTCGCCAACATGGACACGCCGCCCACCGACCCGCGGCACATGTACAACCTGCGGCCCGACCTGCTGGCGGTGCCGTATTCGCTGGCCCGCGAGCTCTACGCCGCCGACCCGCGCGACCCGAGCTACCGCGCGCGCATCGTGGAGCACGCCAAGGGGGCGCGTGATCGCGTGGAGGGCGTCTACCTGTCGCCGGCCGCGCCGGAGACCAAGGAACACATCTACGCCATCTGGATGGACGTGCTCGAGCACTACGACGTGGACGGGCTGAACTTCGACTACGTGCGCTACCCCGCCCCGGATTTCGACTACGCGCGCGTCTCGCTCGACCGCTTCCGGTTGTGGCTCGTGCCGCAACTCGCCGCCGACCAGCGCGCGCGGTTCGCCGCGCTCGAGTCGGACCCGCTCGTCTACGCCGACTCCTTCCCGGCGCGCTACGCCGACTTCCGGCGCGACCAGGTCACCGAGCTGGTCGAGCGCATCTACGTCGCCGTCAAGAAGCGCAATCCGCGGGTGCTCGTCTCCGCCGACGTCTTCGCCAACGCCAAGGACGCGTACGAGAACCGCTTTCAGGACTGGCGCAGCTGGCTGCGCCGCGGCTTCCTCGACGTGGCCGCGCTCATGGCGTACTCCACGAACACGGACATCTTCCGCGATCAGATCCGTGTGGCGGTCGAGGCGGGCGGGCCAGAGCGCGTCTGGGCGGGCATCGGCGCGTACCGGCAGATCGCCGACTCCACCGTGGCCAAGATCCGCGCCGCGCGCGAGGTGGGCGCCCGGGGCTTCGTCCTCTTCTCGTACCAGTCGGCCGTGAAGCCGGGCGAGCTGAACCCCGGCGGCGACTACCTGCAGCGCGTGCGGGCGGCGGCCTTTCCCTAGACGTTGAAGCGGATGTTCAGGATGTCGCCGTCGCCGACGACGTAGTCCTTGCCCTCGAGCTTCAGGTGGCCCGCGTCGCGCGCGGCGGACTCGGACTTGTGCAGCATGAAGTGTTCATAGGTCGTCACCTCGGCGCGGATGAACCCGCGCTCGAGATCGGAGTGAATCTTGCCGGCCGCCTGCCGGGCGTGCGTCCCGCGCTTGATGGGCCACGCGCGCACTTCATCAGTGCCCACGGTGAAGAACGAGATCAGGTCGAGCAGACCATACGCCGTACGGATGAATCGCGTCAACGCCGATTCCGCGAGGCCGAGGTCCTCGAGGAAGGCCTTCTGGTCGGCGGCGTCCATGACCGCGATTTCCGCCTCCACGCTCGCCGAGAGCACGAGCCCTGCGGCGTGCAGCGGTTCCAGGCGCGCCTCGATGCCGGCCGGCAGCGGCGCGGTCGCCTCCTCCTCGGCGCGATTCACCGCCACCATCAACGGCCGGTCGGTGAGGAAGCCGAAATTCGTGAGCTTGCTGCGATCGAGGTGCGAGGCCAGAATGGACCGCAGCGGCTTCTCCGCCTCGAGCGTCGCCTTCATCATCTCGAAGTGCGAGATCTCGAGTGCGTCCTTCTTCTCCTTCTTCGCCTTGTCGAGCCAGCGCTCGATCATCAGGAGATCCGCCAACAGGCACTCGTTCACGAACGCGTCAAGGTCACGCTCCGGATCGGCCGCGCTCTCCAAGGCGGGATTCTGGAAGGCGCGCAGCACCAGGCAGAGCACGTCCTGGTCGCGAATCTGCTGCAGCGCCTTGCCCGAGAGCCCCTTGTGCTCGGCGCCGTGCTCGCCCGGGATGTCGCTGAACACGATCTCGGCGAACGTGGTCTTCTTCGGTGAGAAGATGGCGCTCAGTGCGTCAATGCGTGCGTCGGGCACCCGGACGGTGCCGAGGTGCACCTCGCCGCCGAAGCCGATGGGGACGTTGAGCCCGGTGAGCGTGTTGAAGACAGTCGTCTTCCCGGACCCCGCGAAACCTACCAAGCCGATGCGCATGGAGAAATTATCCGAAGCCGGCGCGCAAAGCGCCAGTCAGGCACGTCCGCACATCGGCCCGATTGCCCGCGGGCGCGCGGCAGGCCAGAATTCCCTCCACCGTCGGCGCGCCCGCGCCGCACGTCCGCGCCTCGGCCCCCCTGGAGTGCCGTCGTGGAGTTCCTGAGCCTGCTGCTGATCCTCGCCGCCGCGCTGCTCGTGCTGCGCCGGCCGGCGCGCGAGCGCCTGGCCTTCCGCCTGCTCGCCGCCAGCGCGCTGCTGATGGTTTTTCTGTTTGCGATGGCCACCCGCACGGGGCTTCTCCCCGGCCTGAACTACTGACCATGACCGCGCCCACGCTCATGGCCCCCGACTCCGGCGCCGCGCCCGCGCGCCGTGACGCCGTCTTCACGGTCGTTGCGCTCGCCGTGCTCTTTCTCACCCTCGTCCCGGTCGGCACGGCCGTCTTCTGGCTTGGCTTCGCGCGCGGTGACTCGCCGTGCGTGATGTGCTGGGAGCAGCGCATCGGCATGCTCCTCATTGCGCTGACCGGGCTGTTCGTGCTGCGCTACGGCCCGAAGCCGAAGTACGTCGGCACGGCGGTGCTCATTGCGGCGTGGGGCCTCTTCATGGGCCTGCGGCACACCGGCATGCACGCCGCCCGCGACATCGGACAGGGCTTCAGCCTCGAGATCTTCGGCGCGCACACCTACACCTGGGCGCTGGTCATCTATTGGGTGTGCGTGCTTGCCATGGGGGCGCTGCTGCTGATGGTGCGGCCCGCGCAGCTCGCCGGGGAGCCCCGCGCCCTCGGGGGGATCGCGCGGCTTGCCGGCTACGCGTTCGTCCTCGTCGTCGCTGCCAATGTCGTGCAGGCGTTCGCCAGCAGTGGGCCCCCGCCCTTCATGGGACAGAGCGATCCGGTGCGGTTCTCGTTCAACCCCAGGCATTGGCACTGGTCGCTGGAGGAGTGGCAGCCGGCCAAGATCTCGCTGCGCGGACGCTGGGGCGTCGAGAAGCCCGAGATGGCAGCGGCAACTGCTGATCCCGCCGCCGGACCGCTCGGCACGCTGCCGACTCTCGCGGTGCGCGACCGGCGTCCGCTGGCGCTGGCACTCACCGGTGCGCCGACCGACCTCGCGTTCGATGCGAGCTCGGGCCGGTTCCTCATGACGACGGCGACCGGCGTCTATCTCGTTGATAGCGCGCTGGCCAATGTGGAGCGATACACCGTCATCGACGGCGGCTACTCGGCCGACCTCGGCCGGTTCGCGGGCGCCGCCTTCCTCGACAGCGCCGCGCTGATCGCCGTGGGCGAGAACAAGAGCTACGTGGTGCTGCGCCCGAACGATCATGCCAGCGCCGACTCCAACTTCCGATACTTCCTCGAGTCGCGCGACCAGTTCGACGAGGTGACGCGCGGACGGTTTGGCACGGTACGCGCACGGTTGCTGTACGTTCTCTCGGCGGCCTACGACGCGACCTCCAACTCCGTATTCACCGTCACGGTGCCGAACCATCTGGTGCAGCGGCTGGTCGTGTCGCGCTTCGACCGGCGCGACCTGACGCTGTCGGAGGAGTTCGTGCCGGTGCTCGCCGAGAAATCGGGGCTGACGCTTGCCAAGGACCGGACGCTCGGCGAGTTCATGGTCACCGGCGCGACCATCGCCGACGGGCGGATGTACGCCGTGAGTGCCGCGTACGGGACGCTGCTCACCATTGACCTGGCGTCGCGGCGGGTCACGGCCGCGCACGTGATCCCCGGCCTTGCGCGGCCGGCCGGCATCGCGGCCAAGGGAGACGCCC
>JBBQZD010000116.1:0-8303 GCA_038208045.1 Gemmatimonadales bacterium | reverse complement strand
GCTGCTGCTCGACAAGGTGGTACCGCTGCACCACGTGGTGAAGGTGGACTACACGCTGCCCGGCTGCCCGCCCTCGGCCGACGTCTTCTGGCACTTTTTGACCGAACTCCTCGCCGGGCGTGAGCCGACGCTGTCCGGCCCGCTCATTCGCTACGACTGACCGCGAGAGGCCCCGTGAGCCGCACCCTCGAAACCGCCACGAACCCCCGCACGCTTCGCCGTGTGGCGATCGAACCCGTCACCCGCGTGGAGGGGCACGGCAAGGTCACGCTGCTGCTCGACGAAGACAACCACGTGCGGCAGGCCCGCCTGCACATCGTCGAATTTCGCGGGTTCGAGAAGTTCATCCAGGGGCGCCCCTACTGGGAGGTGCCGGTGATCGTGCAGCGCCTCTGCGGCATCTGCCCGGTGAGCCATCATCTTTTGGCGGGCAAGGCCATGGACATGCTCGTCGGGGCGCGCCAGTTGACGCCGACGGCGGAAAAACTTCGGCGGCTCCTGCATTCGGGGCAAATGCTGCAGTCGCACGCGCTGCACTTCTTTCACCTCGCCAGCCCCGACCTGCTCTTCGGCTTCGACTCCGACGCCGAGCGGCGCAACCTCATCGGCCTCATCGCCGCCGAACCGGAACTCGCGCTCCGCGGCGTGCTGCTGCGGAAGTTCGGCCAGGAAGTCATTCGGCACATCACCGGCAAGCGCGTGCACGGCAAGGCGGTGCTTCCAGGCGGCATGAACAAGGAGCTGACCCAGAGCGAGCGCGACGAGATGCGCCGCGGCATCGGCGAGATCATCGCGTGGAGCCGCGACGCGGTGGCGCTCGGCCGCCGGCTGTTCGAGTCGAGCGCCCACAGCGCGACCTTTGGCGTCTTTCCCTCGAACTACCTCGGCCTCGTCGCGCCGGACGGCGAGTCGGATCTCTACGACGGCGTCCTGCGGGCCCGGGACGCGACGGGCGCCACCATCTTCGACCAGGTGGACTACGCGCGGTACAACCGCGTCATCCACGAAGAGGTGAAGCCGTGGACGTACATGAAGTTCCCCTTCATCGTCTCGCTCGGCGAGGACGACGGCTGGTATCGCGTGGGGCCCCTCGCCCGGATGAACATCAGTGACCGGCTGGGCACGCCGCTGGCCGAGACCGAGCGGCAGGCCTTCCGGGCGGCGGCCGGCGGCGGCATGCAGCATGCCACCCTCGCGTATCATTGGGC
Organism: Gemmatimonadales bacterium; assembly: GCA_038208045.1. Lineage (GTDB taxonomy): Bacteria > Gemmatimonadota > Gemmatimonadetes > Gemmatimonadales > Gemmatimonadaceae > PNKL01. The sequence continues at coordinate 7,095 of JBBQZD010000116.1, read as the reverse complement.
CCGGCTCATCGAGATGCTGCACGCCGCCGAGCGCATCGAGCGGCTGCTCGACGATCCCGACATTCTCGGCACCGACCTCGTGACCAGCGGTGCGCGCGCGCTGGAGGGGGTGGGCGTGCTGGAGGCGCCGCGCGGCACCCTGTTCCACCACAACAAGGTCGACGAAAACGATCTCGTGGTGAAGGCCAACCTGATTGTCGCCACGACGCACAACAACCAGGCCATGAATGAGTCGGTGCGCAGCGTGGCGGCGCGCTACCTGGACGGCAAGGAACTGACCGAGGGGCTCCTGAACCACATCGAGGTGGCCATCCGCGCGTACGACCCGTGCCTGTCGTGCGCGACCCATGCCCTTGGGCGCATGCCGCTGCTGGTGGAGCTGGTGGATGCCGGGGGCGTGGTGATCGACCGACTGCGCCGGGGGAGCACCGGTGCCTGCACCAGTAACGCGGGGTAGCGACGTGCCGGCGCGACTCGTGGTCTTCGCGTGCGGCAACCGCAGCCGTGGCGACGACGCGCTCGGGCCGCTGCTGCTCGACCGCGCCGAGACCTGGCTCGACGGCCAAACGAGTCTTGATGTCCGCACGGTCGGCGACTTCCAGTTGCATATCGAGCACGCGCTGGACCTGCGGGGCGCCGACCTCGCGCTCTTCGTGGACGCCGACGCCGACTGCCCGGGCTCCTTCCGCCTGCGACGCGCCGTCGCCAGTCGCGACGCGAGCTACAGCACGCACGCGCTGAGCCCGGAAGCGGTGCTCAGCGTCTGTCGCGATATCACCGGCGGGCCGCCGCCTCCCGCGTTCGTGCTCGGCGTGCGCGGGGAGGTCTTTGACCTTGGCGCACCGCTGAGCGCGGCGGCCGCGGAGCACCTGGAGGCCGCGTGGGGCGAACTAGAGTCACTTCTGGGCGACGGCCGGGTGGAGGCGTGGGACCGGCGGATCGGGGCCGGCCCGCCGCCCGTCGCGCGCTAGGAGGTCGCGAGCCCGCGCGCGGGCCGCGCGGGCTACGCGGGCTCCGCCGGATCGTGGGCCGGTTCCGTGCCGAGCGCCGCCCGAATGGTCGCCACATTCTCGTCCGCGTGCCGCGAGGAGCGCAGCGTCGCCGCCGCCTCGAACGCCTCGACAGGGAGCACGCCGAGTTCCTGCAGCGCCCGCACGACCGTGTACAGCGCCACCCGCCCGGCGCCAAGGCGCACCGGAGATTGCGCCGGATCAATGACGGTCACGGTGGCCTTCGTCTGCACGTCGGCGACGGCGGGCACGGCGAAGACGCGGTCGGTCGCCTGCATTGCCGCGAGTTGGCGGCCCACCTTCGACACGCCCTCCGCGCTCAGGAGCACCATCGCGTCGGGGCGCGTGACGGCCGTGTAGTCAATCGCCTGCGGGCTGAACACCAGTTCGGCGATGCTGTGCCCCGTCTTGACCGTCACGGGATAGTCGTCGCGCTGCGCGGCCCACAGCCCCGAGAGCAGCGCGGCCTCGCCCACGAGGTGCGCCGTCGAGCGCACCTTGGCGCCCGCCGAGCCGGCGATGACGAGCCGGAACGGGCGGTCGAGCTGGGACGTGAAGCGCGGCGTGATCGGCTGCGGCGTCAGGCGCGGCTGCCCGCGCACCAGCGCCGCCGCCTCGCGGTACGCCGCAGCGTACTCGGGGTACTCCGCTCGATGGAGCATGCCGGGCTGGAGGTCGAGCGACGACATCGTGGCCGTCAGCGTCTTCTTCGACGCCTGGTTGCTGGGGACAAAGTACGCGGTGCACAGCTCCCAGATGTCGAGCAGCGCAAAACAGTCGGCGCGTACCGCCTCGGCGATGCGCTCGGGGAGTTCGCGGTCGAAGCTCGTGCCGCGCCACACATACCCCGCGCCATTGGCGGCCACCGTGGCGCAGATGTCGAGCGGCCGTTCGAGGTTGCCGCCGGGCGTGGTGCTGGTAATGGCGCCGGCCGGCGTCGTGGTGGAGTGCTGGCCGCCCGTCATGCCGAAGTTGAGGTTGTTGAACACCAGCACGGTGAGGCCGATGTTGCGCCGCGCCGCGTTCAGCAGGTGCGCGCCGCCGATGCCGGTGCCACCGTCCCCCATCACCACGATCACCTTCAGGTCGGGGCGGGCGAGCTTGATGCCGGTGGCGTACGTGATGCTGCGCCCGTGCAGGCCGTGGAAGGCGCTCGTCGCGAAGTACTGGTCGCTGAGCCCCGAACAGCCGATGTCGGTCACCAGCACCACCTCGCGCGGGTCGAGCTGCAGCGCCACGAGCGCCGCGTTCAGGTGATCGAGGATCGTGTGATGGCCGCACCCCGGGCAGAACGGATAGGGCGTCTCGTTGCGATAGGTGCCCAGCGGCGTGATGGTGGTCGCGGTCATCGCACGGCCTCCATGAACGCGTCGGGCGCAATCAGCTCGCCGTCCACGCGGTGGAGGCCGACCACCTGCACCGGTCCGGCGAGGCGTTCTATCTCGCGCCGGTACTGTCCGTGGTTCAGCTCGGCGACGATCACGCGCGTGACGCCGGCGAGGGCCGCGGCAATCGCGCGCTCCGGCACCGGCCACAGACTCTGGATGGTGAGCGCCGACACCGCCGTGCCGGCGGCGCGCAGGCGCGCGACGGCCTCGCGCATGGCCCCCGCCGTCACGCCGTAGCTCACGAACAGCGTCGTGGCGCCCGGCTGCGCGTCGTGCACGCACAGTTCGATCTCGTCGGTGTGCTCCTCGATCTTCGCGCGCAGGTGCTCGTTGAGCTGCGCCACCGTGCCGGGCGCCTTGGTGATGATCGCGCGCTCGTCGTGCGTCGAGCCGGTGAACCGCACCACGCCGTCGCCGCCGAACTGGGCGATCGGTGCGGTGTCGGCGGCGGGCACGTAGCGGTACGGCGGCTCGCTGGCTGCCAGCACGGCGCGCGCGCGCACCGGGTACGGCTCGTAGGTGTCCACCGCGACGGTGGTCGTCGTCATGTTCAATTCCTTGTCCGTCACGACGAACACCGGGCAACGGAACCGTTCCGCCAGGTCAAAGGCGCGCCGCGTCAGCGAATAGCACTCGGCCACCGATGACGGCGCGAGCGCGATGACCGGATAGCCGCCGGCCGTGCCCCACCGGACGAACTGCACGTCGCCCTGCCCGACGGTCGTCGCCCCGCCCGTCGCCGGGCCGAGTCGCTGCACGTCCACGATCACCAGCGGCACCTCGCCCATGATGGCGAGCCCGATGTTCTCGCTGTACAGCGAGAGGCCCGGCCCGGACGTGGCCGTCATCGCGCGCGCCCCCGCGAGCGTGGCGCCAATGCACATGCCAATCGAGGCGATCTCGTCCTCGCCCATCACCGCAACCCCGTCGGCCTTCGGGAGTTCGCGCATCATCTGCATGAGGATCGGCGAGGCCGGCGTGATGGGATAGCCGGCAAAGAACGTACAACCCGCATCGAGGGCGCCGCGCACGATCGCGGTCGAGCCGTCGGTGAATTCGCGCATAAGGGACTCCGGGGGGGCAGCACCTGCAATGCCTGCCATGTCTGAAAACTATGCGGCGCGACGCCCGAAACGCCACGAGGCCCCGACCATTCCTGGTCGGGGCCTCGTATGCCCCGGCGGCGGGAGTCGCCCGAGGCTACGACAGCATGCCCGCCAGCGACGCCGACATGAAGGCGGCGAGGTTGCCCGCGATCATTGCGCGAAGTCCCAGACCGGCGATGTCCTTCTTCCGGTCCGGCGCCAGTCCGCCGATGCCGCCAATCTGGATGGCGATCGACGAGAAGTTCGCGAAGCCGAGCAGCGCATACGTCAGGATGATCGCGCTGCGCGGCTGCAGCACCTGCGCGGTTCCAAGGTCCGAAGCGAACTGCGCGTAGGCCACGAACTCGTTCAGCGTCGTCTTCAGGCCAATGAGGCTGCCGACGTACGCCGTGTCGGACCACGGCACGCCCATGACCCACGCGAGCGGCCGCAGCAGGAACCCGAGGATGGACTGCAGGCTCAGGTGCTCGAACCCAAGCAAGCCACCGCCCCAGCCGAGCATCGCGTTGAGCAGCGCGACCAGCGCCACGAAGGCCATCAGCATGGCCGCGACGTTGATGGCGAGTTGCACGCCCTGGCCGGCACCGTTGGCCGCCGCCTCGATCACGCTGCTGTCTGGGCTGTCGTTGGCCGCGCCGCGAAAGCGCCAGCGGCGCTTGCCCTCCGTCGGCTCCTCGGCCGGAACCGTCGCCGACTTGATGCCTGCGCGCGTCTCGGGGACCTCGGTCTCCGGGAGGATGATCTTCGAGAGCACCAGGCCGGCCGGGGCGTTCATCACGCTCGCGGCGAGGAGGTGTGCGGCGATGCCCGGCAGCATGCCCGACAGCATCCCCACGTAGGCCGCCAGCACGCCGCCGGCGACGGTCGCGAACCCGCCGACCATCACCGTGTTGATCTCCGACCGGGTCATCTTCGCGATGAACGGCTTGATCAGCAGCGGCGCCTCGGTCTGCCCGAGGAAGATGTTCCCCGAGGCCGAGAGCGTTTCCGCGCCAGAGGTGCCCAGCGTCCGCTGCATCACCCAGGCCAGCGACTTCACGATCACCTGCATGATGCCGAGGTAGTAGAGCACCGACATCAGCGACGAGAAGAAGATGATGGTCGGGAGCACGTTGAACGCGAAGTACGCGCCGGTCTGCGCCACCATGCCGACGCTCGCGCCGCCCCCGGTCACGGGAACCGTGGACTGCACGAGGTTGCCGAAGACGAAGCGCGCCCCCTGCTCCTGGAAGCCGAGCAGGGCCGTGATCAGTCCGCCGATGGCCTGAAAGACCGCGCGGCCGGCATTCGTTTTCAGCACGATGACGCCGAACACGGCCTGCAGGCCAAGGCCGGACAGGACGAGCCGCCAATTGATGGCGCGGCGGTTGTACGACAGGAGCAGCGCGATCACGAGCATCGTGGCGATGCCCAATAGCCCCACCAGGCGCTCAGCGATCGGGATGTCCAGTCCGGAGCGGGCGGCGGCGAGCCGGTCGGCGGCCGACTGCACTTGGAGCAGGACGTTCAGGCCGGTACTGACGATCATCGCTGGGCCTCCACGGGAGTCGCACGGCGCGCATTGGAATCGCGCAATCTAATGGCCGCGCAAGTATGTGCGCCGGCGCGACGGGGCGCCACGCGCCGCCTGCCGACGCGACGAGATGCAAGGGGGTGCCGGTCGCGGGTCCTGGCTCGACGCGCGAACTCAGGGACCGCCGTCCGGTGCCGTCGCCCGAACCCAGGTGACGGGCCCCTGGTGGGCCACGATGATCAGCGGAGGGCGGCCATCCACGAAGACGAACTCAAACGAGGGGTTTCCCTGCCGCTGGCCGATGTCGAGGTACTCCACCCGGTACCTGGTGCTGTCTTCAAAGGGCGTCACCGCGACCTTCGTGATCTGGTGCCCGACGAGCAGCTCACCGGTGTCGCTGACCTGGAACAGCAGGCGCTTGGGCTCGAGCTTGAACCACCGATTCTCGTACTCGGGTGCATCGGTCCGGTAGACGCCGAGCACGCGCGCGGGCAAGGTTGTCGGCGCGGACGGCCACAGCGCGATCGCCAAGGCGAGCACCGCGATGCCGGCGAGCGCGCGCTTGAGGCCTCGGGGCAGGGCGGCGTTGGTCTCACCGGCGTACCGGTCCGCCGGCTCCTGGTTGGCCCATCGTCGGGGACCGGGAGGGCGTTCCCACGGGTCGCGCACGCGCCGGCCCCCAAAGCCGCCCCGGCGCATGGCACGCTCCAGCGCCTCGCGTCGCGCCGCCTCGCGGGCGGCGAACGACGGGGCCGTTCGGTCTGGCCCGGGAAGCGCCGGCGGGGGCCTGTCGTCGCGCTGCTTCACGCCGGACGTCCGGTGGGTTGCGGCATCGGTCGGAACCGCGCTTGGTCACCGACCTTATCCATAACCACGAGAAACGCTTCGACGATCCCCGGGTCGAACTGCAGGCCGGCTTCGGCGCGCATGTGAGCGAGTACCTCTCCGTGCAGCCAGCCGCGCCGATACGGGCGGTCCGACACGAGCGCATCGTAGACGTCTGCCACGGCCACCAGCCGCGCGAGGTAGGGAATGGACTCGCCCCGTAGCCCCGCAGGGTATCCGCGGCCGTCGAACTTCTCGTGGTGATGCAACACGATCGGGATGGCGTCGTCGAACGCGGCAATCGGTGCCAGGATCTTCGCGCCGAGCGCGGGATGCGTCTGGATCGTCGCACGTTCCGCCGCACTCAGCGGTCCGTCGAGGTCGAGCACCTCGATGTGTATGCCCACCTTGCCGATGTCGTGCAGCAATCCGCCTCGGTGAATGGTGTCGAGTGCGGCGGTGCCGAGGCCGAGGTGCTCGCCGATGCAGAGGCTCAGCGCCGTGACGCGCTCCGAATGGCCCGCGGTCCACGGCGAGTTGGCGTCCACCGTGCGAGCCAGCGCGAACAGCGCGCCGTAGCTGAGATCGTTCAGCCGGTCGATGAGCCCCGCGTTGCGCAGCCCCAGCGTCAGCTGGTCGCCCAGGTGCCGGGCCGCGTGCAGACGCTCGTCGGTCCATGTGGCGTCGCCGCGCGCCACGACCAGACCCACCTGCTCGCCGTGGCTGATGAGCGGCAGCAGCGCGGCATGGCCGTCGTGCGTCGGCAGCCAGTCGAGGTCACGGCCGCGTGCGTGCAGCCACCCGTCGCCGCCCGTGCGCAGCGCCTGGAGGTCGCGCGCGGCTGGCCGGATGGGATCCCCGTCGCGCGCGTCACCGGTGGAGGCGCCAACGCACCGCCAGGGATCGTCCGGCCGGCCACCGGCGATGTATACGTCCACCGCCTCGCATGCGAGCGCATCGCGCAGACGGACGGCGGCCGTCGCCGCGACATCCGACGCGTTGCGCGCGGCCAGCGCTACCTGGTCGATGGCGTTCACGGCGGTGAGCGTCCGGAACTGCCGGTCGATCTCTGCGGTCATGTGATTGAAGGAATCGGCGAGGTACTCGAACTCGTCGCCGCTCGACACGGCCACCGTCCCCGAGAAGTCCCGCTGCGCCAGCCGGCGCGTCGCCGCGCCAAGTTCCGTCAGCGGCTGCAGGCTGCGTCGCACCTGCACGCTGCTGAGGAGCACGACCAGCGCGAGCACCGTGAT
>JBBQZD010000115.1:0-8308 GCA_038208045.1 Gemmatimonadales bacterium | reverse complement strand
GAGTCGCTCGGCTTGCCGTCACTGCGCCCGGCGGTGACGGCCCTTGCCGCGCATTCGAGTTCCGAGGTGCGCGCGCCGGCGGCGCGTGCGCTGCGGCGGTATCCGCACGCCGAATCGGTGGCCGCGGCCATGCGGCTGCTCGATGACCCGCAGGACTACGTGCGGGCCGCGGCGGCGCAGGCGCTCGGCGCGCTCCGCGCCGGGGAGGCACAGCCGCAGCTCGAGCGCGGATTGTTCGATCCTTCGTGGTGGGTGCGGTTTCGTTCTGCACTCTCGTTGGCGCTCGTGGGCGAGAGCGGGCGCGCCCGGCTGCGCCACGTTGGGCAGTCGGCCGACCCGTTTGCGCGCGACATGGCCATGATGATCTCCGGTCTCAGCGACGGCGCCGTGCTCGAACTCGGCGACGCCTGATGGAAACGCTCAACCATGTGCTGGTGGCCCTCGACTGGACGATCCTCGTCTACTTCCTGGCGCTCAACTCGTTCTACGCCATGCTGCTGCTGCTGTCGTTCCCCGAACTGTGGACGCACTACCAGCTGGCCGACAATGAGTACCTGGCCCGTGCGCTCGCCACCGACGCCCTGCCGCCCATCTCGGTGCTGGTGCCCGCGTACAACGAGGAAGTGAGCATCGTCGCAAGCGTGCTGTCGTTCCTCACGCTCGAGTATCCGCGGCACGAGGTGGTGCTCGTCAACGACGGCTCGAAGGACGGCACCATGGACGAGCTGGCCCGCGCGTACGATCTGTACGAGGTGCCGCCGGTCTATCCGCGCACGCTGCCCACCGCCGACATCCGTGCCGTCTACCGGTCGCGCACGCATTCGCGGCTGCTCGTGATTGACAAGGAGAACGGCGGCAAGGCCGACTCGCTCAACGCGGCCATCAACGCCGCGCGCTTCCCGTACGTGATTGCTTGCGACGCCGACACGCTCATTGAACCCGACGCGCTGCTGCGCCTGGCGCGCCCGTTTCTGCTGGGCCGCAACATCGCCGCCATCGGCGGCACCATTCGCGTGGTGAATGCGTGCACGGTGGAGTTCGGGCGCGTCATCAAGGCGAAGGTTGATCACCGCTGGCTCGCCGGCTGCCAGACGGTGGAGTACCTGCGCGCCTTCCTGTTCGGCCGGCTGGGCTGGAACCGCATCGGCGGCAACCTCATCATCAGCGGCGCGTTCGGGCTGTTCTCCCGGCAGTACCTGCTCGCCATCGACGGCTACCAGACCGGCAATGTCACCGAGGACATGGACCTCGCCGTGCGCCTGCACATCTACCTGCGCGAGAACAACATCGTGGCGGCCATGCCGTTCATTCCTGATCCGGTGGCGTGGACCGAGGTGCCGACGTCGCGGAAGATCCTGCACCGGCAGCGCGAGCGCTGGCATCGCGGGCTCATCGGCACGGTCTGGGAACGGCGCCGGATGCTGTTCAATCCCCGGTACGGCGCGGTGGGCATGGTGGCGCTGCCGTTCTTCACCTTTGGCGAGATGATTGCGCCGATTGTTGAAGTCGTCGGGTACCTGGGGCTCGTCGTGGCCCTCCTGCTTGGCGCGGTGAACACGCCGTTCGCCATGGCCTTCCTGGCCGTCGCCGTCGGCTACGGCATCCTGCTGTCGGTGTGGGCCATCGTGCTCGAGGAAGTGACGTTCCGGCGCTACAACTCCCGCAGCGACGTCTGGCGCTTGCTGTTTTTCGCGGTCGTCGAGGGCTTCGGCTACCGCCAGCTGACCGTCTACTACCGCCTGCACGCGTTCTGGAAAGTCTTCCGCGGCGACCGTGGCTGGGGCGTGATGCAGCGCGAGGGGTTCGCGAAGAAGTAGATGGCGGAGGGCGGATGGCGGATGGCGGAGGGCGGAAGGCGGAAGGCGGAGGGCGGATGGCGGAAGGCGGAAGCAGTCGTGCGCACCAGTGCATCACCGCCCGCTGGACAATCCGCCATCCGCCATCTGCCATCCGCCATCCGCCATCTCAATCATACCACCCCTGCAGCTTCCACCCCGCTGCATCACGGTACAGCAGGAACTCCTGCTCCAGCTCGTCACTCTCGCAGCGCCAGTAGTCGCGTGCGAACGGCGCGGCCGTCCACCACTCGCCCGACAGCCGCTCGGGGCCCGCCGCACGCGCAATCGGGATGCGCCGTCCGCGCCAGTCGAGCGAGCGAGGTTCTCCCTGCGGCGTCGCGATGATGACGACGCTCTCTGGCTGCTCGAGCAGGCGAAGAGAGATGGCGGACGGCGGACGGCAGACGGCAGATCGTTCCTCAGTGGATGATGCATCCGTGCGCGTGAGATTATCCGCCATCCGCCATCCGCCATCCGCCATCTCCACCCACCCCCCCTCGCGTTCGGGACAGTACGCATCCCGCGCCACCGGCCGCACCACGCCGCCGGCGCCGAGTGCGGTGCGCAGGCGCTCGAACGCGGCCTCGGCGGCGGCGGGGTCGCGCCATGCGGGGGCCAGCAGGTCGCCCTGCTCGGCGCCCATCGGCGCCGTGACCGTGATGGCGACAGTGACCGCGCTCACCGGCGCGGTGAGCGTCCAGTCGTCGAGCAGGGCGCGGCACCGCTCGAACCACGGCGCCACGCGGGCCAGCGCACGCGGCGCGCGCACCTCGCGCGTGATGGTGTGCGCGCGTCCGCCCGTGGGCAGCGGGCCGCGCCCGTCGTCGAGCGTCAGCGTGATGGCCACGGCCGCGGCCGCGCGCGCATCGCGCACGAGGTCGGTCATGAGCCGCTCGAGCGCGCCGCGCACGAGAAAGAGCAGCGGCTCGGCGCTGGTGGTGCTCATGGCCAGTTCGGCGTGCGCCTGCCGCGGCTGCACGGTGCGTGCGAGCGTCGGGCGCCGCGCGTCGATGCCCTGCGCGAGGCGCCACGCCGAGAGCCCCGCCGCGCCCCAGCGCCGTTCGACGTCGCCGCTGGCCAGCGTGGCCAAGCCGCCGCAGGTGCCAAGGCCAAGGGCGACGAGGGCCTCGCGGATTTCGGGGTCCATGGGGATGAGACTGAGTGGCAGTGGGGCGAGGTAGCTCGCGTCGCCTCCAGGGGAAACGAGGCTGTACGCTTTACGCTCTACGCTGTCAGCCGTACGAACTCCGCCATTCGCCATCCGCCATCCGCCATCCCCTACCCGCCACGTCGCTGCCCTTGCCGCCACGCATGAGTCCGCGACTGCCACGCGCGCCCCCGGATGCCACAGCCGCGCCATGCGCTGGAGCGTGTCGGCGAGCGTGCGCTCGCCGCCGAGTCCGTCGAAGCCGTCGGCACCAATCCACCAGGTGCCGGGAATGCCCGCGGCCGGCGCCACCTGCGGACTGGCCGCGAGAAACGCCGCGCTGGCGCGCGTGAGTTCGCGCGCCACGCAGACGTCGTCCCACGCGCGCACGTCGAGCGTTGCGCACCGCGCCCGCGCCTCGGCGATGGTCATGCCCGCGCGCACGTGCGTGCGGGCCGCGGCCGCCGTCACCGCGCGCAGGCGCGGCCCGTCACGCAGGGCGATCAGCTGCTCGTCCCAGTGCCGGTCGGCGGGTGGCGGTGCCGCTTGTGGTGCCGCTTGTGGCATTGGCGTGTTCGCCGCGACGGACGCCGCGACGTCGAGCCACACCGCGCCGATCGGGAATCGGGGGATCCTCACGCACGCCACGCGGTCGTTCGACTGCATAGGTCACCTCGACCTTCTGTACGGGAGCACCTTTTTCAATCACGATCTGCACGCGGCGTTCGCGGTGTGCGGTCATCGGGGCGGGGGCCGCGGCCGCGCCGCGCCGGGCCGTGAGCTCGAGCGTCGTGGACCGGCGGCCACTGGCGGCCGGTGCGCGCTGCACGCGCAGTTGCAGCGCACCCGCCACGCCCGCGCGCTGGCCATCGGCGCCGAGCAGCACGAAGGCCGCGTCGCTCGAGCGCGCCAGCCGCACCAGGCGCACGGCCACCGCGCGCGGCAACGCCTGCGCGCCGTCGAGCACCACCAGGCCGAACGCGCCACTGCGCAGCAGCACGTCGGCGCACCACGCGCCGCGCGCCGGCTCGCCCGGCCGCACCACCCACAACCCTTCGTGCACGCCCAGCGCGGCCCAGTCGCGGGGCGCAAGCGTGCGCGCCGCATCGACGTAGGCCACCCACCACCCCGCCTGCAGCGTGCTGGCGACGAGTTGCCGCGCGAATGTCGTGAGGCCGCTGCCCGGCATGCCGGTGATTTCGGTGAGCCGGCCGCGCGGCAATCCGCCCCCGGGCAGCGCGGCGTCGAGCGCCGCCACGCCGGTGGACAGGCCGGGCGTGACAGGCCGGGCACCCTGGACGATCTCGGCGAGCTGTTGGCGAAGGAGAGCAATGGACACGGGGCAACACCATATGGCAGGCGGGCTTTGTAGTTACCGAATAAAACCCGAAAGTGCAAGCCCTAGAGGAGAGTCTTTCGACGCCAAAAAAGCCACGCACGGACACCGTCACAAGGGCAACCCCGGCCCACACAAATGAACGGCGTAGGTGCTTGCTGGACAGCGGCTTTGGTGTTAGATACGTCAGGTGCAAGACGCTGCTGAATCGGTGCGGTACCGCCCGATGCAGGGCCGCGAAACTCCGCGATGCTTGCCTCAGACCGACATGAGCACCTCACTGCCATTCATGACTGCAGGGAATTCTGGATCAGGCAAAGCGCTGAAGCCTGACGAAGGCACGGAGGCGCCAACAGGCGCCGTGTCACGCGTTGGCGTGCTCGCGCCGCGCCCGGCCGTCGTGCTCGTCGTCGACGACGACACCTCCGTGCTCATCGTCGCGCGCCGCATTCTCGTCAAGTACGGGTATACGGTGCTCGAAGCGCCCGGCGGCGAAGAGGCCCTGCAGATCGCCCACGCCAATGCGCAGCGCATTGACCTCGTGCTCACCGACGTCCGCATGCCCGGCCTCGACGGACCAACGCTCGTGCGCAACCTCGCGTCCGTGCTGCCCTCGGTGCCCGTGGTCTTCATGTCGGGCGATCCCGACGGCCGGCTCCGGCAGGAACTGTCGGCGCCGGGCCGGACGCTGCTCGACAAGCCGTTCACCGTGGAACAACTGACGCGCACCCTCGCCGAAGTCCTCACCGGGTGATGCCATGGTGCGCCGCACCGCGGTGATGGTCCTGGGCGCGCTCGCGATCGTGGCGAGCGTGTTTCGTTTCACGGATGCTCCAGGTCCCGGCCTCGATCCGGACGCGCTGTCCTACCTGGGCGCCGCGCGTGCGCTGGTGAGCGATGGCGCGTTCCGCATTCCAACCGCGCCGTGGTGGAGCGACAGCGCCACGGCACCGCTCGCGCACTTCCCGCCGGGATACTCTGCCGTGCTCGCCGTGCCCATCGCGCTCGGCGCCGACGCCCGCCTGGCGGCCCGGATCGTCCAGAGCGTTGCCGCCGGAATCACCGTCACCGCGCTGATGCTTGTACTCTGGCCCGTCACGGGCGCGTGGGGCGCGGTGCTCGGCGTGCTGGCCGTCGTGCTGTCGCCGGCCTTCGCGCTCGTGCACCTCTCGGTGCTCAGCGAGCCGCTCTTCCTGGCCCTCGTCGCACTGGCGCTGTGGAGCTTCGTGCGGCGGCCGCGCGCGGCGCTGACGCACGGCACCATCGCCGCCGCCGCGACGATGGTGCGCTATGCCGGACTCTCGGTGGCCGGCGCCGCCGCACTCTGGGCGCTGCGCGACCGCTCGACGCCGTGGCGCGAGCGCGTGCAGCGCGCGGCCCTCGCCCTGGCACCGTCGCTGCTCGCCATGGCGGCCTGGACGCTGACACGGCCGCGCGCGCCGGGCCAGGCTGCGCCAATCCGACAACTCGCGTTCTACGGCCACTGGATGCCGACGCTGCGCGAAGGCGCGCGGACCGTGGCGCACCTCCTCGTGCCGTTGCTCGAATGGGAGCCGGTGCCGAAGCTCGCAGCCGTTGGCACGCTGGTGGCGCTCGCGGCGCTGGTGTGGAGCACGACGCGCGCGCCCGACGACACGACTCCGCCCGATACGGGACCGCGCGCGACGGGCGAACGCGCACTGCTCGAAGCCACCGGAATTCTGGCGCTCTGCTACGCGGCGCTCGTCGTGGCATCGCGCGCCGTTGCCGATCCGGACATTCCGTTCGACTTCCGGCTCGCCGCACCGCTTGTGTCGCTGGTCGTCGTGGCCGTGAGCGTGGTGGCGGCGCGCGCCTGGCGCGTGATCTCGGCGCCGGCGCGCGTCTTCGGCGTGCTCGCCGTCGCGGTCTGGAGCGCGGTCGCCATACGCACCGGCTACGAGCAGGTGGACTACGCGCTCACCGAGGGCAATGACTTTGCCGGCCGCGACTGGCGCGAGTCGCCCACGCTGGCGTGGGCCCGCGCGCAGGACAGCACCCGCGCGATCTACACCAATTGGCCGTGCGCCATCTGGTTCCATCTCGATCGTCGCGCACGCGACCTGCCCGGCGATACCGATGACCGCACGCTGCGCGACTTCGTGGCGCGGCTGCGTGCCTCGGGAGGCGCGGTCGTGGCGTGGAGCGTCCAGAGCCCGGAGACGGCGCCCACCGACTCGATCGTGGCGCGCGCCGGACTGGTGCGCGTCGCCACGTTCTCCGACGGCGCCGTCTTTGCTGCACCGCCGGCGCCGCCGGCGACACCAACGGCCACGGCGCCCGTGGCGCTGCCAGTAGCGCCGGCCGCCGCGCATCGCTAACGTCGCCCCATGAACCTCGCCGCCCTGCTCAACGAATGCGCACGCCTCGCCGATGGCGGGGGGGTGGGTGCGCTGGCATCCGTCGTGCGCCGCCGGGGTTCGCTGCCGATGAGTGCCACGGCCAAGCTGCTCGTCACGGCCGACGGCGCGCGCTTTGGCACCATCGGCGGCGGATGCCTCGAGGCCGAGGTGATGGAGCGGGCGCTCGACGTCTGCGAACGCCGTGTGCCGGCCTGTTCGGAGCACTCGCTGAACGCCGAACTGGCCGGCGACTACGGGCTGACGTGCGGCGGCACGGCCGATGTCTTCATCGAGCCCATCGTGCCCCACGCGATGCTGGCCGCGCTGTACGCCGAGGCCGCCGCGGTGGTGGCGCGCGGCGAACGCGCGGTGCTGGCCACGGGGCGCGTGTGGCCGGACGGCGAGCCGCAGAAGCTGCTCGTGGCCGGCGCGCGCGAGATCGGCGTCCCCAGTGGCGCGGCGTTGCGCCACGCGCTGCGCGCGTTCGACCAGGCGCGCGAGACACCCGAGCTGAGCCCAGACGTGGTGGTCGAGGCGCTGGTCGGTGCGCCGCGCGTGGTGGTGTTCGGCGCCGGGCACGTCGGCGCGCGCATCTGCGAGGCGGCCGCCTTCAGCGGCTTTCGTGTCACGATCGTGGACGACCGCGCCGACTTTGCCGACGTGCAGCGCCTGCCGTGGGCCGAGCAGGTGCTCGTCTGCGACTTCAGTGACGTGCGCGCTGCGGCCGTGACGCCCGCCGACTTCGTGGTCATCGCCACCCGCGGGCACCAGCACGACGCGATCATCGCCGCGCAGGTGGCGCCCGTGATGCCCCGGTTCATCGGCATGCTCGGCTCGCGCCGCAAGGGTGCGCTCACCGCGAAGGCGCTGCGCGGGTGGGACGTGCCCGACGACGCCATCGCGCGGATCGTCTGCCCCGTGGGCCTGGACGTCGGCGCCGACACGCCGGCGGAGATCGCGGTGAGCGTGGTGGGGCAGCTGATACGGCAGCGACGTTCGGCGGTGGACGTTGGACGTTCGATCCCGGCTGTTGGCGAAAAGCACGGCGCACCGTAGAATTCAGCACGGGTACTTCGAACGACCAACGTCCAACATCCAACGTCCCCATGCGCCTCCCGACGCTTTCCGACATCGAGATCCAGCGTGAGCTCAACCTGCTGGAGGGATGGCTGCGGAAAGGCGAGACCCTCGTGAAGACCTTCGAGTTCCCGACCTTTCCGGCCGGCATCGTCTGGCTGACGCGCGTGGCGGAGGCGGCGGAGCGGGTCAACCATCACCCCGACCTCGACATCCGCTACACGAAGATCACGGCGCAGCTGACGAGCCACGACAGCGGGGGCATCACGGCGCGCGACTTCGCGCTGGCACGCGAGCTCGACGCGCTCAGGAAGGCCGAGCGGGAAGACGAGCCGGCGTGAGTTGATGGCGGAGGGCGGAGGGCGGAGGGCGGAAGGCGGAAGGCGGAGGGCGGAAGGCGGATGGCGGAGGGCGGACGGTCGAGCGCCCGGAGGAGATACTTCCCCCGGGCGCGCAGTGTGTACCATCCGCCCTCCGCCATACGCCCTCTGCCCACCGCCCACCGCCCTCCGCCCTCCCCCAGAAACACACGCCGGCGCGTCTTACCGCT
>JBBQZD010000114.1:0-8363 GCA_038208045.1 Gemmatimonadales bacterium | reverse complement strand
GGCGTACGTCGCCTCGATGAAGTCCGACCTCCGCAACCTGGTCACCGCGCAGGAAGCCTACTTCTCGGACAACAACAGCTCCTACGCCTCGTCCACCGGCGCGATGGGCACCAACTACAAGGCCTCGAGCGGCGTGACGGTGACGATGGGTGCGGTGACGAACACGGGCTGGGGCGCCACGGCGGCGCACTCGTCCACGGCGAAGACCTGCGCGCTCGACGTCGGCGGCACCTCGACCAACGAAGGCGTGCCGACCTGCAACTAGTGTGCACTGACCTCGGCCATGTGCCGGCGCACGCACCGATAGGGTGCGCCGGTTTCATTTTCCGGCCGAGACGCAGTCGAAGGACCTGTCGGCGACGGGTATTCCTCGCCAACTGCAGCACTACGGGGTGACGGCGAACTCTTCACGGCGGCCTCTGCCGCCTATGCCGCGCGTCGTAGGGATGGGTGTCAAAACGGGAGCATCAACATGCCGACCATGCGCAAGGGCTTTACCCTCATCGAACTCCTGATCGTCGTCGTCATCATCGGCATTCTGGCCGCGATCGCGATCCCGAAGTTCGCCAACACGAAGGAAAAGGCGTACGTCGCCTCGATGAAGTCCGACCTCCGCAACCTGGTCACCGCACAGGAAGCCTACTTCTCGGACAACAACAGCTCCTACGCCTCGTCCACCGGCGCGATGGGCACGAACTACAAGGCGTCGAGTGGCGTGACGGTGACGATGGGCACGGTGACGAACACGGGCTGGGGCGCCACGGCGGCGCACTCGTCCACGGCGAAGACCTGCGCGCTCGACGTCGGCGGCACCTCGACCAACGAAGGCGTGCCGACCTGCAACTGAGTTGATGCGCCAGCAGTGAACGGGCGGGCCGGGAGCGATCCCGGCCCGCTCGTGCTTTTGGTTGCGCCGGCGGCGGAACGGTGACGGGGCCGACTCGGGCACGCGCCATCGTGCGTCATGCGCCGCGCTGCCTTCTCCCTGATTGAACTGCTGGTCGCGCTCGTCCTGCTCGGCGTGGGGCTCGCCTCGTTCTCGCGAGCCGCCGCGGCCGTGGCGCGGCTCGACGGCGACGCGGACCGCCGGCGCCGGCTGGCCGAGGTGCTTCGCACGCGCCTCGACACACTCGCCTCCACAACCTGCGGCGGCGCCCTCGCCGGCGCTTATACCGCCGATGGCATGATCGGGGCCTGGCAGGCCACGAGCGACGGCAGGCGCTGGCACCTTGAATTGCAGGTCGCCGTGGCTGGGCGATCATCGCTGGCCCGCCAGTGGACGGCGAGCGCCCCGTGTCCGCCGTGAGCGTGCGTCGCGGCACGACCCTGGTCGAACTCGTGGTGGCGCTCGCGCTCGCCAGCGTCGTGATGGGCGCCGCGAGCGGAACCGTCTCGCAGTACCTGCGGCAGCGCAGCCAGCGCGAGGCCGACGACCGCGCCCGCGATGCGGTGCAGACCACGCGCGACGTGCTGCGCGCCGAACTCGCGCATGCCGACGCCGACGTTCGCGTGCTGGGCGACACGGCGCTCCAGCTCTCGGCGCTGCGCGTGGTCGCCACGGCGTGCGATGCCTCGGCGAACCGCCTGGTGCTGCCCGCGGGCACGCCAATGTGGAGCGCGCCGCGCACCGGAGACTCGCTGGCGATCGCCGACACGTCACAGGGCGGCGACTGGCGGACAACGGTGCTCTCGGTGCGAGCCGAACGCGCGTCGGCGGAGTGTCCGACGGGGGGCACCCGGGTCGTGCTGGCGGCGTCACCGCCGGTGAGCGCGCGCGCGCGCCTCCTGCCCACCCGCATCTGGCGCGTGGTGCGCTACGTCCTGTATCGCGGGGGCGACGGCTTCTGGTGGCTGGGAGAGCGCGGCTGCGCGCCGGGCTGTTCGGCCGCGCAACCCATCGCCGGGCCGCTGCGCTCACCGTCGCAGGGGGGGCTCCGCCTCGCGCTCGTGCTCGGCCCCGGCGGGCAGCCGCGGGCGCTCGACGTCTCGGTGCGTGCGGTGGTCGGAAATCGCGGCGCGGCCCTGTCTGTGCGGCTGCCGCTTGGTTCGGTTCGCTGATGCGCCGTGTCGGCTTTGCGCTGCCGGCGGTGCTCGGCGCCCTCGTCGTCACGGCCCTGCTGCTGGCCATTGCCGCGCAGCGGGCGCTCTGGGCGGCCCGCGACGCGGCGCTCGCGGAGTCCCGGGCCGAGCTGGCCGCGGCGACGCAGAGCGCCGCGGCGGAGTCGCTGTCGAGAGACGTGGACACGCTGCTCCTGTGGGTGGCGCCGCCGGGGGCGACTCTCGACAGCGGACAGGCCCGGGTGCGGTTGGCGACCGCCCGTTGGCGGCTGACGGCGGTCCTTCCGCCGCTCGCGCTGCTGTCCGTCGAGGCCGTCGCGCCCGTGCGGCGCGACTCCGCGCGGACGTCGTGGCGCCTCTGGCTCAGGCGCGGCGCCGACTCGTCGGGCGCGCCCCGCTGGGAGCCCGCGGGACGCGCCTGGGGGCTGCAGGTGCCGGTGCCGTGACCCGGCCGGGTGTTACTTCCGGACGCCCCCGCTCGTGATACTGGGACGGAACCTACCTGCTTGCCGGCATCGTCCGGAGGCTGGTCGGCTTCGCCGGCAGGTTGGTGTCGCGGTGTAAGTTCAAGCCAGACCAGCGACTGGCGTTCGTCGCTACTATTGACCACGTGTGGTTTCCGTCTGCAACTTTGCGGGTCGGACGCACACACACGCTGTTCGTCGTCGGGACGCCGCGCCACGCGCGGACTTCCGGCTGCACTCCTCGCCTGAGGGCCGGCTCGCAGATGGCGCTCTTCGGTCGCAAGAAGACCTCAGTTGGGCTCGACATCGGATCCGGCCTCGTTAAGGTGGCCGTGGTCGATCACGCCAAGGGCGAGCCTGAACTGATCAAGGTGGCTATCACTCCCCTCCTCGCGGATGCCATCGTCGAGGGGGAAGTCATGGACCCCCAAATCGTGGCCGACGCCATTCAGGCGACCATGGCCGCAGCCGGCCTGACCACGAAGGACGTCGTGACGGCCGTCGGCGGCCGCGACGTCATCATCAAGAAGATCCAGATCGAGCGCGTCAAAGAGCAGCAGGCGCGCGAGCTGATGCGGTGGGAAGCGGAGCAGCACGCGCCGTTCGACATGGAGTCGGTGGAACTCGACTTCCAGATCCTCGATCCCGACGCGGACGGCGTGGAGATGAGCGTGCTGCTCGTCGCCGCCAAGCGCGAGCTGGTCGAGGCGAAGCTGCGCCTGCTGGGCGACACCGGGCTGGTGCCGGTGGTCGTGGACGTCGACGCCTTCGCGCTCCACAACGCGTTCGAGCTCAGCTATCCCGACGCGATGCAGGGCGTCGTCGGCCTGGTGAACATCGGCCACGAAGTGACGAACATCAACATCCTCGACGAAGGGGTGCCAATCCTCACCCGGGACATCACGGTGGGCACGCGGCGGTTCCGCGAGGACCTGCAGCGCGAGCGCGGCCTGTCGGCCGAGGACGCGGCGAAGCTGCTCGAGGGCTACGACCGGTCGCCGCACCTTGACGCCGTGCTCGAGGGGCGGGGCGAGGAGATTTCCGTCGGCATTGAGCGCGCCGCGGCCTTCCTCGCGTCGTCATCGCGCAACAACGCGCAGATGCGTGCCGTCTATGTCTGTGGCGGCGGTTCGCGCATTCCCGGGCTCTCCGACGTGCTCGCCGCGCGGCTGCGGGTGCAAGTGGAGCATGCGAATCCGCTGGCCAACCTGCGCATCCGCGATGGCGCTTTTGAAGGCCTGGTCACCGATGAAGTGGCGCCTCTGCTGATGCTTTCCATCGGTCTGGCCTTGCGCCAGCCCGCCTGAGCCCGGACGAGCGGCCATGATTGAAATCAATCTTCTCCCAGGCTCGCGCAAGAAGGCTCGGCGCAGCGGCCCGTCGCTCGATCTGGGCGGCCTGTTCCGCGACCTCGGCTCGCGCGTGCGGGATCCGTGGATGCTCTCGGCCATCGGCGGCGTGGTCGTCGGGCTCGCGGCCATCGGCATCATGTGGACCATGCAGTCAAGCACCGAGTCGTCGCTCACCGAGCGCGAGCAGAAGGCGGTACAGGATTCCACGCGGTACGCCTCGGTGATCGCCGAGCGCGGCTCGGCCGAGGCGCAGCGCGACTCGGTGATGAAGCAGATCGCCGTGATCACGACCATTGACGGCACGCGGCTCATCTGGCCGCACGTGCTCGACGAGATCAGCCGGGCACTGCCGCCGTACGTCTGGCTACGCGGCGTCACGCAGACGAGCGCCGTCTCCAACGACGCGCCTGAAGTGCAGGCCGGCGTCTCCCAGTCGAAGGGCAAGAAGCCCCAGGGCGCGCCGAACGTGCCGGCCGGCGACGAGAACGTGCTGGCTCTGCAGGTGGTCGGCAACACCGTCGACATCCAGGCGCTCACGCGCTTCATCCGGGCGCTCGAGGCCTCCCCCTTCCTGCAAAACGTGCAGCTCATCCGCTCCGACGTCGTCATGCAGCAGGGCAAGGAAGCCACCGAGTTCCGGCTCGACATGCAATACCAGAAACCCGACCCGTCGGCAATACGCACCGTGCCGTTCACCGTGTCGGTGAGGTAACCCATGGCCGGACTTCCCACGAACCAGCGCGACCAGGCGCTCTTCTTCGTTGCCTTTCTCGGCATCGTCGGCGCCGGTGCGTTCTGGTACTTCGTTTATGCGCCCAAGAGCGAGGAGCTGGCCACGGTGGCCATGCACGTCGATTCTCTTGACGCGGGCAATCAGCGCGCCAAGTCCCAGCTCGCCCGGGGCACGGTGGCCACCATCCGGGCAGAATCGCAGCGCCTGCGCGCGAACCTCGCACTCATGCGCTCGCTGGTGCCGGCCAGCAACGAGGTGCCGGCGCTGCTCGACCAGGTGACCACCGCCGCGCGCCGCGCGGGCCTCGACTTCAACCTCATCGAACCCGAGCCCGTCATCCAGGGCGAGCAGTTCGACACCTATCGCTACAAGCTGCGCGCGGTCGGCAGTTACCACGAGGTCGGCGAGATGCTCACGAACATCGCGTCGATGACCCGCATCGTGGCGCCGCTCAACTTGCAGCTCACGCTCTCGAATACGCCCGCGTCGGCCAAGAATCCCTCGCCGGACCGAGTGCCGCTGAACGCGACCTTCCAGATCCAGACCTACGCGGTGAAGACCGCGGGGGATGGTGGTGAGTCCCCGCCGCCGGCCAAGCCGGCCAAGAAGGGCTGATGCGCCGTCTTCTGTTCCTCGCGATCGCCCTGCTCGTCGCCGCGCCCATGGCGGCGGCGCAGATGCCGCCGTCGATCACGAAGCCGATCGAGCAGGCGCGAAAGGCCGCGGACGCCACCAACGCGCAGATGGCCGGGACGACGCCGGCCCAGAAGCAGGCGCCGGCCGCCGCTGTGCAGTCCGCGCAGCCGGTACGGCCCGCGCCAGGAAAGGGCGCGCAGGCACCCGCCGCGCCCAAGGCCGACGTCGTGCAGGACTCGACACACGTCGCCTTCGATCGCGAGGTCTTCGCCTACGTCGTCGGCGGACGCCGCGACCCGTTCGCCTCGCCGATCGAGACGGGCGAGATCCGGCCGCTGATCGCCGACCTGCGCGTCACCGGCATCATCTTCGACGCGCGCGGACGCAACTCCGTGGCGGTCATGCGCGACATGAGCACGCAGGAGCAGTACCGCGTCAAGACCGGCGACCGCCTGGGCCGTGCCCGGGTGGCGCAGATCAAGCCGCAAGAGGTCGTCATGACCATCGATGAGTACGGTTTCAGTCGTCAGGAAATCCTGAAGCTGGCCGTGCAGAATTCCCAGCAGACCAAGAGGTCGCCATGAGGCGAGTCTTCCAGCTGGCCGCCCTCGCGGCCTCGCTGACCATCGGCGCAGGACGCGCCATCGCCGCTGCGGCTGAGACGCCGCGCTCCCCCGCCTCGGTCACCGCCCTGAGCATCGTCCCGGCCGCCGGGCGGGCCGAGGTCGTGGTGGCCATCAGCGGCGCGGTCGACGTCATCGACTTCGTGCTCGAGAATCCTCGGCGCGTCGTGCTCGACTTCCGGGGCGCGACGCTCGGCATGCCCGCACGCTTCTACGACAAGATCTCGCGTGGCGGCATCGTGAACGTGCGAGTCGCCCAGTACCGGCCGGACGTCGTGCGCCTCGTGCTCGACCTCGACGGGCCGCGCGACTACTCGGTGGTGCGCGGCGAGAAGGACGTGCGCGTGGCCGTCAGCGGTCCCGACCAGTTCGCCGCGTGGCACCTGGGCGATCCGGCACGGGGCGTGACGCAACTGGCCGCCGCCATGACCGCAGGCGAGGTGCCGTCGGTCGTCGAGCCGCCCGCCGCGAAATCGCGTGAACAGGCCGTCTCGGAACAGAAGCTCTCGCTCGGCAGGCCCGAAGCGAAGGCCGCGCCGTCCAAGACGGTGCCGATGTACGAACAGCCGCGCATCACCGTGACCTACATTGATGCCGACATCCGCGACGTCATTGGATCGTTTGCCACCTTTGCCAACAAGACCATCGTCATCGGCTCGAGCGTCGCCGGCAAGGTCTCGTTCATGGAGATCAGGGACAAGCCGTGGGACGTGGCGCTCGCCGCCGTGCTCTCGTCGATGAACCTGACGGCCGTCGAGGACTCCACCGGCATCATCATGGTGGACAGCTACGCCAACCTGTCGGCGCGCGCGGCGCAGGAGCCGCTCGTCAGCCAGATCGTGCCGGTGAACTACGCCAAGGCCGCGACGCTGGCCAAGACGATCACGGACCTCCTGAGCGCCGGGTGCGGCGGCTCGGCGGCGCGTGGCGGCACGGCCGCGGCATCGGCCGCGGGTGAGGCGGCGGGCGGCGCTGGCGGCGGTACGAGCATTTCCACGGCCGGGTGCGGCCGCGGCTCGGTCGCAGTGGACGACAAGACCAACTCGCTCATCATCACCGAGACGCAGGCGCGGCTCGCCGACGTCATGGGCTTCATCAAGGACCTGGACGTCCGCACGCCGCTCGTCTCGATCAAAGCCAAGATCATTGCCATCGACCGGACGGGCACCGAGAAACTCGGGCTCAGCTATGACCTCGGCTCGGCCGGCACGTTCCAGAACAAGCTGAATCCGCGCATCATCAACGGGACGGCGGTGCCAGGCGACTTCCGCGTCGACCTCACCGGCGATGCCTTCACCGGCGTGGCCAACGCCACCCGGCAGTTCAAGGGCGAATCCGCAATCAGCCTCATCTACAACATGGCGATCGGCGGGTTCAACCTGACCTCGTTCCTCGACGCGCTGTCGCAGGAACAGCTCTCCGACATTCAGGCCGAACCGAGCACGACCACGCTCGACAACACCGAGGCGAGGCTCTTCTCCGGGTCGACCATCTCATACCTGCTGACGCCGCCCGTTCCGGCCGGCCAGATCAACTCGGTGGCGCCGCAGATCGCCCGTCAGGAAATCGGCATCACGCTCACGGTAACGCCGCGCGTGACGGCCAACCGTCAACTCAACCTGATCGTCAATGCGGTGCAGGAACAGTTGGTGTCGATCACCTCGGCCGGCCCAAACACGAACAAGCGCGAGGCCAAGAACGAGGTGATGGTGGCCGACGGCGAGACCGTGGTCATCGGCGGCCTGACGCAGACGCAGATCTCGAAGGAGCGCACGGGAATCCCGCTGCTCAGCTCGCTCCCCCTCATCGGGCGCCTGTTCAGCGAGACGTCCACCATCGAGCGCAAGCAGGACCTGCTGATCCTCATCACGCCGCACATTCTCGACGACGGCGAAGTGGTCAAGGGCGCCAAGAAGCCGGAGTAGGGGCCGTCACGGCGCGCGAGCTTTGTGATTAGCTTGAGCGGGGGCAGGGCCGAACGGGCCCGGCCCCCGCTCTCAATTTCGTATGGCTGACAGCGTACGGCGTAGCGCATGGAGCGGAAGTTCCCCGCTGGGGTCACGCAGCTCTACGCGTTACGCCGTACGCAATACGCCGAACGACACTACGAGACTTCGCATGCACATCAAATTCACCACCGCCGGCGAATCTCACGGCCCCGCGCTCGTCTCGCTCGTCGAGGGCGTGCCCGCCGGGCTGGCCGTGCTCGCCGAGCACGTCAACCGCGACCTCGCGCGCCGCCAGCAGGGCTACGGCCGCGGCCGGCGGATGCAGATCGAGCGCGATGAAGTCGAGTTCCTGTCGGGCGTGCGCGCCGGCCAGGCGCTGGGTTCGCCCATCGCGATGCTCATCCGCAATCGTGACTGGAAGAACTGGCAGGAGATCATGGACGCGGCGCCGCGCGCCGAAGACGCCGCTGGGGCGCGCAAGCGCGCGGTGCACCGTCCGCGCCCGGGGCACGCCGACCTCACGGGCCTCTTGAAGTACGACCGTGACG
>JBBQZD010000113.1:0-8504 GCA_038208045.1 Gemmatimonadales bacterium | reverse complement strand
CGGCTCGAGGTCGCCAAGGAGAAGATCAAACGCTTCGTCTTGGGCCGCCACAGCGATGCCATCGGGCTTATCTCGTTCTCGGGCGAGGCGCTCACGCAGGTGCCGCTCACGGTCGACTACCCGGTGGTGCTCGCCGCCGTGGACAATCTCCAGTCGGGACAACTCGAGGACGGCACGGCCATCGGCACGGCCATCGCCACGGCGGCGACGCGACTGCGCGACGCGCCGGGTCGCTCCAAGGTGATGGTGCTCCTGACCGATGGCGTGAACAATCGCGGCGCCATTGACCCGCGCACCGCCGCGCAGGCCGCCGCCTCGCTGGGCATCCGCATCTATACCATTGGCGTCGGCAGCGAGGGCATGGCGCCGGTGCCGGTGGGTCGCGGCGTGTTCGGGCTGCGCTACGAGAACCGGAAGGTCGAGATCGACGAACCGCTGCTGACGGACATCGCGCTGATGACCGACGGGCGCTATTTCCGCGCGCGCGACGGCGCGGCGCTGCAGCGCATCTACGACCAGATCGACCAGCTCGAGCGGGTGCCCGTGCGCGCGTCGCGCTACGTGCGCTACCACGAACTCTACGTCTGGCCACTCGGCGTGGCGCTCGCGGCGCTCACGCTCGAACTGCTGCTCCTCGCCTGGCGAGGGCCACTGCCGTGATCGCCTGGGAACGCCCCTGGCTGCTGGTGCTGGCCGTCGCCATCGCGGCGCTCGGCGTGGCGTCCACGCTGTTGTGGCAGCGCCGGCGCGCGGCGCGGCTCGACGCGCTGGGCTCGGCGGCCGCCGTCAGCCGGCTCGCGCCGGGGGCGCGCACGCACAACGCGCTGCGGCGGGCCCTGCGCTTGGGTGCCGCCGCGGTGCTCACGGCCATTGCCGTTGCCGGACCCCGCTTCGGGACGGCGCGCGAAGTGATCCGCACCCGCGGCGGTGACGTCGTGCTGGCCATGGACGCCTCGCTGTCGATGCTCGCCGACGACGAGCGCCCGTCGCGACTCGAACGGATGAAGCAGGAGGTGCGCCGGTTCCGGGCCGCGTCGCCCGGCGATCGCGTGGCGCTGATCGCCTTTGCCGGGCGCGCCTACGTGCTCTCGCCGCTGACGGCCGACGACGGGGCCTTGGAGCTCTTTCTCGATAACCTCGACCCGTCCATCGTCGGCCAGCCCGGCACGGCGCTGGCCCCCGCCATCAATGGCGCGCTCGACCTGCTGGCGGCGGCGCAGGGTGGTGCCGGACGGGCGGTGATTCTCCTCACCGACGGCGAGGGCTTCGACGATCGGCTCGACGCGCTCAAGGCGGCCGAGCGCGCCAAGGAGCTGGGCGTACGGCTCGTGACGGTTGGGTTCGGCACCGAGGGAGGCACGACGATCCCGATCCGCACGGCCAGCGGCATCGAGTCCAAGCGGGACTACAACGGCGACATCGTGATCACGCGGTACGACCCCCTGCTGCTGGGTGAGCTCGCGCGCGCCGCCGACGGCGAGTTCATCGCGGCGTCATCCACCGATAAGGGCACGCGGATTGCGCGCGCCCTCGCGACGCTCGAGGCGCGACAGCGTGCCGCCGAGGC
Source organism: Gemmatimonadales bacterium (assembly GCA_038208045.1). Classification (GTDB taxonomy): domain Bacteria; phylum Gemmatimonadota; class Gemmatimonadetes; order Gemmatimonadales; family Gemmatimonadaceae; genus PNKL01. The sequence continues at coordinate 6,937 of JBBQZD010000113.1, read as the reverse complement.
CGGCCTCGCGATGCCGGCTCGCTACCAGTGGCTGCTCGCCGTGGCCCTGTTCCTCCTGCTCTACGACGCGTGGCGCGGCGACGGTGGGCGATGGTCGTGGCGACTGCCGGCGCGGCTCCGGCCGCGGTGGCGGGCGACGGGCGCCACGGCGCTGCTGCTCCTGGCCGCGCCGGCCGCACTGCGCGCGCAGTCCGCCGCGGACCGCGCGCTCGCGGAATTCCGCGCGGGCCGCGTCACGGAATCGGTGCGCTGGTACCGCGAAGCCATCGGCCGCGACGACCGCACGCCGCGCACGCTCTACAATTTCGGCACCGTGCTGCTCGCCGCCGATTCACTCGACGGGGCGGTGGACGCACTGGAGCGCGCCGCCTACGGGGGCACGCCCGCGCTGCGTGAGCGCGCGTTGTTCAACCTCGGCCTCGCGCAGTTGCGCCGGGCACGATCGGCCGATCCGGCGGAGCGCGCGCCGCTGGTGCGCGGCGCGCTCGCCGCCTACCGGGAACTGTTGCTCGCGCATCCCGAGCACGCCGACGCCCGCTGGAACTACGAACTGGCGCTCCGCCTGCGCCGCACGCCGCCGCCGCAGTCGGGCGGCGGCGGGGCGCGCAACGATCCGCAGTCGCCGCCGCAGGCGCCGCGTGACGCGGCACAGATGAGCCGGCAGCAGGCCGAGCAGCTGCTCGACGCGGCCGCGCGCGATGAACGCGACACACAGTCGCGGCGGCGCAAGGTCCCGCAGCGCGAACGCCCGCCGGGCGGGAAGGACTGGTGATGCGCTGGCTCACGCGCGCCCTGCTGGCGGCGCTGGCGGCCGCTGCCTTTGCGGCCGATGCCGCGGCGCAGTATCCGCCGGTCGTCACGCGCTCGCGTCTCGATCCGTCGCGCGGCGTCGACTTCCACGCCATCCTTCTGCCCGACACGATCTTCGTCGGCCAGCAGGCCACGTACCAGATCGGCGTCTTCCTCAACCAGGACGTGCGGCAGCGCCTGCGCCGGAATCCCGAGTTCACTCCGCCGGAAACACGGTCGCTGCTTGTCTACGACCTGCCCGATGCCAAGGCACCGCTGGTCGGCAACATCGATGGCCGGCCATACGAGGTGCACGTCTTTCAGCGTGCCTTCTTCGCGCTCGCGCCGGGCCGCTACGAGGTGCCGAGTTCGAGGCTCACCTACGCACTGCCACAGACAGCGTCGTTCTTCAGCCGCGAAGACACGCATACGCTTCGCAGCGAGGCGCGGACGCTCATCGTCCTTCCCGTGCCGACCGACGGGCGCCCCCCGGAGTGGAACGGGGCCGTCGGCGTCTGGCGTGCTGACCTCCGCACCGACTCGGCGTCCGGTCGCGCGGGCAACCCGCTCGTCGTCACGCTGCGCCTCGAGGGGCAGGGCAACGTGGCGCTGCTGCCGCGACCGCGGCTCACCGTGGACTGGGGCAGCGTGGTGGCCGCCGACGAGCGCGTCGAAGCGGACCAGGGGCCGGCCACGCTGCGCGGGGCGAAGGAGTTCGACTGGCTCGTGACGCCGAGAACCGAAGGGCGGTTGCTCATCCCGCCCCAGCGCTTCAGCTACTTCGATCCGACGGCGCGGCGCTACGCGACGGCCCTGACTGCGGGCGTGACAGTGAACATTGCGCCGGGCGATCCCGTGTCCAGCGACTCTTTGGGAGGCGTCCCGCGGATGCCGGAGCCGGCGCCGGCGGCAACGACGCCGGCGCTCGGACTGCGTGATGCGCTCGGACGCGATGCGTCGTTCGCCTGGCTGCGCGCGCCGTGGTTCCTGCTGCTGCTGCTCGCGCCGCTGCCGGCATTGGTCGGCGTGTTCCGCCGCCGGCCGCGGCGCGTGCGCGCGCCGTTGACGGCGAGCCAGCGGTTGCGCGGTGCGCGTGCGGCAATCCCCGCCGATCCCGCCGCGCGCCGCCGCTTGGCGCACGACGCGCTGGCGGAGCGGCTGGGCCTCGACGTGGGACTCGCGCTCGCCAGCGGATCGTTCGTCGCGGCCCTGCGGCACGAGGGCGTGACCGACGAGACGGCGCGGCGTGCAGAAGGGCTGTTGCGCCGGCTCGACGCGGCGGCGTTTTCCGCCGGCGCCGCTGAGCGATCGGCGCCGCCGTCGTCGGCGGAGATTGCGGGGCTGTATGACGCCGTGGACCGCGAGGCGCGCCGGCGCGGCCCTGCCCCTCGCGCTCCGCACGCGCGGTCGGCCGTCGGCGCGCTGGTGCTGGTCGTCGCCGCGCTCGCGCAGCCCGTCAGTGGCTGGGCGCGCCAGGGCGACGACGCCGTGCGCGCCTTTCAGCGTGGGCGCGAGGCGTTCGCCAGCGGCGACTTTGGCCGGTCTGAGCGCGCCTTCCTCGACGTGGTGCGTGCGCGCCCGCGCAGCGCGAACGCGTGGGCCAATGCCGGCACGGCGGCCTGGCTGGCGGCCGACACGGCGCGCGCCGTGCAGGGCTGGCAGCGCGCGCTGCGCCTGGCGCCGCTCGACCTGCAGTTGCGCGACCGGCTCGCGCTGGTGCGCGCCGTGCAGGACCGGGGTCCGGCCCGCGTGCCGCCCGTGCCGCTCCAACTCGGCGCGCTCCTGCTGCTCGTCGTGTGGGGCACCGGCTGGGCGGTGCTCGCGGCACGGGCGTGGCGTGGCCGCGCCATCCTTTGGCGCGCCGCGTGGCTCACGCTGGCCTGCGCCGCCTTGCTGCTGGGCGCGTCCTGGCTCGACGAGATTCACCGCGGCGCGCAGTACGCCGTCGTCACCCGTCCCGAACCGCTGCGCAGCCTGCCGGTGCTCGGCGCCGAGCGGGGCGTGGCCCCGCTCACGGGCGAAGTGGCGCGCATCCTGCGGCGCCAGGGCGCATGGGCGCAGGTCATGCTCGACGGGCGACGGGAGGGATGGCTCGCGGCCGAGTTCCTGCTTCCCCTCGGCGGCGATTGACCCGTCCTGCGCGAGCCGGGAGATTTGAGCGTGCCCACTATCGAGATCCTTCCGTCAACCGTCGCCGACCAGATCGCCGCGGGTGAAGTCGTCGAACGGCCGGCTTCGGTCGTGAAGGAACTGGTGGAGAATGCCCTCGACGCCGGCGCCACGAGTGTGGACGTCGCCGCGCTGGAGGGCGGGCGCACGCTCATTCGCATCGGGGACGACGGCAGCGGCATGTCACGCGACGATGCCGTGCTCGCCATCGCGCGTCACGCGACGTCGAAGATTCGCACCGCCGCCGACCTCGTCGGTGTTGCGTCGTTCGGCTTTCGCGGCGAGGCGCTGCCCGCCATCGGCTCGGTGGCGCGCCTCGACATCGAGACGGCCACGTCGGACGGCGCCGGCACGCGCGTTCGCGTCGAGGGCGGCGCGCCCGCCGTTGTTACCGAAGCCGCGCGGCGCCGCGGCACCACCGTCTCGGTGCACGACCTGTTCTACAATGTGCCCGCGCGGCTCAAGTTCCTGCGCGGCGCGCGCAGCGAGTGGCGCGCCATCATGGACGTGCTCACCACCATGGCGCTCACGCGCCGGGACGTGCGCTTCTCGGTGACGCACGACGGCAAGGCGCTGCTGACATTGCCCCCGGCCAGCGGCCTGCGCGACCGCGTCGCCGCGCTCTGGAACGTCGACCTCGCCGACGCGCTCATCGCGGTCGAGGACGTCAGCGGTCCGGTGCGCGTGAGCGGGCTGGTCGAGCGCCCGTCCGACGTGGGCACCGCCACGCGCCGCGTCTTCGTGACCGTCAATGGCCGCGCCGTGCGCGACCCAGGCATCGTGCGGGCAGCGGAGGCCGCGTACCGATCGACCATTCCCGCCGGCGTGCGACCGACCATGCTCCTCGAACTCGAGCTCCCCGGCGGCGACGTGGACGTCAACGTGCATCCCGCCAAGGCCGAAGTGCGCTTCCGCTACCGGTGGCCGGTGGAACGCGCCGTCGAGCGCGCCGTGCGCCGCGCGCTCGGCACCGGCGACGCGACCGCCTGGTTCGGCACGCCAGGCGCGTCCGCCCCGGCGTTCCTGCCATCCGTCGTGGATGTGGAGCTGCTGCGACTGCCGGCCGCCGCCGAAACGGCCGCGCCGCTCTTCGACGCGCCGCCCGGCGAGTCATCAGCCGCGGCCGACACCGATGGCGCCGCGCCGCCCGGTGATGCTTCCGCGGTCGCGGCCGTTCCGGTCCCCGCGCTGATGCAGCTGCGCCGCACGTTCATCAGCTACGAACGCGACGACGGCCTCGTGCTCATCGACCAGCATTCGGCGCACGAACGCGTGCTCTACGAGCGGTTCATGGGCGCCCTCGAGGGCGGCGACGCGCCGTCGCAGCGCCTGCTGTTCCCGCTCACGCTGCACCTGTCCCCCACCGAGGCCGAGGCGTTCGACGCGAACCGCGACCTCTTTGCGCGGCTCGGCTTCGAGGCGGAGGGCTTTGGCGGAACGTCCGTGCTGGTGCACGCGACGCCCAACCCGCATCCGCGCTTCGATGCCGAACGTTGCCTGCGCGACACCCTGCAGGCACTCACCGGTGACCGCGTGGCCAGCACGCACGCGCGGCACGAGCGCCTCGCGGCAACCGTTGCCTGCAAGGCCGCCATCAAGGCGGGGGACCTGCTCGCCCCGACGGAGATGCGTGCGCTCTACCTCGCGCTGGCCGGCACGACGCTGCCCGCGCACGACGTGCACGGGCGGGCCACCATCGTCCACGTATCTTGGGATGAGCTCGAGCGGCGCTTCGGCCGGCGCTGAACTGCGCATCGTCTGCGGCCCGACGGCCGCCGGCAAGTCGGCGGTCGCCCTGGAGCTGGCGGCCGCCCACGGGCTCACCGTGCTCGCCGCCGACTCGCGCCAGGTCTATCGGGGCTTCGACATCGGCACCGCCAAGCCATCGCCCGCCGAGCGGCTGCAGGTGGCCCACGCCGGGCTCGATCTCGCCGATCCCACCGAGCGATTCAGCGCCGCGGCGTGGGTGCGCCACGCCACCGAGGTGATCGAGCGGGTCGGTCCCGAGCGGGTGCTCATCGTGGGAGGCACGGGGCTCTACCTGCGCGCGCTCGTGCAGCCGCTGTTCACCGAGCCGCCCATGGATCCGGCGCGTCGCACGGCGCTGGCCGAGGTGCTCGACGCGCTCGACACCGCCACGCTCCGGCGCTGGGTCGCCCACATCGACGCGTCGCGTGCCGGGCTCGGCCGCACGCAGCTGCTGCGGGCGCTGGAGGTGGCGCTGCTCACGGGGCGGCGCATTTCGGAGCTGCACCGGGAGGCGGCAGAGGCGGCGCAGGCGGCGCAGGCGGCACCGTGGCGCGCCCGCTGGCTCGTGGTCGATCCGCTCGACCAGTTGCACGACCGCATCGAGCGCCGCATCGGCCTGATGCTGGGCGCGGGCTGGCTCGACGAGGTCGGCCGGCTCACGGCGTCCGTGCCGGCGACGGCGCCCGCGTGGAACGCCTGCGGATACGCCGCGCTCCGCGCGGTCTCGCTCGGTGAAGGGAACATCGACGACGCCCGCCGGGCTATACTTGTCTCCACGCGCCAGTACGCCAAGCGGCAGCGCACCTGGTTCCGCCACCAGCTGGCCGGCGAGACCGTGACCCCCATGGATCCACGCAGTGTCGACGCCGCGGATGCGGCAGAACGCTGGTGGCAGGGCAGGAGCGTGCGGTGAAGATCGGCATCACCTGTTATCCCACCTACGGCGGGTCCGGTGCGGTGGCCACGGAACTCGGGCTCGCGCTCGCCGAGCGCGGGCACGAGGTGCACTTCATCACGTATGCGCAGCCCTTCCGGCTCCCGCCCGTCACGCCGCGCATCGTGTTCCACAAGGTCAGCATGGGCCAGTACCCGCTCTTCGAGTACCCGCCCTACGACCTGGCGCTCGCCGTCAAGATGCACGAGGTCGCCACGCAGCAGCAGCTCGACCTGCTGCATGTGCACTATGCCATCCCGCATGCCACCAGCGCCTGGCTGGCCAAGCAGATGCTCAAGGAAGCGGGGCGCGAACTGCCGGTGGTCACCACGCTCCACGGCACCGACATCACCATCGTCGGCCAGGATCACTCGTACCACGCCATCACCCGGTTTTCCATCGAGAAGTCGGATCGCGTCACGGCAGTGTCGCAGTACCTCAAGGACGAGACCGTGCGCGCCTTCGGCTGCGACAACCGGCGTGTGGAGGTCATCCCGAATTTCGTCGACCCGCAGGTCTTCGACCGCAGCGCCTACGATGGCGCGCTGCGCGAGCAGTTCGGCGGCGGTCGCAAGGTGCTGATGCACATCTCCAACTTCCGCCCCGTCAAGCGCGTGCTCGATGTCGTGCAGGTCTTCGCCGCCGTGCGGCGCGAGATCCCGTCGGTGCTGGTGATGATTGGCGACGGCCCCGACCGCCCCGCGGCCGAGGAGGAGGCGCGTCGCCTCGGCGTCGAGGGCGACGTGCGCTTTCTCGGCAAGATCGACGGCGTCGCCCCGCTGCTCGCCAGTGCGGATGCCTACCTGATTCCCACCGACCGCGAGAGCTTCGGTCTCTCCGCGCTCGAGGCACTCTCGTGTGGCGTGCCGGTGCTGGGGTACGCCGTCGGCGGCCTGCCCGAGGTCGTGCAATCAGGCCGCACGGGACACCTCGCCGCCGTCGGCGACGTGGTGGGCCTGGCGGGAGCCGCCATCGACATCCTCGGCGACGACCGGCGGTGGCAGGCGATGAGCGCGGCGGCGCGCGACTCGGTGGCCGTCTTCTCCACGGAGCGCGTCATTCCCGCGTACGAGGCGCTCTACGCCGACGCCGTGCGCTAGCGCGATTCGCCCCCTACCTTTGGCCCGATGAACGACCTCACCCTCTGGCAGGCGGCCGTGCTCGGCACGTTGCAGGGCCTCGCCGAGTTTCTGCCGATCAGCAGTTCCGCGCACCTCTCGCTCACGCCGTGGGCCTTTGGCTGGCCCGAGCCCGGCTTGGCGTTCGACGTCTCGCTGCATGTCGGCACGCTCGTGG
>JBBQZD010000112.1:0-8558 GCA_038208045.1 Gemmatimonadales bacterium | reverse complement strand
GGAAGAAGCGCTCCTCCGACAAGAAGCGCGCACGCCGACCGCCTGCAGAGGACTGATGCTCGTACCGAAAATCGTGTTCACGATGCGCGGCTACAACCGCCAGTTGTTCGCCAAGGACGTGTCGGCCGGCGTGATCGTCGGCATCGTCTCGCTGCCGCTCGCCATCGCCTTTGCCATCGCCAGCGGACTGGGGCCGCAGGCCGGTCTGTACACGGCCATCATCGGCGGCTTCCTGGTGTCGCTGCTCGGCGGGTCGCGCGTACAGATTGCCGGCCCCACGGGCGCGTTCGTGGTGATCGTGTACGGCGTGGTGCAGCAGTATGGCGTGGGCGGCCTGACGGTGGCGACGATGATGGCGGGCGTCATCCTCATTTCGCTCGGCCTCTCCAAGATGGGCGGCGTCATCAAGTTCATTCCGAGCCCGGTGACCATCGGGTTCACCAGCGGCATCGCCGTGGTGATTGCCAGCGGGCAGGTGCGCGACTTCTTTGGCCTCGACCTCGACAAGGTGCCCGCCGATTTCGTGCCGAAGATCGGGGCGCTGGCCGAGCATGCGATGAGCGCCAGCATGCCGACGGTGGCGGTAGCGGTCGCGACGCTCGTCATCGTGCAGGTTGGCCACCGCCTGACGACGCGCGTGCCCTCACCCTTCGTGGCGCTCGTCATCACGACCGCCGCCGCGCAACTGCTGCACCTCGACGTGGCAACCATCGGCAGCCGGTTTGGCGCCATTGACGGATCGTTTCCCGCGCTGCGATTCCCGTCGGTGTCGCTGTACACCATCACGATGCTCGTGGGGCCGGCGTTTGCCATCGCCGCGCTGGGCGGCATCGAGTCGCTGCTGTCAGCCGTGGTGGCCGACGGCATGATCGGCACACGCCATCGCTCCAACATGGAACTGGTGGCGCAGGGCGTGGCCAACGTCGTGACGCCGCTGTTTGGGGGAATTCCCTGCACGGGGGCCATTGCGCGCACCGCGACGAACATCCGGGCCGGCGGGCGCACGCCCGTGGCCGGCATCGCCTCGGCGTTCGTGCTGCTGCTCATCACGCTGTTCGCCGGCCGGTGGGCGGCGCTCATTCCGATGCCGACGCTGGCCGGCATCCTGATGGTCGTGTCGTACAACATGAGCGAGTGGCGCACGTTTCGCGGCACGCTCACCGCGCCGCGCGGCGACGTGGCGGTGCTGCTGACGACCTTCTTCCTGACGGTCTTCGTGGACCTCACCGTCGCGCTGGGCGTGGGCATGGTGCTGGCCTCGTTCCTGTTCATCCGGCAGATGGCCGAGGCGACGACGGTGCGATCGATGGCCGACATGATGAAGGACGAGGGCACCGACGGTCCGGTGCGGCGCCTTGACGTGCCGCCGGGCGTGGCGATCTACGAGATCGACGGGCCGTTCTTCTTTGGCGCGGCGGAAAAGTTCCGCGACACGCTGGCCGGGATTGACCGGCCGCCGAAGGTGTTCATCATGCACATGGCGCGCGTGAACGTGCTCGACGCCACGGGCCTCTCGGTCATCAGCGACCTGCTGAAGAAGGGACGCCGGGACAACTCCACGCTCGTGCTCAGCGGCATTCATGCCCAGCCGATGATTGCGCTCGGCAAGAGCGACCTGCTCGACGAGGTGGGCGAGGAGAACCTCGTGCCCGATCTCGCCGCGGCGCTGGTGCGGGCGCGCGAGATGCTTGCCGTGCGCGTGTCGGGCACGCACCGCGCGCCGGACGCCTGACGGCGTCCCGGCGCGACGGTCAGGGCGTCAACGCCGGCCGAGGGCGACGCCGACCGAGATGGTCAGCAGGTCCGCCAGGGTGCGGCGCGGCGCGAGGACGGGATTGCCGCGCGCGTCGAAGGTGATGTCCCGCTCGGTCAGGTAGAGGGCATCGCCATTCCAGTGGTAGCGCGCGCCGAGGTCGAGCTGCGCGCCGCTGCTTCCCAGTGGCACGTACAGTCCGCCGAACAGCGACTTGGCGAACGTGCCGTCGCTGGCGTTGGTCGACGACGCGAACGCATCGGCCGTCTGCTGGTTGGTGCCCGACACCGACGATGCCGTGAAAAAGTTCGAGAATCCGATGGAGCCGCCGACGTAGGGCCGCAGACCCGCTCCCGGGACGCCGGCCTGCAGGCCAATGCCGCCGTCGAGGATGTTGTTGGTGGTGTTCACGTCCACGGTGATGAGCCCAAGCGGCCCGCTGCCCAGCGGCACCCGGCGCGTCTTGGAGCCGTAGTTGTTGTAGCCGAGGTCGGCGCGGAGCGCGAAGGGCGACGAGCCGAGGCGCCAGCCGACGAACCCGTTGATGCCCCAGGTCGCGTTGACGTTGGCGGCGAACTCGCCGCGCGGATTGCCGTACTGCAGGCCGATGCCGCCGAGTACCGAGCGGGGTAGCTCGTCGTTCCCGGACGCAAACTGCGCCGCCAGCGGCGCCGCCAGACAGACAGAGAGCAGAAGCGGAGTGAAGGTTTTCATGGGTCCGTGCTCGAAATGGAATGCCGCGTGGTGGTGTGGAAGTCGAGGAGGGAAGCACGAGAGTCGTGCTTCCCTCCACTCATAACGATTCCGGCGCCGTCCGGTTTCAGGGAATGACGGCGCCCGGCCAGTCATCACCGAACGGGTCGCCCGGCGGCGCACGCAGGGCCGGCGAGGGCGTCGGAAGTTCGCCTCGCTCGAGCCACCGCTTGATGTCGGCGGCGACGGCCAGGGCGTGCGCCTTCGCGTCCACCTGCGCCGTGGCCGCCGCCGCGCGCTGGGCCTGCGAGCGCAGCGCGGCGAGCTTGAGGTCGGCGATGGCGCGCACCTCGGGCGACGCCTGCTTGTCTGCCGCCAGCGTCATGAGGCCGTCGGCGACGGCACGCTGCGCCACGCGCTGCAGCGCCGCGTGCTTCGCGCGCGCGGCGGGCGGCTGGCCCCACGTGGCGGCCACCAGCGCGTCCATGACTTCGCCAAGCGTGGGAAGGTTCGGCGCGCGCGGCGCGAAGGCGACGAGCCGCGCGGCGCGCTCGCGCTGCAGCACGCCGTCCACGATCATCTGCGCGAGCGAGCGCGCCGCGCTCAGTTCGTCGAAGGCCGGCCGCGTGCGGGTCCCGACCAGCTCGACGTTGCCGCCGTCGCCGCGCGGGACGAAGAGCGCCAGCACGGTGTCGGGAATGGCGAGTTCCGTCGGCGCCAGCTCCGCGAGCACGGCGCGCAGCGCGTCGCGCTGCCGCGCCCCGTCGATGATGCGCGTGGCGAACTGCCCGTCCCCCTTCACCGCGAAGGCGTACTCCATGCCGCCGATGGTCTTGGTGGCGCCGTTGAGCGCGAAGCGGTGGAAGAAGTAGAGCAGCGGGAAGCGGTCCTGCAGGATGGCCAGCGGCTCGCCATCGCGGATGTTGCGCAGGCCGAAGCGACTGAGTGCGAGGCGGCGCGTCTCGGTCTGGTGCTTCAGGAACTCGGGGGCGGTGCCCGCATCGTCCCAGAGGTTGGTGCGTGGGTCGCTGGCGAAGTCGGGCCGTGCGTCGCCGTCGCTGAGGTAGAGGTAGCCCTGCGTGAGGCCGTCGGCGACGATGGCCCGCAGCGAGTCGGCCTCGGCGTCCGGCGGAAAGATGCCGTACCCCCAGTGAATGGCCCAGACATCGTAGACGCCGGGGCCCACCGCGTAGGCCTGCGACAGGTCGATCTCGCCGTTCTTCAGGCGAATGCGCGGCGCCGGATAGTCCATCACCGACGCGCGTTCATAGGTGGACGCGATGTAGTTGTGCTGGAGACCGAGCGAGTGCCCCACCTCGTGCGCACTCACCTGCCGCACGCGGGCCAGCACGAAGGCCGTGTCGGCCGGCGACGGCGCCGCACCCATGAACGCGGCGTAAATGTTGTAGTCGGTGCGCGCGCGGTGCGAGTCCATGCGCGCCAGCGCCTTGATCATCTCGCCGGTGCGCGGGTCGGTGAGCGCAAAGGCCGACGACCAGCCGCGTTCGTTGCGGTTCTCCCACTGCACGATGTTGTAGCGCGCATCCATCGGGTCCGCGCCGTCGGGGAGGTACTCCACGCGGAAGCCGCCCGTGAGCCCGGCCTTGTCGAACGCCTCGCTCCAGAAGCTGACGCCCTGAAACGTCGCCGTGCGCAGGGGCTCGGGGATGCCGCGGTCGATGTAGTAGACGATCGGGTTCTTGATCGGCGAGGTGGGATCGCGCGGGTTCACGCGCTCCAGCCGGTGCCGCGTGGCCCACTCCTGCTGCAACTGGCCCTGGATGGGCTGCGCGTAGTCCTTGAACGGCACGCCGATGTACCCAATGCGCGGGTCGACGGCACGCGGGCGGAAGTTGCCGTCGGGCAGGCGCATCAGGGTGAGATGCTGCCGCAGCGTGATGGCCTTGCCGTCGGGCGCGATGGCACCGACGATGCGTCCGGGCTGTCCCGCCGCCGCGAAGGTCAGCGCGACGTCGATCTCGGTGTTGTCGGCGAAGCCCTTCGTGTACGGCGCGTACACGCTCGACCGGTCGCGCGCCACGGCGTACGTGCCTTCCTGGCTGCGCTGCAGCGTGGCGGCGACATCGTTCCAGTCGCGCAGTGCGAACTCGGTGAGGTCCACCAGCAGCTTGCCACCCTCCTCGGCGAGCAGCGGCAGCGCCGCGATGGTGCTCGACGGAAACGACTCGGCCACCGTGCGCCGATGGTCGGCACCGCCGCTCGACCGGTACGCCCAGTTCTCGAAAACGACAAGAACCTTGTCGCCGTGGCGCTCGAAGCGCGTGACCTGCTCGGGGCCCTGCGCCCCGCGGTCGAGGCCGATCGGGTTCGAGCCGAGCCCGGTGGCAAGCGACACGAGCAGGAGGGCGCGCGTGGAGTCGGCCGGCAGTTCCAGCCAGAGCGCCCCGGTCCGCTCGTTCAGGTAGACCGGAAGGAATCCGTCGCGCCGCTCGAAGCCCGCGGCGCGCGCGGCAATGCTGGTGGAGACGGCGGAGGCCTGCTGTGCGACCACGGTGCACGGAAGCAGGAAGGCGGCGGCAAGGCCAAGGCGAACGAGAGCGCGCGTGTGCATGCAGTACCCGGGTGGCGAGGGACGCGACGAACCTCGCCCTGCTGCGGGGCGCCCGCAAGCGTGCGCGTCGTCGCGACGGTGGCTTTACAGTCGAGGGGGGCCGGCCCGTGGCCGCCGCCCCCCGTGCAATCCGCTGGTTAGACGGTTACGGCTTGACCAGCGACTTCACCGCATCGGGCAGCGCGAAGATCGCCGTGTCCACCGTGTCCCACTCGTACGTCGCGAAGGCGAGCGTGACGTCGCCCTGCGGCGTCTTCTGCACGACCTTTGAGGGCATCTTCACACCGCCCTGGTCCTTGTAGTCGGACAAAACGACGGTGACCTCGACCGTGCCCATCGGCGTCTCGTTGGAGCGGATGGATCCCGCGGCCATCCCCGTCTCGGCGTCGAAGTACTGAATGACGTCGCCGCCGGAGACCTTCGTCAGCTTCACCTTGTAGCACTTGCGGCCCTCGAAGTCTTCGAGCGCGACGGTCTGGATGGCCGAATAGCGGGCGAGGTCGGGGAAGTCGGCGAGGAAGTTCGCCTGCTGCTTGGTGTCGTCCGCCATCGAGCCGCTCAGGATCACGGCACCCTGACCGGGCTGCACCGCCCAAGGCGTCGTGCCGTCGTAGCCCTGCAGGGCCTCGCCGAAGGCGCCGATGGTGATGTGCTGCAGGAAGAACGAGGGCTTGGCCCGATAGATGTGAATCGGCCCCTCGATGCCCATGGCCGCCAGGGAGAAGGTGCCGGTGATATGCAGGGACGAGTGCTTGTCCATGGCCTCGCGACCGCCGACTGCGGCTTCGTGCTTGGCGAGCAGCGCCTTGCCGTCGGGCAGCGCTTGCGCCGACGCAGCAAGGGGAAGCGCGCCAACGAGGGCCAGCGCGAACAGTGAGCGGCGGATCGTCATTGAAACCTCGGGAATGTGCCGGCCCGGCCGCCAGTGGCCGAACGCAAGCGGGAAATCTGGCAGTGTGAGTGGGGGCGGCGCCATACGTCCGCGCCTCCCCGGGGTCGCCGAGCGGTCAGGGTCGAGGCGGCGCCAGCCCTGCCTCGAGGGTCAGGCGAACGCGCTCGCGCTGGCGGTCGGTGCCGCCGACAACCACCGCGATGAGGTTGTTCTGCGTCACGAACATCGGCGGTTCGGCCCACGGCGACGGCTGCCCCTTGGGGATGGCGGTGAGGGTGTCGATGCCAAGGCTCACCGCCCGGCGTTTGATGCTGTCGCCGTAGATCCAGACCAGCAGGTGGGCCCGTCCAAGGCGATAGGCGACGGGTGTAACGCCGTAGTCCGGATGCGACGGGAGCGAGTCGTCAGGCCGGGGTGCCAGCCCCGCGTTGATGAGGCGTTGCGTCAGCGTTGCCTGATTCCAGCGGCCGGTGGCCGGGTCGCGGGGCGTCGTCCGCACGGCCTGCGCGACGGTCTCGACGCCGCGACGGTCCGCCGCGGCGCGCACGACCTTCGGGTCTTCGCCGGCGCAGGCGGCTAGCGTGGCGAGCGCGGCGAGCAAGGGGAAGGGGCAGGGAACACAGCGTGGGGTCATATTTCTGTAATGGTACACCACCATTCCGCGGATGACGAGCGCGCCGACGGCCAGATACGCCTCGACAAGTGGCTCTGGGCCGCCCGCTTCTTCAAAACCCGGGCGCTCGCGGTCGAGGCGATCGCCGGCGGCAAGGTGCTGGTCCACGGCGAGCGGCCGAAACCGGCGCGCGACGTGCGCCCGGGCGACGAGATTCGACTGCGCTTCGGCCCGTACGAGCACGTGGTGCACGTGCGGCTCCTGAACGGGCGCCGCGGTCCGGCCAAGGAGGCCGTGCTGATGTACGAGGAGACGCCGGAGTCGGTGGCCGCCCGCGCGAAGCTGGCGGAGCATCTGCGTCAGGCCAGCGTCTTCGATCCACGAGCCGACTGGACCGACTCCAAGAAAGACCGTCGCGAACTGCGGAAATTCCGGGGAAAGGGCTAGGGGCTACGCCCCGGCGAGCGCCGCGAGCGTCGCATCGTCCAGCCGGTGCCCGCCCGCGAACGAAATGCCCTCGTACGGAAGGCCCGCCGCGTCGAGGCGCGCGCGTTCGGCCTGCACCCGTTCGGGCGTGGCCCAGATGTCGCGCGATCCAACCACCAACTGCACGCGGGTGCGCCGCAACGGCGAATCGGGCGCCGCGAGGTCCACTTCCGGGGGAATGACACCGCCCCAGAGCACGAGCCGCGCGGGCCGGACGCGTCCCTGCATCACCCATCGGACGGCCGTGGCTGTTGCCTGGCTGAACGCGAGCACGTGCACGGGCGGAGGCGCTTGCAGGCCCGCGCCCAGGGTGTCGACCAGCCGGTCGAGGTAGCCGACGTAGTCGGCGATCTCGTTCAGCCGATCTTCGCGCGTCATCCAGGTGGCACCCACGCGCGCTTCGGCGTGCGCCGAAACCGTCGCGGTGGCCGACGTGTCATAGAACCGGTTGAGCGCCTCCGGGGCCACGACGAGGCGCCGGCCGTCGTCCAGCGCGCGGCATCCCGTCAGGAACTCGACGGCCAACTGGCCGTATCCGTGCAGCACCACCCACCACTCGGCGGCTTCGGCGGGCGAGGGGCCGAAGGCGGCGTACCGGGCGGTGCGCGGCACAACGAGCGAGGCGAGGCGAATGTCTGGCATGAGCGAAATTGGCGAGGTGGGCTGGGTGCGGGCCAGCGGTGCGTTGCGCCGGGGCACGTGGAGTGGCTACACTTCCCGCACTGAACCGGAGAATCCACGTGTCGAACTCGCAGCAGGTCTCGCCGTCATCGCAGGGTTGGGGGGTGGCGGCGCTCATCATCGTTCTCGCGATCGTTGCCAACACGATGGCGTACCGTATCCACAAGGCGACGTACCTGCAGCCCGACGCCAAGCCAGCGGTCGCGGCCGAGCACTAGGACGCACGGCGGCGAACAAGCGACGATGCGGCGGAGGCCCGGTGGGCCTTCGCCGCATCGTGTGTCAATTACGGACCGGCGGACGCCCGCGGACGCAGCGCGACGGTCAGCCGTACCGTGGAGCGCGACGACACCTGCGCGTCAGGTCTTGTGCCGGAAGGTGATCCGGCCGCGGCTCAGGTCGTAGGGCGAGACCTCGACCGAGACGCGGTCGCCGGCGAGCACGCGAATGCGATGCCGACGCATCTTCCCGGCCATCGTCGCCAGCACGTCGTGCCCATTGGTCAGGTGCACGCGGAACGTGGCACTGGGAAGCACTTCGCTGACGGTGCCCTCGAGTTCGATCGCTTCTTCCTTCGCCATAAGTCCTGGTCATCGTGAGGCGGCCGCAATTCACTCCCCGGGCCGCGCGGGGTAACCATTCAATCTATAGTCGGAGCCCGAAAGAGGGGAGGCGGTGGGCCCCTGGACTTCCCGTGACAGGGCCGACTGTCGCCGCGGGGCGCGGGCGGTTAGCGTCTATGCTCCTCAACGCCGGCCGGTCCATGTCCCGCCATCTGCTCGCCGCCCTGCTGGGCGCTACCCTGCTCTCCCATTCGGGCGCCGCCCAGACCACCGCGCAGTTCGAGGCGGAGATCAAGCGGCGGACG
>JBBQZD010000111.1:0-8621 GCA_038208045.1 Gemmatimonadales bacterium | reverse complement strand
CTTCTCGGCCATGTACTCGACGAACCGGATGCGATAGTGCAGGTAGTCCGGGTCGAGCGCCTCGTACAGCCCGACCGCGATGGCCTCGAGGTCGTAGCCGGCGAGGCCGCCGTAGGTTGGAAAGCCCTCGGTGAGGATGAGCGAGTTGCGGCAGCGCGCCGCGAGCGCGTCGTCGTTCATGGCCAGGTAGCCGCCGATGTTCGCCATGCCGTCCTTCTTGGCGCTCATCGTGCAGCCGTCGGCCAGCGCGAACATCTCCTGAGCGATGCTGATCGGCGTGCGATCGGCAAACCCCGGTTCGCGCGTCTTGATGAACCAGGAATTCTCGGCGAAGCGGCACGCGTCGATGAAGAACGGCACCCCGTATGTGCGGGCCAGGGCCGCCGTGCCGCGGACGTTCTCCATGCTGACGGGTTGACCGCCCTCGGAGTTGTTGGTGACGGTGGTCATCACCAGCGGCACGCGCCCGGGATGGTCGCGCAGGACCTGCTCGAGCGCCTCGAGGTCCATGTTCCCCTTGAAGGGGTGCATGGCCTGCGGCTGGTGCCCCTCGGGGATCGGGACGTTCAGCGCCACGGCGCCGCGGGCCTCGATGTTGGCCCGGGTCGTGTCGAAATGCGTGTTGTTGGGCACGATGTCGCCGGCCTTGAGCATCGTGCTGGCCAGGATGTGTTCGGCGGCGCGCCCCTGATGCGTGGGGATGACGTGCGTGAAGCCCATGATGTCGCGCACCGCGCGCTCGAACGTGAAGAACGACCGTGCGCCCGCGTACGACTCGTCCCCGCGCATCATGCCCGCCCACTGGTGCACGGACATGGCGCCGGTGCCCGAGTCGGTGAGGAGGTCGATGAGGACGTCCTCGGCCCGGAGCTTGAACACGTTGTGGTGTGCGTCCCGCAGCGCCGCGACGCGCTCCGCTTCGGTGGTCTGCCGGATCGGCTCGACGGTCTTGATGCGGAACGGCTCGATGATGGTCTTGAACTTCACGGGGCGGCCTACTCCTCGAGCCCGAGGGCGAGTTCGGCGCGCCCGATGGCGCGCAGGAATTGCGCGGCGACGAACCGGGCGCCGCCGCGGTCGCGGATTTCCAGCGGCGTGGCGCCGACATACCGCTGGCACATGTTGCGGAACGCGGAGCCCGACGGAAAGTCGAGGGCGCGGGCGATGCCGTCGGCGCTGCGCTTCGGGTCGTCGAGCATCTGTCCGGCGACGATGAGCCGTCCCCAGCCGATGAGCTTCTGCGGGGCCGGCAGGCGCTCGCTGCGCAGCTTCTCGAGCAGCGTGCCCTTGGCCACCGACAGCGTTTCGGAGAGCCGGTGCGACGTGAGCCGCAGGTGGGCCCGCGTGACGACGATCAGAATGGCGTCACGCGCAATCGGATCCATGTCGGCGAGTCGGTGCCGCAGCAGCGCGGCCACGCCGCGCGCCTCGGCCTGCTCGACGACGACACGCACGGCCTGCGGAGAATCGTCGAGATCCACGAGCAGCAGGCCGTCGAGGCCGGCGCGCCCGGCGTCGAACAGGTCGCGCGACCGCTGAGGCGTGGCCGAGACGTAGGCAATGAGCGTGAGCCGCGGAAAGCGCGTTCGCAGCTGGCGGACGCGCTCGAAGCTGGCAGTGCCGTCCGCAAACAGGTCGATGACCGCCAGGTGCACCGGCTCCCGCGCACAGGCCGCGAACAGCTCGTCCCACCCCTGGCAGGGTGCGAGCGTGTGCTGGCCGCGCACCGCGCCGTGGACGCGCTGGAGGCACCGATCGAGGGGAAGCAGCGTGGCGATGACGCCCATGGGACGTGTGGGGAATGGGCCACCGACGGCGGCGGACCTTGCAAGATACCACCCCCCGCATCGGCCGGGCAGGCAGGACCTTCGCTACGGGGTCCCTCAGGCATCCCGTTCCCCGGCACAGGACTGGCGTGTGCCCGTGTGCATCGGCCACAATTCAACGGATGGACATGAACGGATCGGGACGGCGGCGCGTGCCGCGCACGGGCATGACCCTCATCGAGGTCATCATCGCGGTGATGATCCTGAGCGGCGTGCTGATCGGCCTGTCCAACTTCACCCGTCGGTTTCAGCGGCTGACGACCAACCATGCGGCACTGGCCACGGCCAGCGAACTGGCCACAGCGCGCCTGGAGATCGTGGCCCAGCACCGGATCTATGCGACCCTCGTGGCGACGTTCAACGGGACGACCGAGACGAGCGCGACCTCGGCGGCCAGTCCCCCGATGACCGGCTACCCCGGCTACACCCGCTCGACGGCGGTGGTCCGCACCGGGCCCTCGACGACGGCCGACTACGTGACGGCCACGGTCACGGTGACGCACGTGCCGACGGGCACGACGATCAAGAAGTCGCTGGTCATCGCCGCCTTCCAATGACGATCGCGCGCACTCGCGGCCGGCGCCGCGCCGGCTTCAGTCTCGTGGAGATGATTTTCGCCGTCTCCATCACGGTGCTGGTCTTCGCCATCGCCGTGCCGTTCTTCCGCGCGCAGACGCGTGCCATGGATGCCGGCGCCGGTCGGCTCGACGCCTTCCAGAGCGCGCGCTACGCCGTGGCGCGCATCGAGGCGGACCTGCGGTCGGCGGCGGGAGAGGTGGGCCAGCCGCTCATCGTGCAGGCGGCGCCGTTCGCGATCGCGTTCAATGCCGACCGGCAAGGGCGCTCGGCGAGCACCGATCCGAACGCGTCGTACTGGGACGCGTCGCTCGACACCCTCACGACGCAGAGCTGGCTGGTGTCGCGCGCCTCGACCCTGCGCACCTCGAGCAAGACGTACCCGACCGCCGCGTATGCGGACCCGAACGGCGTGAACAGCAAGGCGGAGACCATTCAGTACTATCTCCGGCCGGACACCGCTGGCGGCAGTGCCAACCGCTACGTGCTGTACCGCAAGATCAACGACCGCGACAGCACGCTGGTGACGCGCAACCTGTACGTGCCGAGCGATTCGTCGTTCTTCTTTCGCTACTACACGACCAACCAGTCGGGCACGACGACGGCGCTCGCCAACTCGGCGCTTCCGGTCTACTGGGACGACACGCTGTCGCGCACCGACTCGATCACGGCGGTGCAGTTACGCGTCACGGGCGTGTTCTACGACACGCGGGCGCGGGCCAACGTGTATCGCGATCTCTACACCACGGTGAAACTCCGCAACGCGAGGCAGCTGCTCCGCTGGACCTGCGGCGCCGCGCCGCCGCAGCCGAGCGCGCTCACGGTGAGCGTGGACAACGCGCCGGCGGGCGCGAAGCAGGACGTGCAGCTCAATTGGGCGGCGGTGGCGGGCGATTCGACGGCGCCGCGCGACGTGCGGCAGTACGTCGTGTACCGGCGGCTCAGCGGAGCTGCCACCTGGACGGTCATCGGCAGCAAGCCGGCGCGCGGCGCCGGCGCCTACCGCTACTACGATTTCGACCTGCCGGTGGTCGCGGGCAACTACCAGTACGGCCTGACAGCCCGCGACTGCTCCAACACCTCGACCATCCGGACGGGCAGCGCGCTGGTGAGCATTCCATGACGGGGCGCACGCCGCGCCGGGGATCGGCCATCATCCTCGTGCTCATCATGACCATGGCACTGGCCGGCCTGGCCATGTCGGCCATTTACATGGCCGGCAGCTCCGGCATGCTCAGCCGGTATCACGACAAGGAACGCGACCTCGCCTTCGCGGTGGAGACGGCGCTGGAGCTCGGACGGTCGCGCCTGCAGCGCGACACCACGCTGGCGCTGCTGGACACCGGCTACGCCCAGTTGCTCACCGACCAGCCCGTCTATGACGCGGCGGGGAACACGCTGACGGGGCTCACGGTGAACCTCTACGGCGGCACTACCGGCGACACGACGGGCGTCTACGTGCCGTATATCACCCTGCTGGCGACCGTGACCGATGGCAATGGCCTTCGCATGGCCCGCCGCCTGGACCTGTACCAGCAGTCGTTCTCGCGGTACGGCCTCTTCACCAACGATTTTCCGGCGTCGGCGAACATCGGGGCCGGCGAGAATGTCAGCGGGCGCGTGCACGCGAACAACCGCTTCATCGGCGCCTCGTCCGGCACACCGTATCCCGTCTTCCTCGACACCGTGTCGGCGGCCGGGACGATCAGCGGCAACGGGCAATGGTCCGACACGCTCAGTACGACCGCCGGCACGACGGTCATCCCGTACCCGAATGCGGCCACGCTCGGCCCCTACTACTCGGCGCGGGCCAGCGCGGGCAACCTCAACTACACGATGAGTGCCGGGTCGGGCAGCAGCGCCACGTCGGCGGGCGTCAACGTGTCGGGGACCACGAACGCCACGGCGAACTACACCGGTCGTGTCGAGTTCCTGACCGTCGACGTCAACAACAACGGGATGATCGATTCGACCGAAGGCTTCATGAAGGTCTTCATCCTGTGGCCCGGGTACGGCGGGGATTCCACGCGGCTGAACGTCAACTTCAGCGGCAGCCCCGTCTCCCCGACGGGCATCATCCTGCTGAACCAGTGCGGCGCGTTCTACACGATTGGCGGGCGCAGGGAATTCTTTCCGGTGGCGATGCACAACACCACGTGGGTGAAGACGCGCATCCAGACCAGCACCTACCCGACGGTGAGCGCGGCCCAGGCGACGGCGATGGGCGCGCTCGGGACGGCGGGCATCAAGGTCATCCTGCAGCAGCCGACCGCGCGCTGTTTCCCGTTCGGCAGTCCGTACCTGATGAACGTCGAGCGCCACACCCGCGCAACGGAATGCAGCCAAACATGGTATTTCGGCACCCTGGTGCAGTTCTACACCTGGGGCTCGAGTCCGGCCTGCACGGCGGCGAACCGGTACGGTGGGCAGGACACGACGTATACCCACTACATGTTCACGTGCGTCGTGGACCAGACCTACACGGACGGGCGATGTACCCTGCCGGCGGTGGCACCCTCGCAATATGACCCCGCGTACCTCGGCGAGTGGGACTACTACGCGGGCACCAGCACCGTGCCGTCGCTGCCGGCGGCGGTCCGGCAGGACGTCGAGCGCCCGTCGCTGTTTCCCTTGCATCGCACCTACAACCCGAACTCGCGCGGCGTCGTCTACCTGGCGTCGTCCTCCGTCACCCGCCGCAGCATCTACCTCTCCGGCACCGTGCGCGGCAACTACACCGTGTACGTCAACGGCGTGGCGACGCTGATTGACGACCTGACCTACGACCGGGATCCCGCTGACTCGACGAATCTCTGCCGCAACTTCCTTGGGCTGATCGCGAAGGACTCCATCCAGGTGTCCGACAACGCGATCAACCGTCCGCGCGTGTACGACACGCCATCGTCCACGGCCGGCAACACGATGACGATGGGCGGCAATCGGGACTTCATCTTCCACGGCATCGCCATGGCATTGGGGGGATCGGTGAACACGTTCAATCCTGGCGTGGCCACCGTGACCAACCCCGCGTACACCTGTCCGACGGGGAGCGGCTTCACGGCCGCCGGGGGCTGCCTGCAGATCATCGGCGGCGCCGTCATGAACACGTACGCGGCGCCCTACACCAGCACGGCCAGCTCCGGGCTGCGCCCCCTGCGCGAACGCGACCCCTGCCAGATGACCAACCGGCGGCCGGCGTACTTCCCGATCGCCAAGACGCGCGTGCGTCCGTACAAGACCTTCGACGTCGACGTCCGGCAGGTGAAGTCGGCGTCGCTGCTCTCGGCGTATTTCACGCGGCTGCGCGGAGCGAAGGCGGCACCGTAGGGGGGATGGCGGATGGCGGAGGGCGGATGGCGGATGGCTACGACAGAGGGCCCGACGGACGCAGCTGTCCCGGGCCCTCTGCCATCCGCCATCCGCCCTCCGCCATCCGCCATCTACAACAGCCTCGGCTGGTCGCCCTTCATCACCTTGTGGCACGCACGGCAGCGCGCTTCGTAGCTCTCGGTGCCGCCCACCATGATCTGCGGCGAGTCGTAGTGCGCCGGCTGACCGTCAATCAGCCGCTGGTTGCGGCTCGCCGGCGCGCCGCACAGCACGCAGATGGCGTGCAGCTTGTCCACCACTTCGGCCAGGCACATCAGCTGCGGCATCGGGCCGAACGGCTCGCCGCGAAAATCGCTGTCAATGCCCGCAAGGATCACGCGCCGGCCCCGCTCGGCGAGGTCGTTGGCCACGTCCACGATGCCGTCATCGAGGAACTGCACCTCGTCGATGGCAACAACCTGTGCGAAGGGATCGAGCCGGATGGCCACCTGCGCCGCCGAATCCACCGGCACGGCCTCGACGGTGCGCCCATCGTGGGAACCCACGCTGAACACCCCCGAATACCGGGTGTCGAGGTGCGACTTGAAGACCTGCACGCGCTTCTTGGCGATCATCGAGCGCCGGACGCGCCGGATGAGTTCCTCGCTCTTCCCGCTGAACATCGAGCCGGCGATCACTTCCACCCATCCGCCGCTCAGCTGGAACGTGCTGCTCATCGATCGTCTCGGGGACGGCGTGGGCCCGTGCTCCGCGGCTTCGCGCCGAATCCGCCGCGGGGTTTGTCTCCGCCAAAGGTACCACGCGGCTTGTCGCCGCCGAAACTGCCGCGGGGCTTGTCGCCTTGGCCGCCGCGGGGCTTGTCGCCGTAGCCGCTGCGCGGTTTGTCGCCGTAGCCGCTGCGGGGCTTGTCGCCGTAGCCACTGCGGGGCTTGTCGCCCCCTTCGCGCTTGTCGCCAAACGGGCGACGTGGACGCACGTCGCGCTCGCGGCGCACCGTCCGGTCCTCGAAGCGGGGCTTCGGGCGCGCCGGGAGCGGATCCTTCAGCGGAAAGTCGTCGCGCCGCGGCGCCGGCCGCGCCGGCCGGGCGCTGCGCTCGCCGCGCGGGTCGCGAACAATCGGGGGCGCCGCCGAGATGCCGGCGGCCGGCGCCGGAGCGGGCGCGGCGGCCGTAGCCCGGGCGGCCTCGAGCAGGCGGAGCGCCGCCCCGGCAAGTTCGACGCCGTCGAACTCGGCGAGCAGGGGCTCGAGGGCCACGATCTCGCGCGCGGGATACGCGGCGGTGAGCGCGTTCCGGAGCTCGGCGCGCACGCGGTCGTCGTGCGCGCGCGCGGCGCCCGTTGCCCGCTTCGACGTGAACGGCGATGCGCCGGCGCTCCCGGCGAGACGCTTCAGCATGGCCAGCTGGCGAGGCGCGATGAGCGCCACCGCGCGGCCCGGCATGGCCGACATGGCCGTCTCGAACGCCGTCGCCGACGGGAGTCCGGCGAAGACGACGAGTGCCACGTTGACCGGCGCCGCTCCGTCGGTGATCTCCACGAGTGCCGTGTCGTCGGGGTAGCCATGGGCGGCCAACGCGGCGCGCGCGGCCGGTGCGTCGGCAGTCACGATGACCGCCGACGGCGGATCGAGTTCGTCGAGCAGCGCGGCCACGTGCGCGGCCGCATTGGCGCCGCGCACGAGCTGGAACTGGAGCGACGCCGGCGTCGTCTCGCTCGCGGCATCGTCGGCAAGGCGCACGGCCTTGTGGAAGTATCTCTCGAGCAGGGCCTCGACCGACGGCGTCGCTTCGGCCGCAATGAGAATGCGACGCGTGCCCTTCGGCACCGCGGCCATCACCGTCACCAGGTGATCCGCGTTCATCTCGTCCGCGGCGACGAGGGCGACGACTTGCAGCCCGTCGAGCGGGAGCGCCGAGGCGGCCATGAGGCGCTCGGCGTCGGCAGGCGTGGCGATGACCACCGGGGCGCCGCTCGCCTTCAGCAGGCGTGCGGCGCGCAGGGCATCGGTCACGGGCAGGACGCGCGGCAGCTGCGGTCGGGCCGCGCGGAGCGCGGCGGCCAACTCGACGGCCGCGCCGCTGTCGGGAACGCAGAGGAGCGCGCGTGGCGCATCGCTGTCGTCGCCGCCCTCCCGGTCGATCACCGGCGCAAGGCGCTCGGCGATTCGGCCCCAGTGCGGAGCAAGGAAATGGGCGACGGAATTGGCCCGGCCAGCGGTGCCGGCGACGGCGATGGGAGTAGCGCTCACTGCGTCCTCGATTGTCAATGGCGTCAGCGTCAGCGTGGCGCTAACTTTCCTGCTCGCCACAATCTAACGGGTTCCCCCCGGCCCTCCAATGCGGAGTCCGGTTCGACCATGTCGCAGCCCTTCGTTCCCTCGCCCAACGTCGCCTCCATTCAGGAGTCCGCGACGATTGCCGTGTCCCAGCGTGCCAAGGCACTGCGGGCGGCGGGCCGCTCCATCATAGACCTCGGCGCGGGCGAGCCCGACTTCGATACGCCGCCGTTCATTCTCGAGGCCGCCAAGACGGCGCTCGACCGCGGGGCGACGCGCTATACCGCGGTGGATGGCATCCTGCCGTTGCGCGAGGTCATCGCCGCCGACGCGACCCGCCGGCGGGCCGGGCGCGAGGCGCCGGTGACGCCGACGGAAGTCGTCATCTCGACGGGCTCGAAGCAGTCGCTCCAGAATGCCACGTTCGCGCTCTTTGGCCCCGGTGACGACGTGCTGCTCCCCGTCCCCAGCTGGGTGAGCTACTTCGAGATGGTGGGCCTGGCGCGCGCGCGGGCCGTGCGCGTGCCCGGCGATCCGGCGCGCGACCTCAAGGTCACGCCGGCACTGCTGGAGCAGTACGCCACGCCGAAGACCCGCGGGTTGATGCTGAACTC
>JBBQZD010000110.1:0-8645 GCA_038208045.1 Gemmatimonadales bacterium | reverse complement strand
CCTCACGCTCACGACCTGAAGACGCGATGGAAAAGATCATCAAGGCGGCGGTGGATCGCGGCGCGTCGGACCTGCACATCAAGGCGGGCGACGTATTTCGCGCGCGCATCGACGGGCGGCTGGTGCCGCTCACGAAGCAGGCGCTGACGCCGGAACAGACGCGCACGATTGCGTTGCATCTGATGTCGAACGAGGACGACAAGGCGCGTCTCGACAAATTGATGGACTACGACTGCTCGTGGGGCGCGCCGGGCATCGGCCGCTTCCGCGTGAACATCCTGCGGCAGCGGTCGAGCTTCATGATCGTGATGCGCGTGATTCCCTTTGAGGTGCCGACGTTCGACAAGCTCCGGATGCCGGAGGCGCTGCGGCGCATCACCGAGGCGGAGCGCGGGATGATTCTCGTGACCGGCGTGACGGGCTCGGGCAAGTCGAGCACGATGGCGGCGATGATCAACCACATCAACTCGACGCGCAACAAGCACATCGTCACGCTGGAGAACCCGATCGAGTTCCTGCATCGCGATCTGCAGAGCTCCATTACGCAGCGCGAGATTGGCGTGGACACCGAGAGCTTCCGCAGCGGACTGCGCGCGGCGCTGCGGCAGGATCCCGACGTGGTGCTCATCGGCGAGATGCGCGACGCCGAGACGATCGACACCGGCATGAAGGCGGCGGAGACGGGGCACCTGCTGCTCTCGACGCTGCACACGCCCGATGCGCAGAGCACGATCATGCGCATCATGGCGATGTTCCCGCCCGAGGAGCAGGAAGTGGTGCGCGTGCGGCTGGCGGAGACGCTGCACGCCGTGGTGAGCCAACGGCTGCTGCCCCGCGCCGACGGCCACGGGCGCGTGGTGGCCGCCGAGATCATGGTGGTGACGGCGACCATCCGTGAGCTGATCCTCGAGGGCGAAAAGATCAACGAGATCCGCGACTACATCGCCGAGGGGCGCGAGCAGTACGGCATGCAGACGTTCGACCAGCACCTGGGCGACCTGGTGCAGAGCGGCGACGTGACGTTCGAGGTGGCGCTGTCGGCGTCGACGCGGCCGAGCGACTTCGAGCTCAAGATGCGCACGTTCAAGCGGCGGACGCAGTCGGTGAACGCCGCGGACGTGGGCAATGCGGAGCCGGAGGGGAGGGGATCAGGCGCCGGCATGGATTTCCTGCACGGCTGACGACAGCGTAGCGCGCCGCGCAGCGTAGCGCGCGGCGTAGCGCGGGGCTTCGACACAACTCGACACGACACTACCACACTGCTTGCCATGTCCACCATCGCACTTGCCGGCATTCTCGGCCCCGTCACCACGCCGTTCACCGCGGACGAGACACTCGACCTGGCGGCGTTTTCCTCGAACCTGAACACGCACCTCGCGCAGGGGCTGTCCGGCATCGTCGTCTGCGGATCGACCGGCGAGGCCGCGCTGCTGGACGAGGCGGAGCGCGCCGCCCTGCTGGACGCGGCGCGGGAGGTCGTGCCGCGCGACCGGCTGCTGCTGATGGGCACGGGGGCGGAGTCCACGAAGCAGTGCGTCCAACGGTGCCGCGCTGCCGGCACCGGGGGCGCCGACGCCGTGCTGGTGGTGGCGCCGCACTACTACGGGCCGCAGATGACTGGCGAGGCGCTCCGCGCGCACTACCAGCGCGTGGCGGACGAGAGCCCGCTGCCGGTGATCCTGTACAACATTCCCAAGTACATGCACTTCAAGCTCACGCCGGATCTGGTGTCGGACCTGGCGCAGCACCAGAACGTCATCGGCATCAAGGACAGCTCCGGCGACCTGGCCCTGCTCGAGGGATACCTGGCGTCGCAGGGGCCGGCGTTCACCGTGCTGACGGGCAACGCGGGCCAGCTGCTGCCGGCGCTGGAGCGCGGCGCGCGCGGCGGCGTCGTGGCCGTGGCGCTCTTTGCCGGTGGCCTCTGCGTGGATGTGTACGACGCCTTCCGCAGCGGCGACCTCGGCCGGGCCGGCGCCGCGCAGGAGCGGGCAAAACCGATGGCGACCGAGATCGTCGCGGGCCTCGGCGTGGCGGGCGTGAAGGCCGCACTGGATGCGGTGGGCCTGAGGGGCGGACCCGTGCGGCAGCCGCTGCGCGCCCTCGGGGCAGAGTCACGGCGCGTGGTGGAGGCGCTGATGAGCACCGCCGCCGTCTGACGCGGCGGGGCGGCCGGGCGGCCTGCGTTGCGACCGCCCGGGACGCGCCGTAGATTGTTTCAACGCCCCGCGAGATTGTGCCGGGGCGTTTTTTTGTGTCCATCCGCTCGCCCGCCTGCCGGGCCGGAGCTGCCATGTTCGATTCGAAGACGCGGGCCATCGTGGTGGTCGGCGCGCAGTGGGGCGACGAGGGGAAGGGGAAGCTCGTTGACGTGATGGCCGAGCGCGCCGACTGGGTGGTGCGCTACCAGGGTGGCGCCAACGCCGGCCACACCGTGCACATCGGCGATCACTCGACCGTGCTGCACCAGGTGCCGAGCGGCATCCTGCACCCCGGCGTGCGCTGTGCGATCGGCAACGGCGTGGTGCTCGATCCCGAGACACTGTTCGTGGAGGTGGACGAACTCGTGCGGGACGGCGTGGACGTGTCGGGCCGGCTGTACGTGAGCGACCGGGCGCATCTGGTGATGCCGTACCACAAGCTGGTGGACAAGGAAAGTTCGGCGAGCAAGAAGATCGGCACGACGGGGCGGGGCATCGGGCCGTGCTACGAGGACAAGGTGGCGCGCCGCGGGGTGCGCGTGCTCGACCTCAAGCACCCGGCGCGCCTGCGCGCGCTGGTGGAGAAGGGCACCGAGCACGCCAACGTGATCCTCGCGGGCTTCGGCTCGGAGAAGCGGGCCAACGTGGAGCACACGCTAGTGGCGCTCGCGGCGCTGGCGCCGCGGCTGCTGTCGCTGTCGGAGGACGTGGGACTGGCGATCACGGGGGCGCTGCGGAGCGGCGCCGCGGTGCTGTTCGAGGGGGCGCAGGGCTCGCTGCTCGACGTGGATCACGGCACGTATCCGTACGTGACGTCGAGCAACACGACGGCGGGCGGCGCGGCCACGGGCGTGGGCGTGTCGCCGCGCGCACTGGACGAGTGCATCGGCGTGGTGAAGGCGTACACGACGCGCGTCGGCAGCGGCCCGCTGCCCACCGAATACGACGAGGTGATGGGCGCCAAGGTGCGCGCGCTCGGCAACGAGTACGGCGCCACCACCGGACGCGCGCGCCGCTGCGGCTGGTTCGACGCGGTGGTGGTGCGCTACGCGGTGCGCGTGAACGGCCTGTCGGCGCTGGCGGTGACCAAGCTCGACGTGCTCGACACGCTGGAGAAGATCGGGCTCTGCACCGGCTACGAGATTGACGGCGAGCTGGTGACCGAGTTCCCCGGCGACCTCGCCGACCTCGAGCAGATCACGCCGCACTACGAGTGGTTCGACGGGTGGCTCACGTCGACCGCCGAGGCGCGCACGCTCGAGGCACTGCCGCCGCTGGCGCGCGCGTACCTCGACCGCATCGAGGCGATTGCGGAGTGTCCCATCCGCTATGTGAGCGTGGGGACGCGGCGGGACCAGATTATCGGACTGTAGTAGACGGTGGACGGTGGACGGTGGACGGTAGACGGTGGACGGTAGACAACGGCGAACGGGGGATGGGGGACTGGACATGTTATTACCGCAGGCATCTACCGTCGACCGTCGACCGTCTACCGTCGCCGTCATCGGCGCCGGCCCCTGCGGCCTGGCGGCTGCGATCGCGCTGAAGCAGGCGGGCATTCCCTCCGTCGTGTTTGAGCAGGGCTGCCTCGTGTCGTCGGTGAGCCAGTACCCCACGTACATCACGTTCTTCTCGACCGCGGAGAAGATCAGCATTGGCGGGCTGCCGTTCCCGATTGCCGGCGACAAGCCCACGCGGCGCGAGGCGATGGCGTACTACCGGGCGGCCACGGCGCACTACGGCCTCGACGTGCGGCAGTACGAGCGCGTGGTGGAGGCACGCCGCGACGGGGCGGAGTTCGTGCTGCTCACCGAGCCGCGCGGCGCTGAGCGGCACGAGACGCGCGCCCGGGCGGTGGTGGTGGCCACGGGGTACTTCGGCACGCCCAACCGGCTCGGCGTGCCGGGCGAGGACCTGCCGCACGTGACGCACTTCTTCCGCGAGGGGCACGACGGGTTCCAGCAGAACGTCCTGGTGGTCGGGGGCGGCAACTCGGCCGTGGAGGCGGCGCTCGACCTGCTGCGCTGCGGGGCGCGGCCGACGATCGTGCATTTCGGTCCGACGTGGGACAAGAACATCAAGCCGTGGGTTCTGCCCGACGTGACGAACCGGATTGCGGACGGGTCCATCGGTGTCCGATGGAACGCGCGGGTGCGGGAGATCCGTCCGCGCGAAGTGGTGCTGCACACGGAGGCCGGCGATGCGGTGCTGCCCGCGTCGCTGGTGTACCTGATGACCGGCTACACGCCGCACGGCACGCTGCTGGCGCAGCTTGGCGTGCCCGTGGACACCCTGACGGGCGTGCCGGCCCACGATCCGGCGACCATGGAGACACCGGTGCCCGGTGTGTTCATTGCCGGGGTGCTGGCCAGCGGATACGACGCCAACAAGATCTTCATCGAGAATGGCCGGGATCATGGCGGGCTGATCGCGGCGGCGCTGGAGAGGGTAGACGGTAGACGGTAGACGGTAGACGGTAGACGGTAGACGGTAGACGGTAGACGATGGGCGGGAAAGGGGTGAGATTTCACCCTGCCCCTTCCCCTTCCCCCGCTCTGCCCCTTCCCCTTCCCGCGCAATGTCCCGTCCCGACGTCATCGAAAAGCTCGTCAGCCTCTGCAAGCGCCGCGGCTTCATCTTCCAGTCGTCCGAGATCTACGGCGGCACGGGCTCGGTGTGGGACTACGGTCCGCTCGGCGTCGAGCTGAAGAAGAACATCAAGGACGCCTGGTGGCAGGCGATGGTGCGCTCGCGTGACGACATCGAGGGCCTCGATGCCGCCATCCTGATGCATCCAAAGACGTGGGAAGCCAGCGGCCACGTGAGCGGCTTCAGCGACCCGCTGGTGGACTGCAAGGCGTGCAAGGCGCGGTTTCGCGCCGACAAGCTCGACGACGCGGCCTGCCCGCGGAAGCCGAGCAAGAAGCCGGGGGAGCACGGCGACTGCCAGCTCACCGAGCCGCGTCAGTTCAACCTGATGTTCAAGACGTTCATGGGGCCGGTGGAGGAATCGGCCTCGGTGGTCTACCTGCGCCCGGAAACGGCGCAGGGAATCTTCGTGAACTTCCTCAACGTGCAGCAGGCGCGGCGCCAGAAGGTGCCGTTCGGCATTGCGCAGATCGGCAAGGCGTTCCGCAACGAGATCACGCCCGGCAACTTCATCTTCCGCACGCGCGAGTTCGAGCAGATGGAGATGCAGTTCTTCGTGGATCCGCAGGCGCCCGAAGGGAAGAAGACCGACATGGAGTGGTTCGAGTACTGGAAGGCGCAGCGCATGGAGTGGCACCTCGCCCTCGGCCTCGCGCCTGACCGGCTGCAATACCACCAGCACTCGGACAAGGAGCTGGCGCACTACGCCAAGGCGGCGTTCGACATCGAGTTCGACTTCGGCGGCACGCTGGGCTTCCAGGAAATCGAGGGCGTGCACCATCGCAGCGACTTCGATCTCGGCCGGCACCAGGAGTTCAGCGGCAAGCGCCTGGAGTACGTGGACCAGGTGAACAACCGCCGCTACCTGCCGTTCGTGGTGGAGACGTCGGTGGGCGCCGACCGCGTGACGCTGGCGACCCTGGTGAATGCGTACGCCGAGGAGACCGTGGAAGGCGAGAGCGAGGGGCGCGTGGTGCTGCACCTCAAGCCCTCGCTCGCCCCGATCAAGGCCGGCATCTTCCCGCTGACGAAGAAGGACGGCCAGCCCGAGATGGCGCAGAACATCGTCGCGGATCTTCGTCCGATCCACACGGTGGACTACGACGACGCGGGCTCGATTGGCAAGCGCTATCGGCGGCAGGACGAGGTCGGCACGCCGTTCTGCATCACGGTGGACCCGACGTCCACGGCGGACGGCACCGTGACCGTGCGCCACCGCGACACGCTGGCGCAGGACCGCGTGGACGCCACGCAGTTGCGCGCCTACCTGTCGGACAAGCTCACCGGCTGAGCGCGGACATGGCGCACGAGATGGACGACGGCCTCGACGCGCTGCGACAGCGGGGCGAGGCCTTTCTCGTCGAGTTGTCGCGCGAGCACTACCAGGCGCACGCCGGGCTGAAGCCGGGCGCCGCGCTGCAGCCCATCTTTGCGCGGCACGCGGGGGCGTACGGCGACGAGGCCCTGGACGAGGTGCGCGGCCGCTTCAGCTCCGCGGCGCCGGGGAGCGCGGCGCACCGCTCGGCGCGGATGCTGCTCGACTGGGTGGTGGAGTCGCAGTGTGGCCAGGAGCTGGCCGCGCTGGAGGAGCGCGAGATCGCGTGGGAGGGGGCGGCGGTCATCCGTGGCAACGACGGGGCGGAAGAGCCCTACCAGCGCGCGGCCATCACCATTGCGAACACGCGCGACCGCGGCGAGCGGCAGGGGCTCGACGACGCGCGCGCGGCGCTCGTGGAGCGCGAGCTGGCGCCGATGAAGCTGGAGCGTCTGCAGCGGGAGCACGACGTGGTGGACCGGCTGGGCCTGGGTGCGGATTACATCGGCACGTGGGAGGCGCTCAGCGCGTTCGAGATTCGCCCGCTGCGCGATGCCTGCCGCGCCTTCCTGCGCGACACGCAGGCGATGTGGGACGACGTGCTGCCCGGCGTGCTCAAGCGCGGGCTCGGGATCACGCCGAAGGACGCCACGCGAGCCGACGCGGTGGCGCTGATGCGCGCGCCACAGTTCGACGCCGCATTCAGCGCGGAGGCGATGGAGCGCGAGGTGAAGCGCCACGTGACGGAGATGGGGGCGAGCCCCGACGCGCACGGGCGCGTCATCTACGACACCGGCGAGCGGCCCGGCAAGCGCGCGCGGGCCTTCTGCTCGCCCGTGCGCATTCCCGACGAGGTGTACCTGGTGCTGCGCCCCCACGGCGGCCAGAACGACTGGATGACGCTGCTGCATGAGCTGGGGCACGCGCTGCACTTCGCCAACATGGCGCCGGCACTGCCGTTCGAGTTCCGCTGGCTCGGCGACAACTCCGTCACCGAGGCGTACGCGATGCTGTTCGACCACCGCCTGCAAGATCGCGGGTGGTTGGCGCGCTACACCGCGTTGTCAAAGTCGGAGATGCCCGCGTACCTGCGCGCGGCGGGCTTCGAGGAGCTGCAGTTCCTGCGCCGCTACTGCGCCAAGCTCATCTACGAGGTCGAGCTGCACGGCCAGACGACGTCGTGGGCCTCGCTGCCCGACCTCTACGTGGAGACGCTGACCGGCGCGACCGGCTTTCGCTACCAGCGCGCCGACGCGTTCGTGGACGTGGATCCGCGCTTCTATGCCGCGCGGTATCTGCGGGCGTGGCAGCTGCAGAGCCTGCTGGGCGAGTCGCTGCGCGAGCGCTTCAACGAGGACTGGTGGCGGAATCCGGAGGCCGGGCCGTGGATCGAGGCCGAGCTGTTCAGCCACGGGCAGCGGGAACTGGCGTCGGAGCAGGCCGCGCGCGTGACAGGCCGGGAGCTCGGCTTTGCGCCGCTCATCCGAGCGATCGAGGGGATGTTGGCGTAAGGAACAGTGGATGGCGGATGGCGGATGGCAGATGGCAGATGGCAGATGGCGGATGGCAGATGGCGGACGGCCGAAGGCGAAAAGAGGTAGTTTTCAGCAACGAACACAGGGAGTCTTCATGACGATCGTCTATCTGAATGGCCAGTACGTCCCCCGTGAGCAGGCGATGATCCCGGTCGAGGACCGCGGGTTCATCTTTGGTGACGGCATCTACGAGGGCGTGCGTGCCGTGCACGGCAAGATGTTCGAGTGGGACGCGCACGCCGAGCGGATGGTGAACGGGCTGAACGGCCTGCGCATTGGCTTCAACGCGGAGCAGGTGAACGCCCTCGAGGGCGTCTGCGAGGAGCTGGTGCGCCGCAACGGTCAGGAGGACGGCGAGTCGTTCCTCTATCTCGAGGTGTCGCGCGGCGCCGCGCTGCGCACGCACAACTTCCCGCCGGCGGGCACGGTGCCGACGGTCTACGCGTCGTCGGCGGCGCTGGTGGTGCCGCGCAAGATGCGCGACGAAGGGGCGTCGGCCGTGACGTATCCCGACCTGCGCTGGAAGCGCCGCGACTGGAAGACGGTGAACCTGCTGGGCAACGTGCTGGCGCGGCAGGCGGCGTTCGAGGCGGGCGCGTACGAAGCCATCCTGCACGAGGACGGCGTCATTACCGAGGGGGCGGCGACCAACTGCTTCGCGATCATTGACGGTGTCCTGCGCACCCACCCGCTGACGCAGCGCATCCTGCCTGGCGTCACGCGCAAGGTGGTGATGGGGCTCCTGTTCGAGATGGGCGTGCCGGTGACGGAGACGGCCATTCCGTTCGACCAGCTGGCGTTGGCCGAGGAGATCTTCATCTGCGGTTCGACCACCGACGTGACGCCGGTCGTGAAGCTCGACGGCAAGACGGTGGGGACGGGCAAGCCGGGCGCGCTGACGATGAAGCTGCGCGAGGCGTTCGAGGCCCGTCTGTACGACGCGGT
>JBBQZD010000109.1:0-8650 GCA_038208045.1 Gemmatimonadales bacterium | reverse complement strand
CCGTGGACGTGTGCCGTGTGCTGCGGGACGCCGGATGCCGGACGCGCGCACCGACCGCCGGAGCCCCGTTACCTGACCGCGGCGCGACCGATCACCAGCCGCTGGATCTCCGAGGTGCCCTCGTAGATCTCGGTGACCTTGGCGTCGCGAAAGAGCTTTTCCACCGGGTAGTCCTTCACGTAGCCATACCCGCCGAACACCTGCACCGCCTGGGTGGTGACCCACATGGCGGTCTCCGTGGCAAAGAGCTTGCACATCGAGCTGTACTCGCCAATGGCCTCGCCGCGATCCTTCGCGGCGGCGGTGGCGTGCAGCAGCGCGCGCGCCGCGTGGATGCGGGTGGCCATGTCGGCCAGCTTGAACTGGATGCCCTGGAACTCGCCAATGGGCTGCCCGAACTGCTTGCGCTCCCGCGCATGGGCGACGGCATGCTCGTACGCCGACCGGGCAATGCCGATGGCCTGGGCCGCGATGCCGAGCCGCCCGTGCTCCAGCGACTGCAGCGCGTAGATGAAGCCCTGCGTCTCGTCGCCCAGCAACCGGCTGCCGGGTACGCGCATGTTGTCGAAAACGACCGCCACCGTCTCGGACGCGCGCAGGCCCATCTTGTTCTCCTTCTTGCCCACGGAAAAGCCCGGCAGGTCGGGCGTGACGATGAAGGCGCCGATGCCCTTGGCCCCCTTCCGGGCGTCGGGTGTGTCCGTGCGCACCATCGCGACGATGACCCCGGCGTGACTACCGGCGGAGATCCAGGCCTTGCTGCCGTTGAGCACCCAGTCATCGCCGTCGCGCACCGCCTGGGCGCGCATGGAGGCCGCATCCGATCCGGCGTCGGACTCGGAGAGCGCGAACGCGCCGAGCCGCTCGCCCCGCGCCAGCGGCGCGAGGAACTCCTGCTTCTGCGCCTCCGTGCCGTACTTCAGCAGCATCTGCGTCGGCAGCGAGTTGTGCACGCTCATGAGCACCGCCACCGAGGCATCGGCGGCAGCGATCTCCTCGAGCACGAGCAGGTAACTGAGGGCGTCGAGCCCGTGCCCGCCCCAGGCCTCGGGAATCAGGATGCCAAGGAAACCAAGCGCGCCCAGCTTGCCGATGAGCGACGGTTCGAAGTGCGCGTCACGGTCCCATTGCGCCGCATAGGGCGCGACCTCGGCGGCGGCGAATGCACGCGCCGTGTCGCGGATGGCGCGCTGGGTTTCGGACAGGTGGAGCAGCGGGTTCATGAGATGGACATTGGACAGTGGACATTGGTTTTGGACGTTGGACGTTGGATCACACGTCCAATGTCCAACGTCACACATCAGTAGTTGTAGAACCCCCGCCCCGACTTCTTGCCCATCCATCCCTGCGCGACGTACTTCCGCAGCAGCGGGCAGGGACGGTACTTCGGGTCGCCGAGGCCGCGATGCATGACCTCGAGAATGGCCAGGCAGGTGTCGAGGCCGATGAAGTCGGCCAGGGCGAGCGGACCCATCGGGTGGTTCATGCCGAGCTTCATCACCTGGTCGATGGCCTCGGGCGTGCCTACGCCCTCCATGACGCAGTAGATGGCCTCATTGATCATCGGCATGAGGATGCGGTTGGCAACGAATCCGGGATAGTCATTCACCTCCACCGGCACCTTGCCCACGGCCTTGGCGAGCGCCACGGTCCGGGCGGCGGTCTCGTCGCTCGTGGCGAGTCCGCGGATGATCTCGACGAGCTGCATGACCGGCACCGGGTTCATGAAGTGCATGCCGATGACCTGCGCCGGACGCGACACGCGGCCGGCGATCTCCGTGATGGAGATGGAGCTGGTGTTGGTGCCGAGGATCGCGCCGGCCGGGGCGAGCCGGTCGATGTCGGCGAAGATCTTGTGCTTGAGCTCGACGTTCTCGGTGGCCGCCTCGATCACGAACGCGGCGTTCGCCACCGCGTCGAGCGTGGTGCTCGTCGCGATGCGCGCCATCGCCGCCGCCTTCGCCGACTCGTCGAGCGCGCCCTTCTTCACTTGCCGGTCGAGGTTCTTCTCGATCGTCGCCCGGGCCTTATCCAGCGCGCCCTGGTTCACGTCGATCATCGTCACGTCGTGTCCCGCTACCGCGCAGACGTGGACGATGCCGTTGCCCATCTGTCCCGCGCCGATCACCGCAATCCGGTCCGACATGTCTATGGCTCCCTGCGGCCCTGCGGCCGCACGTCAATGACAATTCGCCAGCCGCGCCGGTGGAGCGTCACCCACCCCGCGTGCATGGCCACGAGAAAACTAACGCCGAGCATTCCGGCGGCGGCGGCGGCCCCGGCCTCCGGGCCCCACGCGCCACCCGTGATCCACGCCGGTCCGGCGGACACCGTGCGGTACCCCGGCTGAGGCAGGGCCAGCCCGCTCACCGCCGTGTGAAAGACCGCGAGCTGCACGAAGTTGAACGCGACGTGCGCCAGCCACGCGGCCCAGAGCGAGTCGAACGCGAGGCGCACCAGCGCGAGAAAGACGCCGGCGATCGCCACCATCGTCACGGATTGCGCTGACGCGCCGGGATTCAGCAGGTGCAGCAGTCCGAACGCCACGCTGGTCACGCCGACCGCGGCCACGGTTCCCCAGTGGCGCCGGATCAGCGTGAAGCCGTAGCCGCGGAACGTCAGCTCCTCCGTGAGCGCGGCCGGCAGCAGCATGACGGCCGCAATGCCGGCCGCAGTCCACCAGTTGCCGGGCTCGGCGGGCTCCATGCGGAGCAGGCGCCCCCAGAGCAGGAATCCCACCGGAATCGTGATCGCGAACCAGCCGGCCGCGAACCCGCCGAGCAGCCGGCGCGCGCCCAGGCCCGCCACGCCAAGGCGCGTCGCCTCGCCCCACCGCTCGTCGAACAGGCGCACCGTCAGCGCGGTGCCGGCGAGCATGGCCACACACGACATCACGCCATAGGCGATGAGCCGCGTGCCCGTCAGCGCGGACGCGGCCTCGAAGAACGGGTAGAGAAAGGCCGGCGCCACGAAGACGGCCAGCGTGGAGACGCCGGCAAACGCCACCAGGCGCCCGACGACGCGCCCCGTACCGCCGAGTGCTCCGGGGACGGGGCGCGTCGTCGGCACGGCGCGGCCTAGACCAGCTCGACCGACAGGGCCACGGCGTTGCCACCGCCGAGGCACAGCGTCGCCAGGCCGGTCCGCTGGCCCCGGTCCTTCAGCGCGTAGAGCAACGTCGTCAGGATGCGTGCGCCGCTGCTGCCGATCGGGTGTCCCAGCGCAATCGCGCCGCCGTGCACGTTGACGCGGTCCCAGTCCCAGCCCAGGCCGTCGCCATCGGCCAGCGCCTGCGCCGCGAACGCCTCGTTGGCCTCGATGAGGTCGTAGTCCCCGATGGCCATTCCGGTCTTCTTCATCAGGTTCTGCACGGCGAGAATCGGCGCGAAGAAGAGATCCTGCGGGTCGCCCCCGCCCGAGGCATAGCCAGTGATCCGCGCCAGGATCGGCAGGCCGTGCGCCTTGGCGTACTCCTCGGACGCCACGACGAGCGCAGCCGCTCCGTCGTTGAGCCCCGGGGCGTTGCCCGCGGTGACCGTCAGTTCCTCGGGCGTCATGTCCTTCGGCGCGTCGGCCGCGAACGCCGGGCGCAGCTTGGCCAGCGCCTCGAGCGTCGTGTCCTTGCGCGGGCTTTCGTCGGTGTCGACGATCGTCGTTCCCTTCTTGCCGCTGATCTCGACCTTCGCGATTTCGGCGGCGAACTTGCCCGCCTCGATGGCCGCGACGGCCTTCATGTGCGAGCTGAACGCCAGCTCATCCTGCCGCTGCCTCGTGATGCCCGCCTTCTTCGCCGTGTACTCGGCGTGGCCGCCCATGTGGCGGTTGTAAAAGGAGCACCACAGGCCGTCGCGGATGAGCGCGTCCTGCATGGTCTGCGATCCGAACTTGATACCGGTGCGCATACCGTAAACCAGATGCGGCGCGTTGGACATCGATTCCTGGCCGCCGGCGACGAGCAGCTGCTCGTCCCCGGCTCGAATCGCCTGTGCCGCGAGCATCACGGCCTGCAGCCCCGAGCCGCACACCTTGTTGACGGTGTACGCCGGCACCACGCCCGGCACACCCGCCTTCATGGCGGCCTGCCGGGCCGGCGCCTGGCCGACGCCCGCCTGGAGGACGTTGCCCATGATCACTTCGCCGAGGTCGGCCGGATCGGCCTTGGCGCGCTCGAGCGCGGCCTTGATGGCGATGGCGCCGAGTTCGGGCGCCGAGAGGGCCGCGAGCGACCCGAGGAAGCGGCCGACCGGCGTGCGGGCCGCGGAGACGATGACGGGAGTGGACATTATGAAGATGTTGGATGTTGGATGTTGGACGTTTGATGCTGGATGCTGCGCGTCGAATGTCTACTGCCATCCGTCGGCGGGTCGACTCGGCATGGCACGAACGAACGACGAACGTCGAAGGACGGATGATGCTCGACGGCCGTGCCTCATCACTCCAAAACTATACCGCTCGCGCCGCTACTGCCTTCTCCGCGTCGCGCTCGCCGCAATGGTGGCGGCGAGTGGCGCCATCCAGACCGGGGCGAGGCGCCGGAACCGCGACATCCGCGGTGTCGGCTCGCCGCGCTCGAGAGGCCATCCGGACACCCGGAACGCGATCGCCGTGGCCATCGTGGCTGCCCCAATGTCCCAGCCGATGGAGCTCGTCTGATGGTCGGGGCGCGACATGAGCCAGGCACTCGTGCCGGCTCCGGCGCCGCCGCCGAGCATGATGACGGCGAACGCCATGCGTCGGAGCCCCGGCGTGGCGATGTCGCCTCCGTGCCCACGCACCACGTGCGCAATGCCGGCCGGCGCGGCGATCACGCACGCCGCCAGTACGCAGCGCAATTCGGAGGAATGAAGACGCACGGTCCCCTCGCACGTAAAAGCAGGGGGGCATCAACATTTACCTGGCATGACGATCTACCGTCTACCGTCTACCGTCTACCGTCTACCGTCTACCGTCTACCGTCTACCGTCTACCGTCCAACGTCCATCCGCTTCCCTCACCGCTGCCACTTCCTCGACGAATTGAACGCGATGGTGCCGCCGATGGCCGGCAACGCCGATTCCAACGTGGCCGCCAGCCACTTTCGCTTGGCCGACCCCTTGTCGGCGGGCGTGCGCCGATGATGAAAGACCGCGCGCGAGAGCAACTCGCTGGCCGCCGCGCCGAGGCCGACGCCAAGCATCGTCGCCGGGAACGAGCCCGTCTCGGACCCGATGTCGCCGATGGCGTACACCGCGCCGCCGATGGCAAACGCGCCGCCGACCAGGCCGGTGCCGTGGACGATGCGATCGCGCATGCGTTCGTCCTCATTCTGCATGAGGCGCGTGGCGATTGTGCCCACCCCGCGTCCCACGAAGTAGCCCGCCAATCCGGCGTACGTCCCGCCGAAGACCTCCAGCGCAACGCGCTCCGGCCGGAGGGCGGGACGACCCTCGCCGGGCGCCCCGACCTCGTCCCGGGGAATCGAGGGAGACTGCGCCCCCGCCATGGCGCTCGTCAGGAGGAGTCCGACGATGGCCCAGCGGCCGGCCGACGGGACGGCGCGCATCAGTGCTGGCCCTCGCTCGAGGGCGTCAGCGCCCGACTCCGGATCTCGCCGGTCACGCGCTCGATGAACGCGCCGACCTCCACGATCTCCTGCTTCTTCCCCTCGCCGCGCACGCGCACCGCGATGGTCCCTGCCTCTGCCTCTCGCTTCCCGATGACGGCCATGTAGGGCACCTTCATCACCTCCGCCTGCCGGATGCGATAGTTGAGCGACTCATTGGTCTCGAGCTGCGCCCGAATGCCCGCGTCCTTCATGCGGCGCGTGACCTGCGCGGCCACCTCGGTCAGCTCGTCCGAAATTGGCAGCACGCGCACCTGCTCCGGCGCCAGCCAGACCGGGAACGCGCCCGCGAAGTGCTCGATGAGGATGGCGATGAAGCGCTCGAACGAGCCGCTGACCGCGCGGTGGATCACCACCGGCCGGTGTGCGGTGTTGTCCTCGCCGGTGTACGACAGGTCAAACCGCTCGGGGGCATTGTAGTCGAGCTGGATGGTGCCGAGTTGCCAGTGGCGGCCAATGGAATCGGTGACGTCGAAGTCAATCTTGGGCCCGTAGAAGGCGCCGTCGCCGGGCTTCAGTTCGTACGGCCGGCCGGTCGAGTCGAGCGCGGCCTTCAGCGCGGCCTCGGCGCGGTCCCACAGCTCGTCGCTGCCGATCCGCGTGGCGGGGCGCGTGGCGAACTTGAGGTTCGCCGTAAGCCCGAACGTGTCGTAATACCCGAGAATGAAATCCGCGAGGAACTTCACCTCGCCGGCAATCTGGTCCTCGCGCAGGAAGACGTGGCAGTCGTCCTGGGCGAACTGGCGCACGCGCGTGAGGCCCGACAGCGCGCCCGACAGCTCGTTCCGGTGCAGCACGTCGAACGTCACGTAGCGGATGGGCAGCTCGCGGTACGAGTGCTTGTGCGCGCCGTAGAACAGGTAGTGCGAGGGGCAGTTCATGGGCTTCAGGGACATGTCGTGCTCGTTGGTCTCATTGTTGAGCACGAGGAACATGTTCTCCTTGTACTTGCCCCAGTGTCCCGATTGTTCCCACAGCTTCTTCGTGTAGAGCAGCGGCGTCTTGACCTCGAGGAAGTCCTCGCGCTGCCGCTCCTTCACGAACGCTTCCACCGTGTTGTACAGGGTGGTGCCGCGGGGCGTCCAGAACGCGGCGCCCGGCGAGACGGGGAAGAACTGGAACAGGTCGAGCGCCCGGCCCACCACGCGGTGGTCGCGGCGCTTCGCTTCTTCCATCTGGTGCAGGTGCGCGTCGAGCTCGTCCTTCTTGAAGAAGGCGGTGGCGTAGATGCGCTGCAGCATCTGCCGCTTCTCGTCGCCGCGCCAGTAGGCGCCGGCGGTGTGCAGCAGCTTGAAGTGCTTCAGGTACGAGGTGTCGGGGACGTGTGGCCCGCGGCAGAGATCGACGAACGGCCCGTCGGTGTAGGTGGAGATGACCTCGTCGCTCCCGGTGAAGTCCGCCAGGCGCTCCAGCTTCAGCGGATCATCGGCGAAGACCTGCTGCGCCTCCTCCTGCGAGACTTCGGCGCGCACAAACGGCAGCTTCTCGGCCGCCACCTTGCGCATCTCCGCCTCGAACGCTTCGAGATCTTCGGGAGTGAACGGCGTGTCCACCTCGAAGTCGTAGTAGAAGCCGTCGTCAATGGCCGGGCCGAACCCGATCTTCGCCTCCGGGCGCAGGCGGCGCACAGCGGTCGCGAGCACGTGCGCCCCCGAGTGGCGCAGCACGCCGAGCGCCCGCGGGTCCTTGTCCGTGAGCACGGTGAAGGCCCCGCCCGTGCGCAGGGGCGTCATCAGGTCCTGCACCTCACCATCCACCGAGACGGCGATGGCCGCGAGCAGCAGGCGGGGCCCAATGGAACCGACGACGTCCTTGGGAAGGGTGCCCGGCGCGACTTCGCGCACGGCGCCAGCGGGAAGGGTCAGAGTGAGCAGGGACGACATGCGTTGCGGAGGAAGGAAGAGAGCCGGGGCCCGAACCGCCGGGCACCGTGAAGGGCCGGGGCCTACCGTTCGTTCAGCGCCTGCAGGAGCGACGGCACCCGGTCGGCAAACAGGAAGAAACAGACGATGCCGGCAATCAGCAGGCCGGCGAACACCACCCACGGCGCGAGGGAACGCGTTTCGGAGTTGGCAGGGTCGGTGATCGGCTCGTGACTGGTCATCGTCGTGGCTCGGCGTGGCGGGGCACCTGAGATGCCTATCCTCAGGAAGTTAGCAGGCGGCGGTGAGGGAGGACAGGCAACCGCCGGCCGCAGCGCGTCGGCGTGGCCCCGCGGAGGCCATTGATGCAACGTCGAACCGTCGGCGCCTACCGCCCCGCCCCGTCAATTCCATAGATTTATCCGTCTGATGCCAAACCCGTCCGCCTCCGACATCCCCGCCCAGTACGACGCGGGCGCGACCGAACGTTCCCTGTACGCCGCGTGGGACGCCGCCGGCCTCTTTCACGCCGATCCCGCGGCGACCACGCGTGGCGGCGGCAGTCGCGATCCGTTCACGATCGTCATTCCGCCTCCCAACGTCACGGCAGTGCTGCACGTCGGCCACGGCCTCAACAACGCGGTGCAGGATGTGATCATCCGCTGGCGGCGCATGGCCGGCGACGAGGCGCTCTGGGTGCCCGGCACGGACCACGCCGGCATCGCCACGCAGAACGTCGTCGAAAAGCTGATCGCGAAGGAGGGTCAGACGCGCTTCGACCTCGGGCGTGAGGCGTTCATCGCGCGCACCGAGGCCTTCGTGCGCGAGACGGGCGGGACGATTCTCGAGCAGCTGCGCGCCATCGGCGCGTCGGCCGACTGGACGCGCACGGCCTACACGCTGTCGCCGGAACTGTCGCACGCCGTCCGCGAGTGCTTCGTGCGCCTGTACGAAAAGGGGCTGGTGTACCGCGGCCACCGGGTGATCCACTGGTGCCCGCGCTGCCTCACGTCGCTGTCCGACGAAGAGGCCGAGTTCAAGGACACGCACGGCAAGATGTACCACGTGCGCTATCCGTTCGCCGATGACCCGTCGCGGTCGATCACCGTGGCGACGACCCGCCCCGAGACGATGCTCGGCGACGTCGCCGTGGCGGTGCATCCGGACGACGAGCGCTACCGCGACC
>JBBQZD010000108.1:0-8689 GCA_038208045.1 Gemmatimonadales bacterium | reverse complement strand
CTGGGACGCGGGCCTCGACCAGTTCAGCATCTCGCTCGACTACCTCGACGAGCGGCACGACGCGGCGCGGCAGATCCCGGGCCTCGCCGCCCGGATCCTCCGCACCGTGCCCGAGATGGTCGCGCGCGGCATGAGCGTGCGCTTCAACACCGTCATCAAGGACGACAACCTCGAGGACGTGCTGCCCATCGTGCACCGCGCCGCTTCGGTCGGCGCGGGCGTCAATCTCTCGGTCTACACGGACTTCAAGAACGGCGCCACGACGCATCTCATCCGCGCGGAGCAGTTCGCGCGCGTGCAGGCGCTGGTGGACGACTTGCTCGCCTACAAGCGCCGGCGCCGCGGCGTCATTACCAACTCCGACTGGTACCTGCGCCAGCTGCCGCGCTACCTGCGCAACGAGATGCGCGAGCCGTGCCGCTCCGGCGAGACGACCATTCACATCGACCCCGCCGGCCTGGTGCGCCGCTGTCCCGACTTTCCGGCGGACGCGCACTGGAGCGCGTACGACGGCTACGCCCCCATCGCCTGCAATGCCTGCTACTACGCCTGCCGCGGCGAGGCCCAGGCGCCGCTGACGCTCTCGCGCTTTCAGGACCTGCTGGCGTAGTATCCAGCGTCCCTCGCCCCACGTCCAATGCCGCTGCTCTTCGACAACGCCTCCCAGGTCGTCACCGCCGCCGGTCCGGCGCGCGCGCGCCGCGGCACCGAGATGCAGGCCCTCGAGATCCTCACCGGCGCCGCCGTCGTCGTCGAGGGTGGCCGCATCGTGGCGGTAGGCCCCCGCGACGCGCTGCGCGCGGCGCACCCGGACGCCGAGCTCATCGACTGCGGCGGGCGGGTGCTCACCCCCGGCCTCGTCGATTCGCACACCCACGGCATCTTCGGCAAGGCGCGGTACGAGGAGCAGGAACTGCGCGCCGCCGGCGTCGGCTACATGGAGATCGCCCGGCGGGGCGGGGGCATCCACAGCTCCGTCCGCGACCTGCGCACCCGCTCCGAGGACGAACTCTTTGCGCTGGCCCGGCCGCGGCTCACGCGCCTCGCGGCCTACGGAACGACCACGGTCGAAGTGAAGTCGGGCTACGGCCTCACGCTGGACGACGAGCTGAAATCACTGCGCGTCATCCGCCGCCTGCAGGAGGTCCTCCCGCTGCGCCTGGTACCGACCTTCCTCGGCGCCCACGAGATCCCGCTGGAGTACCGCGCCGCGCCGCGCACCCGCGAGGAATACATCGCCCTGCTCATCGACGAAATGCTGCCGCGGGTCGCCGCCGAGCGTCTGGCGGTCTTCGCCGATGTCTTTTGCGAGCCGGGTGTCTACACGGGCGACGAGACCCGCCGCATCCTGGGCGCCGCGCGGCGCCACGGCCTGCAGCTCAAGCTGCATGCCGACGAGCTCGAGACGTCCGGGGCGGCCGAGCTGGCCGCGGAACTCAACGCCACCAGCGCCGATCACCTCGCCGCCATCTCCGACGGCGGCATCGCCGCGCTGGCCGGCTCGGGCACGGTGGCCACCCTGCTGCCAGGGACCATGCTCTTCCTCGGGCGCACGGCGCAGGCCCCGGCCCGCCGGCTCATCGATGCGGGCGCCGCCGTGGCCCTCGCCTCCGATTTCAACCCCGGCACCTCGCCGACGGTCAACTTCCCCCTCGTGCTCACGCTGGCCGTCAGCCAGCTCCGGATGAGCGTCAGCGAGGCCGTCCTGGCCGCGACGGTCAACGGGGCGGCCGCGCTGGGGCTCGCCGGCGAGACAGGCCAGCTCGCCCCCGGCCACTCCGCCGACCTCGCGCTCTTCGACATCGGCGACCTCCGCGAACTGCCGTACTGGTACGGCGACCGGCGCTGCCACGCCACGTGGGTGCGCGGCGTCCCGGCCGTGCTCCCGGCCTAGGGCCCTTCCCGGGGCGCACTGCGGGCCGCCGCCAGGCGCGCGCCATTCCGTTCCGCGCAACCGGTTGTCATCCTCCCCTCCCGACGCGTACTTTTCCGGGTCAGGCTGCGCTCCGCATCTAAGGTTGTCATCTCTCCGGCGTTACCCCCCGCGATCATGGTCGATCTCGCCAAACTGAAAAAGAAGGCGGCCGAGCTCGAGGCTTCGAAGAAGCTCGACAAGGCGATTGCCGTGTATCGCGAGATCCTCGATGTCTACGACACCGGGGACGAGGCGGACATGGACGTCGCGCTGTACAATCGCGTCGGCGACCTGCTCATGCGGCAGGGCGACACCGCGGAGGCCGTGACGCTCTACGAGCGCGCCGTCGACCTGTACGCGGAGGGCGGCTACTTCAACAACGCCATCGCGCTGTGCAACAAGGTGCTGCGCACCTCCCCGGGACGCGCGTCGGTCTACTACAAGCTCGGCAAGATCTCGGCGGCCAAGGGATTCAACGGCGACGCCAAGCAGAACTTCCTCGAGTACGCCGACCGGATGCAGAAGGCCGGCAAGAAGGACGAGGCGTTTCGCGCGCTCAAGGAATTCGCCGACCTCTGTCCCGACCAGGACGACATCCGCCTCATGCTCGCCGATCAGCTGCTCAAGGCCGAGCGGCCGGTCGAGGCGCTGGACCAGCTGGCCACGCTGCACGCGCGCTTCCTCGCCAACGGACAGTCGGCGCAGGCCGAGGCGACCCTTGCCCGCATGCGCGACATCGATCCCAACGTCGAGGTCAAGACCGAGCGGAAGTCGCGCGAGGTCAAGGCGAACGACGACCTCGTCTTCATCGACCTCGACGCGCCGACGCCGCGCAAGTCGCGGCTCTCCGTCGTGGTGCCCGCGGCCGAGCCCGCGCCAAAGGCGCCGGCGCCCGCGCCCCCGCCGACCCTCGAACTCGAGGCCCTTGACCTCGAGACCCCCGAACTCGAGGGCATCC
The DNA here is from genome assembly GCA_038208045.1 of Gemmatimonadales bacterium. Taxonomy (GTDB): domain Bacteria; phylum Gemmatimonadota; class Gemmatimonadetes; order Gemmatimonadales; family Gemmatimonadaceae; genus PNKL01. Next base: position 5,816 of record JBBQZD010000108.1, on the reverse strand, counting down.
AGTCTACGCAGCGCGACGGGGCGGACGCCGCGTCGCACGACAGCGGGGCGATGCTCGGCCTCGAGACCACGTCGCTCGTGCCCGACGATGCCGATGAATCGGCCCCGATGACCGCGGGCGAGTTCGCCGAGCTCAACCTCCGCGGGGTCGTCGAGGCGCCGGCGCCGAGCCGGGAGTCGGCCCGCGGGCTCGCCCTGCCGGGCGACCTGCCGCTCATTGACACCTCCTCGGCCGATGATCTCGAACTGCTCGACACGTCGCCGTCATCGTCGGTCGACCTGCCCCTGCTCGATGCCGAATCCTCCGGCGAGCTGACGCTGCTCGAGCCCGACGACGCGCCGCAGACCGGCGCCTCGGAGTTCGACGTCGATCTGCCGATGCTCGACGTCAGCGAGCCCGCTCGGCCGAGGGCCTCGACCCCCGCGGCGGCGCCCGAGGAAATCGGCTTCGTCGATCTCGACGCCGCGCACGGCGAGTCGCCCACCGCCGAGGTTGACGAGCCCACCGGCTTCAGCGACGTGGACGTCGAGCTCGTGGAGGAGCCGCCGCCGCCGGTGCGCCGCACGACGTCCATGGCCATCCCGATGCTCGCCGCGAGCGTCGAGGACCTGCGCGAGCAGGTCGCGCGCGAGCCGGAGAACTGGACGCTGCGCCGGCAGTTGGCCGAGACGATGCTCGACGAGGGCAGTCGCGACGAAGGACTCGCGATGCTCGAGGCCTCCATGGCCGGCTTCGAGCGCGCCGGCAAGATTCACGAGGCCCGCTCCGTCGCCGAGGAGCTCGTGCGCCTCAATCCGGCATCGGTCAAGCACCACCAGAAGCGCGTCGAGTTCGCCTTCCGCGCCGACGACCGCATCGGGCTGGCGCGCGCCTACCTCGATCTCGCCAACGCGCTCTTCCGCGACGGGCACGCCGACAAGGCCAAGGCCGTCTACCAGCGCGTCCTCGAAATCTCCCCCGACGACGTGCACGCCACGGCGGCGCTCGAGTCGCTGGCGTCGTCCACGCCGGCCGCGGCCGAACCCGTCACCGAGCGACGTCCGTCCGTTCCGGCCCCGGCCGCCGGCCGTCGCTATACCGGCATGATCACCGCCGTGCCCGACGAGCCCGCGCGCGCCGCCGCAGCCGCCGCGCCCGCGCCCGCCGGCGAGGATGACTACGTCTCGCTCGGCGACTGGCTGCGCGAGGACGAGGGACCGAAGAGCACGCGCATGGTGGTGGACGAGCAGGAACCCACCGGCGACGAGAACGCCGACTTCCAGGACATGCTCCGCAAGTTCAAGGAGGGCGTGGCGGCGAACGTCGAGGAAGAGGATCACGAGTCGCACTACGACCTCGGCGTCGCGTACAAGGAGATGGGTCTGCTCGACGAGGCCATCGCCGAGTTCCAGAAGGCGCTGCGCGGCACCAGCAAGCGCGTCCGCACCTACGAGGCGCTCGGGCAGTGCTTCCTCGAGAAGGGGCAGCTTCCGGTGGCCCACACCATCCTGTCGCGTGCGCTGCACGAACCCGGCGTCGGCGATGACCAGCTCGTCGGCGTGCTCTACCTGCTCGGCTACATTGCCGAGGGCCTCAAGAAGCCGGCCGACGCGAAGAACTTCTACGAGCGCGTCTTCGCCGTGGACATCCAGTTCCGCGACGTCGGCGACCGGCTGAACGTCGTGCAGACCGCGCTCTCGTGAGCGCCCTCCCGCGCGTGACCCCGATGCCGCTGGCTTCGGCCCTCCTCGAGATTCAGGCGCCGGTGCGGGCGCGGCTCGACCGCGTCCCCGACGAGATGTGGCGCATTGTCCGCGCCGACGCGCCCATCGTCGAGTCCGTCAACGCGCACCTCACCGGCATGAAGGGGAAGATGTTTCGCCCCACCATGCTGCTGCTCGCCTCCATGCTCGAGGAGGCGCCCGACGAGCGCGCCGTCACCATGGGCGCCATCGCCGAGCTCATTCACCTCGCCAGCGTCGTCCACGACGACTCGGTGGACCACTCGCCGCTGCGGCGCGGCATGCCCACCATCAACGCGCTCTTCTCGCACCAGGTGGCGGTCATTGCCGGCGACTACCTGTACTCGCGCGCGCTCGCCGAACTGGTGGCCGTGGGCGACCTCGAGCCGCTGCGCGTCTTCACCGGCGCTTCCAACGCAATGACGCTGGGTGAACTCCGCCAGCTGGCCTCGTACGACGCCCTCGAGTTCACCGAGCGCGACTACTGGCTGCTCGTGCAGGCCAAGACGGCGTCGCTGCTCGGCGCCGCCTGCGAGGTCGGCGCGCTCTGCGGCGCCCCCCGCTATCGCGAGGAGATGGCCCGCTTCGGCCTCCAGCTCGGCATGGCCTTCCAGGTGGCCGACGACCTGCTCGACTACACGGGCACCGAGTCGGTTACCGGCAAGCCGAGCGGCAACGACCTCAAGGAACACAAGGTCACGCTGCCGCTCATCGCCGCCATGCCGCACATGACGCGCGCCCAGCGCGCGCGCGTCGAGACCCTCTTTGCCGCGCCGGAGCCGGGTGACGGAGAGATCACCGACGTCGTCACCATCGTGCACGAGTGCGGTGGTATCGATTTTGCACGCCGCAAGGGCGAGGAGTTTGCGGAACAGGCCGAGGCGGCGCTGGCCACCGTGCCTGCCTCGGAGGCCCGCCACGCCCTCATTGACGCGCTCGGCTACGTCATGGACCGGAGGTCCTGATGGCATCCACCGGATCATCCAAGCATCGTCCGGGGTTTCACGCGGTAGTGCTCGCCATCGGCTTCGTCGTCGGCGGGTTCCTTACGCAGTTTGCCCGGATGTGGCTGCCCAGCGGGGCCGTCAAGGAGTTCCTGACGACCGGTGTCACGCCGGCCATCGGCCCCTTGCAGGTGAACCTGATCATATTGAACATTGGACTCGGACCCATCGCGCTCGACGTCTCGCTCCTGAGTCTCGTCGGGGTTCTCGTCGCCTACCTCATCGCGCGCTCGCTCTTCTAGGAGGCAGTATGTTCGGACTCGGCCCCGGCGAAATGTTGATGGCCCTGGTGGCAATCCTGCTCTTGTTCGGGGCCAAGCGCATTCCCGAGATCGCCGGCTCGTTTGGCAAGGGGATCCGCGAATTCAAGAAGAACATGACCGACGTGCAGAAGGAGATCGAGGCACCGATCGACCGTCCCGCCGACCGCCTCGGCGCGTCGGCCTCGGACCGCGTGCCCGTCGAGGAACATCGGCCGGAGCCGAAGAAGTTGATCTAGCCTTCGGCGGAGGACGACAGAAGGCAACTGACGACGACAGAAACGACAGAGGGGCGCGCGGACAATGCCGGTGCGCCCCTCTGTCGTTTCTGTCGTACTCTGTCGTACTCTGTCGTACTCTGTCGTACTCTGTCGTTCTCTGTCGTACTCTGTCGTTTCTTCCCCTACGACGGCTGGCGTCGCAGACTCGCCTGGATCTTCTTGCGCTTGTCCTCGATCTTCGCGTCCTTGCGCAGCGCCCCGAGGAACGACTGCACGCGCGAGTCGCGAATGGCCTGCATCGCCTGCTCCCGCTGCGCCAGTTTCTGTGCCTCGAACGTCGCGCGGTCGGCCGTCACCTTCTTGTCCGCGCGGATCACGAAGACGCCATCGCGCGTGCGGATTGGCGGGCTGATGGCGCCCGGCGCCAGCGAAAACGACGCGCCCACGGCCTCGTTCAGCTGGCCCATGCCCATCACGAAGCCCACGCGCGTGAACAGCGGCGACGTCTGCACCGAGCGGCCCGCGGCCTTCGCCGCCGCCTCCAGTCCCTCGGCCGCGGCCTTCGCTGCCACGTCCTTCGCCGCCGCCACCTTGGCATCCAGCGACTTCGACGTCGCGATGGCCTCGCGCACCTCGTCCTTCACCGCGTCGAGCGGCTGCTGGCCGCCCTGGCGCAGCGAGTCGAGGCGCACCAGATAGTACGCGTCCTCGTCGTCGAACAGGTCGCTCGACTCGCCGACGTGCGTCCCCCCGAAGGCCCACGCGCTCACGCTCGGCACCTGCCGCCCGAGGTAGCGCGCCGGCTGGCCCTCCTGCACCTCGATCTGCGAGACCAGCAGGCCCAGCCGCTTGGCCGCCGAGTCGAACTTGGCCGGCTCAATGGCTGACGCCGCGTCCTTGGCCAGCTCATCGGCGATGCGGTCGGTCTTCACCGCCGACGAGTCGCTCTGGCGCACCTTCACCAAGATGTGACGCAACGACAGCGAGTCGCCCTTCCGCTCGTCCGCCTTGATGAGGTGCCAGCCGAACGACGTCTTCACGGGCATGGACAGCTCGCCGACCTTCAGCTTCCAGGCCGCGTCCTCGAACTCCTTGACGAAGCGCCCTTTCTTGCCCATGCCCAGGTCGCCGCCGAGCGAGCCGCTCGTCGTGTCGTCCGAGGCACGCCGCGCGACGTCGTCGAACTTGGCGCCCTTGGCGATTTCCTCGCGCAGCGCCAGCGCCCGCTTGTACGAATCCGCGCTGTCGGCCGCGTTCGCCGCGCGCGAGATGCCCATGAGCGACAGCACCGCGCGGCCCGGACGGTCGAATTCCTTGGCGTGCGCCGCATAGTACTGCGCAATGTCGGCGTCGCTGATGCCCGCCAGGAAGTCCTTCGTGTCCGACGGCAGCCACGAGACGAACGACACGGCCACCGAATCGCTGCGGTCCTGCCACATCTGCCACAGCCGCGCATCGCTCACGTACGCGTCGGCCGCGATCTGCGTGAACAGCTTCTGCTTCGGGAGCTCCTGGCGGTAGTACGTCTCGAGCTGCGCCAGGATGCCCTGCTGCCGGGCCGCCGGGCTCGACAGGAAGCGACGGTACTTGTCCATGTCGAACTGGCCGTCCACCTGGAACTCGGGATTCTGCACGAACTGGGGCGGGGGACTGAACTTCGCCATCTGGATGACCTCGTCATCCGTGACGCGGATGCCCCGCTTCTCGTATTCCTGTCGGAGGAGGATGTCGTTGACGAGCTGGTTGAACGCCTGCTCGTCGATCCCGGCACGTTCGTCCAGCGTCAGTCCGCGCCCCTGCTGCTGCTCCTGCTGCTGGGCGAGGCTGGCCGACGTGTTGGCCCAGACCATGTACGGAATGTCCTCGCCGTTCACCGTCGCCACGACCGTTGAGGTCGTGACCGGCGACCGGCCGAGCAGGCCCGACGTCTCCGCCAGCAGGAAGCCGCCGACGAAGGCGACGAAAATGAAGATCCAGATGTACTTCGCGGAGGTCCGCATCGACTGGAGCACGGCGCAGCAACTCCCAAGAACGGTGTGAGTGAACGACACAAGACCCGCCTCGGCCAATCAGGCGTTCGATCGGGGCCGATGGTGGGAAATGCAACCTGCAGTTAGCCTAGAAACGTATCCGGTGAACCGGTCTAAGATCAAGTGACGCCGGAACTTCTGGTTGGCGCCACTTTGCGCCGCGTGGTATCTTAACAAACTCTCTGCCCCATTCCCTTCCCATGAGTCCACCGCCAGCCCGCGTCGACGAACTGAAGAAGCGCTACGAGGAGAATCCTCGTCGCTTTTTTGCGCCGCTTGCCAACGAGTATCGCAAGGCCGGCGATCTCGACGCCGCCATCGATCTCTGCCGGATGCACCTCGACGAACAGCCGGGGCATCTGAGCGGGCATATCGTCTTTGGCCAGGCGCTCTACGAAGCAGGGCGTCCCGACGAGGCGAAGACGACGTTCGAGGCGGCGCTCCAGCTCGACCCCGAGAACCTCATCGCCCTGCGGCACCTGGGCGACATCGCCGCCGCGGAAAAGGACGTGACCTCCGCGACGCATTGGTACCAGCGCGTCATCGAAGCCGACCCGCGCAACGACGAAGTCGTCGCGCT
>JBBQZD010000107.1:0-8778 GCA_038208045.1 Gemmatimonadales bacterium | reverse complement strand
CACGTTGATCAGGTTGACGATCGGCTTGCCCTTGGCGGCGCGCCCGCCCTCGGGAATCTCGTGCACCTTCAGCCAGAAGCAGCGCCCGTCGTCGGTGAAGACGAGCAGGTAGTCGTGCGTCTTGGCGGTGAAGAAGTGCTCGACGAAGTCGTCGAGCTTGAGCTCCGTGCCCTTGAGCCCCTGCCCGCCACGCTTCTGCTTGCGGTACGTCGCGATGGACGTGCGCTTGATGTAGCCGGTGTGCGAGATGGTGACGATGACCTCCTCGTTGGCGATGAGGTCCTCGATCGAGAACTCGCCCTCGTCGGCGATGATGGCCGTACGGCGTTCGTCGCCGAAGGTCTCCGTGACCTTCACCAGCTCCTGCTTGAGCATCGCCATGCGGGCCGGCTTGCTGCCGAGCAGCGCCACCAGCTCCTTGACGAGCGCGCGCACCTCGCCGAGTTCCTCTTCCAGCTTCTCGCGCTCCAGCCCGGTGAGCTTGGCGAGGCGCATGTTGAGGATCGCCTCGGCCTGGCGCTCCGACAGCTTGAAGCGCGCCTGCAGCTCGAGACTCGCCGACTCGGTGTCGGCGGCGGCACGGATGACCTTGATGACCGCGTCGATGTTGTCGACCGCGATCTTGAGCCCCTCGAGGATGTGCTCGCGCTCGCGCGCCTTGTCGAGGTCGAATTGCGTGCGCCGGACGATGACGTCGTGGCGGTGATGGATGTAGTGCAGCAGCACCTCGCGCATGCCCATCACGCGTGGCACCAAGCGCTTGGTGTGCGGGTCGGGCACCAGCGCCAGCATGATCACGCCGAACGTGCTCTGCATGGACGTGTGCTTGTACAGCTGGTTCAGCACCACGCGCGGAATGGCGTCGCGCTTGAGTTCGATGACCACGCGCATGCCGTCGCGGTCCGACTCGTCGCGCAGGTCGCTGATGCCCTCGAGCTTCTTGTCGCGCACCAGCGTGGCGATGCTCTCCACCAGCCGCGCCTTGTTGACCTGGTACGGCAGCTCCGTCACGACGATCTGCTGCTTGTTGGAGCTCTCCTTCTCCTCGATCACGGCGCGGGCGCGCATCACGATCTTGCCGCGCCCGGTCTCGAGGTAATCCCGGATGCCCTCGCGCCCGTAGATGAACGCCCCGGTCGGGAAGTCGGGGCCCTTGATCATCCCGCGCAGCGCCGTGATGTCCGTCGCCGGCTCGTCGATGAGCGCGATGATGGCCTGCACCACCTCGCGCAGGTTGTGCGGCGGGATGTTCGTCGCCATGCCCACGGCGATGCCCGACGACCCGTTCACGACGAGGTTCGGGAAGCCCGACGGCATCACCGTCGGCTCTTCGAGGCGATCGTCGAAGTTGGGCGCGAAGTCGACCGTGTTCTTGTCGATGTCGGCCAGCATCTCCACGGCGATCTTCGTCAGGCGCGCTTCGGTGTAGCGATACGCCGCCGCCGGGTCGCCGTCCACTGAACCGAAATTCCCCTGCCCGTCCACCAGCGGATAGCGCAGCGAGAAGTCCTGCACCATGCGCACGAGCGCGTCGTACACCGACTGGTCACCGTGCGGGTGGTACTTGCCGAGCACGTCGCCAACGACGGTGGCCGACTTCTTGTACGCGCGGCCCGGCACCAGGCCGAGTTCGTTCATCGCATACAGCACGCGCCGGTGCACCGGCTTGAGGCCGTCACGCACGTCGGGCAGTGCGCGCGACACGATCACGCTCATCGAGTAGTTGATGAACGATTCCTTGATCTCCTCGTCGATCAGACGGGGCAGGATTCGCTCACGATTATTCGGTGCGGTCATGTGGCGGTTCTGGGGGGTGAAAAGGTACCCTGGACCAATTCGCGAAATTTACCGAACGCGGCGCCGAAATGCAACACCTCGGGCCCGCTCTAAAGTGTTGGCAATCAAGCATTTGCGCGAGGCCGAGTTTCGTTCGCAACTGCCGGACTGTGCGCAATGCAACCGGCTCCGGATCTTGCCCGCACGCGCGAACGAAAAAGCGAACCTCGCGGTTCGCCTTTCGCCATTTTTTCCCGCCGCACGTCCGCGGATTCGTGGCCGGACGACCCGCGCCCTACGTCCAGGTCCGCACGATCGCCAGCAGCCGCCACTCGCCCGAGACGAAGTGGAACAGGTACGTCGAGCCGCCGGCGCCCTGGCGGAGCTTCATGGCCCCCATCTGCTCGGCCGGCCGGTTCACCGCCACCACGGCGTAGTCGCCCCACAGCACGGTCGCCACGACCTGCGCGTACGTCAGCACGGCCGCCGTATCCGTCGGGTGCGCCGTATAGAAGCTGTTGCGGACATCGGCCAGTCCGGGCAGGCCGAAGCCGATCGTCAGCTCCCGCCTGGGCGGCCGCGGCATCGTGAAGTTCGTCAGCGGCGGCAGCACCACGTACTGCGGCTCGTCGGGCACGAACGACGCGCAGGTCTTGGTCTCGGGATTGTAGAACTCGCCCGACATTCCGGCGGCGATGGCGGCAAACGTCGACGCGCCGGCCGCCACGTCCCAGTTCGGGCGTACCATGCCCGCTTCCCATCCGACGACGCCGCGCAGCAGCGCATGGCCCCGCGGCGTGTCGATCGGGTTCTCGACGCCCTCGGCGACGATCAGCCGTTCGAGCCGAGCCATCGTCGCGATCGGATCGCCCGGGCCGGGCCTGCGCGCCGAGTCGGGAAACGTGCGCAGCACGCCCGGGTTGCACTGCGTGCTGTCGAGATGCACGAACCGCGCGGCCTGGAGCACCACCGTGCGCAGGGAATCGGCCATGCGAACCGGAGCCAGGCTGTCACGAGGCGGAGCCGCACCACCCAGCGCCGCCGCGAGGACCAGCGCCGCGACCACCGTCACGGCGCGACCGGCGGCGTGCCGGCGGACGGCGCCGACGACGCCGACGGCGCATCGGACAGCACGTCGGCCTCGTCGGCCTCGACCTCCCGGTCGATGGCGTCGCGTTCGGCCTTGTAGCGCTCGTACCAGAGGCGCGTGATCTCAGCGGCCAGTTCGCGGTTGCCGAGGCCGAAGCTCAGCGCCAGCGCCAGTGCGATGGCACCGAAGATGATGGCGAAGGCCGTCGTCACGATTTCCGTGGCGACGCCGAGTTCCTGTAGCGCCATGAACACGGCCAGGAGCACCACGCCGCCCTTGCCTACCCGGGCGAGCGTTGGACCGCCGTGCAGCGCACTCGTGCTCGCGGCGATCAAGCCGCCCACGAAGTCGCCGAGCACGATGCCCACCACCACGATGACGATGGCGGCCACCACGCTCGGGATGTAGCCCACGAGCTCGCCGAAGAGCGACGCCAGCGAGTCGAACCCGAGCGCGTTGGCGGCCAGCAGCAGGGCGCTGAACATCACGAACCAGAACAGCAGGTTCGCGATGGCCAGCGTCGGGTTGAGGTGCGATCCGGCGCGCTCGAGCGGCACGACGCCGCCCTTCTTGAGCGCTTCGTTGAGGTGCAGGCGGCGCAGGGCGCGCGCGGCGGCCTTCTGCACGAGCTTTGCCAGCAGGTAGCCGGCGAGCAGCACGACGGCCGCGCCGAACAGCGCCGGGATGTACTCCCAGAACAGGGCGAGGCTGTCCTTCAGGCGTTCGAGGAAGTTCACGACTCAGGGACTCGTTGAGGGTACCCCTGAATCTAGAAGGAGTACGACAGAATCGAATAGCTGCCCGGCACCCGGCCGGCAGCGAAGGCGAGCGACTGCGGGGAAAAGGTCACCCGTGCCCCCAGCCGGCGCGCCCCGTCCGGCTGCGTCGCCATCCAGCGCTCGGCCATCACCACGGCGCCCGTGGCACCGATCGCGCCGAGTGCCGCGGTGGTGGCGTTGAACCGATCGCTCGATCCGAGCAGGACGGCGACGCCGCCACCCATCAGGGCGCCCGCCACGCCGGCGACGCCCACGAGCGACCCTTCGCTGCGCGTGTGGTCGTACCGGCGGACAAGCAGGCGATCACCGGCGACGAGGCCGGCCAGCCCGCCCCCCAGCAGGGTGAGCGTGGTGGTCCGCGCGTCCGGCGAACCGTTGGCCACGGCCGTGCCCGCGGCGGCCACGCCAATGAGCGACGACGTCCAGAGCGTCTGCACGTCACCCGCGGTGACCGTGTACTTCGCATATGACGCATACATCGCGCCGTGTTGCAGGCCCGCATTGGCCGCCCCCGGGCCGACGGCGGCGCGGGCCCGGGCGTGCCCCGTGTCCGCGCCCAGCGCGTACATCGTGGCCATGGAGACGGCCGCCGCCGCGTCCGCGCCAAACATCGCGGCCATGCCGGCTCCCGGTGTGAGGCGCTGGCCCAGCGTGAGCGCGCCCGTGGTGCCGACGATGGCGCCGAAGAAGAGGCCCGGCGCGAAGTTCGCGTTCTTTCCGGTGACGGCGTACTGCAGGGCCGCGCCGATGGCGGCGCCACGTATCGGCGCCCGCGTCGCGAGCAGGTTCATGCCTTCGGTAATCGTGAGATCGCGCGAAAGCTCCGCGGCGGCAAAGAAGCTGCCCCCCGCCATCACCAGGTACGCGGCGGTCCACGGCACCGGATCCTTGGCGACGGTGCCGGCGAACGCGGGTCCGTACAGCGCGACGCCGAGCAGCGTCTGGTTGCGGACGAAACCGGGACTCAGGATACCCCGCGCGCTCGCCTCGGGCCCGGCGCGCGCCGGGGTCGGCCGCGGCGGTGTGCCGCGCGGCGTAACGACGGTCGGCCCGCGTCGCGCGGTGTCGGCCAGTTCACGTCGCGGCTTCGGGGGGCCGGCGGGAGTCTGCGCGGCAAGCGGCGCAGCCGACAGCGCAGCCAGCAGGAGAGCAATGGCGAGCGTGCGCATGGGCACGTGACTGCCCAGGGATGCCGTGAAGAGGTCGTTCATATGGTAAAGACGGCTGGGGTCGCCCCGTCGTTTCGAATTCCCTTGCCTCGACCCTGTCCTAATTCCGCGTTCCCCGCTTCACGTCGAACATCACCGACCGCCGGCACCGCGGGCACATGAGCCACTCGCGCTGACGCGCATAGCCGAGCCCGAAGCTCCCGCCGCCGATGGCGCGGGCCGTCATCGCCGCGTCGCACCGCGGGCACCGCACCGGGGCCCCCGCCACGAACGCCTCGCGCATCAGGCGCTGTTCGTCGTCGGTGAACTGCGCGCGCGCGTCGTCACGCACGTCGTCGCGCGCCGGGTCATCCGGGTCGTCGCTCACGGCGCGATCTGCAGCACGACCTTGCCGAACTGCGCGCCGCGCGCGAGGTGCCGCATCGCGTCGGCCCCGCGCTCCAGCGCGAAGGTCGCGTCAACGGGCACGCGCAGGCGCCCGGCGACGAGTTCCGCCACCACGGCGTCGAACTCGGCGTCGTTGCCCATGGTGGAGCCCAGGAGGGTCCACTGGTTCCAGAAAAGCTTGCGCACGTCGGTCTGCAGCAGGTGGCCGCTCGTGCCACCGCAGGTCACCAGTCGGCCGGCGCGTCCGAGGGCGCCGAGCGACTGCTCCCACGTGGCCGCGCCAACGCTGTCGACCACCACGTTCACCCCGCGCTTGCCGGTGCGCGCCCGCACTTCCTTGCCGACGTCGATGCCCGTGTGGTTGATGACCTCGTCGGCGCCGAGCGCCATCGCGCGGGCCAGCTTGTCGTCGGAGCTCGACGTGACCCAAACGCGCGCGCCACGCGCCTTGGCGATGAGGAGCGCCGCGAGCGCCACGCCGCCGCCGATGCCCCAGATGAGGACCTCATCGCCCGGCTGCACACGGGCGCGCGACACCAGCATGCGCCAGGCGGTGAGTTGTGCCAGCCCGAACGCGCCGGCGTCGGCCGCCGGCACGCTCGCGGGAATGGCCCGCACGTTCGTGGCCGGCACGACGACCTGCTCCGCGAAGGTGCCCGGCAGGTGCTCACCCAGCACGCGGAACTTCGGGCAGAGTGGTTGCTCGCCGGCCAGGCAGTACGCGCACTGCCGGCAAGCGATGCCCGCGTTGATCACCACCCGGTCGCCGGGCCTGACCGTGGTGACATCGTCGGCCACGGTGTCAATGATCCCCGTGCCGTCCGAGCCCAGCACCCAGCCCGCACTCACGGGGGCGCCCGGCAGTCCGCGCACGCTCCACAGGTTCAGGTGGTTGAGCGCCGCCGCCTGCAGCCGCACGCGCACCTGGCCCGGCGCGTCGATGACCGGCGGCGCGAGGTCGGTGCGGTACTCGACGTTGTCGAGCGATCCGGTGGCGGAGAGGGTGAGGGCGCGCATGGGTAGACGGTAGACGGTGGACGGTGGACGGTGGACGGCGGACGGTAGACGCCGGACGGCCGACGGCGGCACGGGAAACGCCACAGTGGCGCTCCGAATATATTACGTTGTGGAACGGAACCCGCCGCGATGACTCGACCGTCCACCGTCTACCGTCTCCCGTCCAGTATGCTCATTCGCGTTCCCCCTCTCGGCGAGTCCATCACCGAAGCAACCATCTCGCGCTGGCTCGCACGCGAGGGCCAGGCCGTGAGCGCCGGCCAGACGCTGGTGGAACTCGAGACCGACAAGATCACGGTCGAAGTACCGGCGATGAAGGGCGGCGTGCTCGGCAAGCTCCTGAAGGCCGAGGGCGACGTCGTGAAGGTGGACGAACCGCTCGTCGAGCTCGACGAGAGTGCGGCGGTGCCGGCGGCTTCCGCGCCTTCGGTGCCTGCCACCGCGCCTGCCACCGCGGCCGCCACCGCGGCCGCCACCGCGCCCGCCACCGCGCCCGCCAGCACGCCCGCCAGCACGCCCGCACCCGTCGGTGACGCGCCGCGCGCTCCGTCCATCGTCGAGCCGCCCGCGGCCGGCGGCGCCGACGTCCGCAGCGCGCCGTCGGCACGCCGCCACGCGGACGAGGCCGGCGTGAACCTCGCTGACGTGCCGGGCACCGGCCGCGGTGGCGTGGTCAGCAAGCCGGACGTGGTAGCGGCCATGAGTGCGCCGGCCGTGGCCCCCACCCCTCGTGCCGCGGCGGCAGCGCCCGCAGCGCCCGCAGCGCCCGCAGCGGCCACGGCTCCGTCAGCGACATCCGCTGGCACTCCTCAGCCGCGCGCCGCCGACATCGGCGCGCGGGAAACGCGCGAGAAACTCACCACGCGCCGCAAGCGCATTGCCGAGAACCTGCTGCAGGCGCAGCATGCGACGGCGCACCTGACGACGTTCAACGAAATCGACATGAGCGCCCTCACGGCGCTTCGCGCGCGACTCAAGGAAAAGGTCGAGAAGGAGCATGGCCTGAAGCTCAGCTTCATGCCCTTCTTCGCGAAGGCCGCCTGCCTGGCGCTCAAGGCCTTTCCGACCGTGAACTCGCAACTCGACGGCGACGCGGTCATCTACAAGCACTACGTGAACCTCGGCATCGCCGTGGCCAGCGACGCCGGCCTCGTGGTGCCCAACGTGAAGGACGCTGACCGTCTGGGCATCCTCGACATCTCCCGCGGCATCAGCGCCATCGCGGCGAAGGCGCGTGCCACGAAGCTCACGATGGATGACCTGACGGGCGGGACCTTCACCATCACCAACGGTGGCGTGTTCGGCTCGCTCATCTCCACGCCGATCATCAACTACCCGCAGGTGGCCATCCTCGGCCTGCACAAGACGCAGGACCGCCCGGTAGCGGTGGACGGCCAGGTGGTGATTCGCCCGATGATGTACGTGGCGCTCTCGTACGACCATCGCATCATCGACGGGCAGCAGGCGGTACTCTTCCTCGTGCGCCTCAAGGAACTGCTGGAAGATCCGGCGACGATGCTGATCGACTGACGTTTCGGTCAGCGCGTGCGCAGCCGCTCGATGAACGCCCGGAGCCACCACGGTTCCGGGCGTTCGTGCACGCGCCAGACCGAGGTAAGCGCGCCAAGCGAGCCGGCCAGTTCGAGCACGCCGTGCGCATGCTGCTCGCCCGGCAACTTGAGGAGCGCGCGAAACACCGGGCCGGCCTGTTCCCGGACCGCCCGCAGGCGGCCCGGGAGACCGGCGGAGGTGCCAAAGACCTCCGTCTGGCACGGAAGCACCGACTCCCGCAGTCCAAACGTGAGGCGCCGCGCGTACGCCAGGTCGAGCCGTCCCTCACGCACGGCGTGGCGCAGCGCCAGCGTCGGACTCGAGCCGGCGGCTCCACCGAGGAGGATCGCCGTCCAGAGCATCTGCGCGTCCTCGCCGCAGACGACCGACGCGGTGCTCCGGGTGGTGGCGACGTAGCGGCCGTCGCGGACGCGGGCGGCGTACTCCCGTGCCGGCGCCGTCCGCATCACCATGCCAACCCCGCTGGCATAGCTCGGCGCCCACCCGCGCACGCGTGACCACGCGGTGTCGGTCGCCGACCGCTCCTGGAAGAACGTGGTTCGCCAGTGCGCGTCAAACCAGTCGGGCGCCGACTGTCCCATCAGGTCCAGTGTGACGCGGCCTGGCCCCCAGCAGTGCACCTCGGGGTGCGCATCCAGCAATCGCACGGCGGCCTGGAGGTAGTCAGGGGCGGGCACGCAGTCATCGTCGAGAAGGACGACGGCCTCGCCGCCTGCCTCGTCGATGGACCGGGCCCGCGCCCCGGCCACGCGCGGTGCCTCGGATTCGGTGACCACCCGGATCCAGGGCGAACGCGCCAGTGCGGCGGCCACTGCTGGACGATCGGCCAGCGCCGAGGTGCTGCGATGATCGACGATGACCCACTCGCGCTCCCACCCCGCGGGCACCTCCAGCGCCTCGACGCCGGCCACCAGGCGGTCGAAGAGCAGCGGATCCGGATTGCGCGTGCAGGTGAGCAGTGAGATGAGCCGTGGCACGTCGGTCATTC
>JBBQZD010000106.1:0-8786 GCA_038208045.1 Gemmatimonadales bacterium | reverse complement strand
CGTTCGTACCTCGCGCGGCCCCGCCGCCGTGCGTGCCACAAAGCGCGTGCCATCCGCCGTCACGCGCAGCGACTCGACCACGGTATCGTCGAAAACCGCCCGCACCGGCGACGCCCCGTGCCCCAGCGCGTGCTGCACCAGCAGGGCCCGGATGCCCGCCTTCTCGAACGCGATCTCCTCGCGCGTCGCGCCGAGGTATTCCACGTGGTCGATCTGGATGTTCGTGACTCCGGCGACCAGCGGCGTCAGCACGTTCGTCGCGTCGAGGCGGCCGCCCAGCCCCGTCTCGATCACCGCCACGTCCACGGCGTCCTCGGCGAAGAACTGAAAGGCCATCGCGGTGGTCGCCTCGAAGAACGTCGCGCCCAGTCGCTCCACCGCGGGGGTCCACCGCTCCACCCACGCCACGATGCGCTCGCTCGCCACGGCGGAGCCGTTCACCAGAAAGCGCTCCCGGAAGTCGATCAGGTGCGGCGACGTGTAGCGCGCCACGCGCAGGCCGCGCTCCTGCAGCACCGCGTCGAGCGCGGCGCACACGCTCCCCTTCCCATTCGTCCCCGCCACGTGCAGCGTGCGCAGCGCGAGGTGCGGGTTGCCCAACTCGCGCAGGAGCGCCTGCACGCGCTCCAGACCGAGTTTCCATTTGCCGGTCGTGCGCGCGTACAGGAAGTCGAGCGCGTCGTGGTACGACTTCAGGTGGTGGTCCACCCGGTCGCCACGGGCTTGAGGCTCATGTGCCGCAGGAGCCGGCCGACCGTTTCCTTGAGCTGGTGGCGGTGGCTGACGTGGTCCACCATGCCGCGTTCGAGCAGAAACTCCGCCGTCTGGAAGCCCTCGGGCAGGTCCTGCCCCAGCGTCTGCCGGATCACGCGCGGGCCGGCGAAGCCGATCACGGCGCCCGGCTCGGCGAGAATCGCGTCGCCAAGCATCGCGAACGAGGCGCTGACGCCGCCGGTGGTCGGGTTGGTGAGGATCGACACGTACGGAATGGCGCGGTCGTTGAGCTGGCTGAGCACCGCCGACGTCTTCGCCATCTGCATCAGCGAGAGCACGCCTTCCTGCATGCGCGCGCCGCCCGACGCCGAGATGATGATCAGCGGGAACTTCTTCTCGAGCGATCGCTGGGCGAGACGTGCGATCTTCTCGCCGACCACGGAGCCCATGGACCCGC
The DNA here is from genome assembly GCA_038208045.1 of Gemmatimonadales bacterium. Lineage (GTDB taxonomy): Bacteria > Gemmatimonadota > Gemmatimonadetes > Gemmatimonadales > Gemmatimonadaceae > PNKL01. Next base: position 7,615 of record JBBQZD010000106.1, on the reverse strand, counting down.
CCATGAACGCGAAGTCCATGACGCCGAGGTTCACCGGCATCTTCTCCATGGTGCCGCTGGCCGTCAGGATCGCGTCGGAGTCGCCCGCGTTGCCAATCGCCCGCTTGAGGCGACCCGGGTAGTCCGGGAACGCGAGCGGGTCCTTGGAGCGCAACTCGACCTCGGTCTCCGCAATCGAGCCCTCGTCGAGCAGCAGTGCCATGTACTCGTGGGCGCGCATCCGGCGGTGGAAGTCGCAGGACGGGCAGACGTGCCAGTTCTTGACGAACTTCTCGCGAATGTCGGTATGCCCGCACGCCTCGCATTTTTCCCAGGCGTCCGTCGGGATCTCCAGACGTTCACGCCGAGGTTCGCGGGGCTTCTTTTCTTTTCTGAACCAAGCCATAGACCCGAAATGTGACGCCGGTCACGACCTCCGGCAAGGCGCGCGTTCGGGCCGTGTTCGGCGCGGCGGCCGGGCGCTAGATGACGAGCATGTCGGCCTTGCCTCGCCCCTCGCCAGAAATCCTGAGCAAAATCCCGACCGACAGCCAGCAGGCCAGCATGAATGAGCCGCCGTAGCTGAAGAAGGGCAGCGGAATGCCGGTAATCGGCATGAGGTTGAGCGTCATCCCGATGTTCACGAGGATGTGCACGAACCAGGCGGAGGCCAGCCCGAACGCCACGAGACTCGGGAACGGATCGGGCGAGCGCGCCGCGATGCGTACCGAGCGCAACAGCAGAAACAGGAAGAGTGCGATGGCCACCGTCACGCCGAGGAATCCCAGTTCCTCGCCGACCACCGGAAAGATGAAATCCGTGTGCTGCGCCGGCAGGAAGGCCAGTCGCTTCTGGGTGCCCAGCGTGTACCCCTTGCCGAACCAGCCGCCCGAGCCGATGGCCACCTGCGACTGGATGACGTGATAGCCCGAGGCCCGAGGATCGGCCGAGGGATCGAGGAAGACGAGCAGCCGCTTCTGCTGGTACGGGTTGAGCTTGTCCCAGAGGATCGGCGCCACCACGCCGGTGACGACGTTGGCGAGCACGACCACCACGCCCTCCACCAGGTACGGCTTGTACCAGAGCACGAGCGCGATGAGCACCAGGAACCACGCGCCCCACAACCCGGTGCTGAAGGCGAGCACGAGGCTCACGACCGGGCTGGCGACGAGCACGAGCAGTTGCCACGAGGCGCCGGCCCAGAAGAGCATGGCAAAGAAGATCCCGATGAAGACAATGCCCGTGCCCAGGTCGGGCTGGCGCATGATCAGCACCCACGGCACAAACACGGCCAGCCCCGGCTGCCACAGGTCGAGCAGGGACTTCGGTGCCTCACGCCGGGAGGCAAGGATCTTCGCCAGCATCAGCACGACGGCGATCTTGGCAAGCTCCGAGGGCTGGCCGAGCCGGACACCGCCGATGGCGAGCCAGCTCTTGGTGCTCGCCGCCGTGCCCGCCCCGGCACCGACGAACAGCAGCAGAAAGAGCAGGACGCAACTCAGCGCATAGGCCGGCGTCGTCAACCAGTCGAGGAAGCGCACCGAGGCACGGCTGACGACGTAGGCCGCGGTCAGGCCCAGGCAGAACCAGACGATCTGCTGCTGGTAGAGATGCGCCACCTGCGTCGGCGCATCGGTCTGCCCCGCGCTGTACACCATCGCGATGCCGAAGACCGTGAGCAGCGTCGCCAGCACCACGAGCGTCGGGTCCGCAATCCGTCGTGCCGGGACGCTCACTCGCCCTCCGTGCTCAGCAGCTGCGTGGTCTGCACCCGCAGGTAGTGCTCGATGATCTTCGACGCGATGCGGGCCGCGCGCGTGCCGTGCCCGCCGAACTCGAGCATGACGGCCACCACGATCTTCGCGTCGGTGGCGGGCGCGAACCCGACGAACCAGGCATGGTCGCGCTTGGCATCTTGCGAGTTCTGTGCCGTGCCGGTCTTGCCCGCGAGCACGACGCCCTGGATGCGCGACTGCGCCGCGGTGCCGCGCTGCACGACGCCCGCCAGCGCGCTGCGCAGGCCGGCCATCTGCGCGTCATCGAGCTGGAAAAGCCGCTTGCGCTGCGCCCCCCCGCGCACGACCTCGGGTTGCGCGGCTTCGCCGTCAGTGGCCAAGGCCGTGTACAGGCGCGCCATGTTCACCACCGTCTGCGCGTTATCGCCCTGCCCGATGGCGAGGTTGAGACTCGCACTCTGGTTCCAGCCGCGCGGGCCGAAGCGGCGATTGTAGTATTCGCTGGCCGGCGCGCTCGGGAACGACGGCCGCGTCTCCGACGGCAGGTCGATGCCCGACCGCTCCCGCGCCCCGATGTCCACGCCGCCCGCCACCAGCCGGGCCAGCCCGATCTTGAGGCCGAGCTGGTAGAAGTAGACGTCACACGACACCTCGATGGCCTGCGCCAGCGTGAGGGTGCCGTGCCCCTTCTTGTCCCAGCACTTGAAGCGGCGGTTTCCGTACTGGTAGCCCCCCGTGCACGGCACCGGCATCACATCGTCGAGCGTCACCAGCCCGGCCTGCATGGCCAGCACCGCCGTCGCCAGCTTCCACGTCGAGCCGGGCGCGTACGTGCCCTTGATGGCCTTGTTGTACAACGGACGCCGGGCATCATCATTGAGCGCGCGCCAGTAGTCGGCCGGAATGCCGCCGATGAACCGGTTGGGGTCGAAGGTGGGCGCCGAGTGCAGCGCCAGCACCTCGCCGCTCTTGGGTTCGAGCGCCACCACGCCGCCAATCAGCGAGTCGCCGAACAGTTCCACGATGTACTTCTGCAGGTCGAGGTCGATGTTCGTATACAGCGGCGGCGCGGCCTCGGGCAGCAGGTCCTGCCGCGCGCCGGCCTCGCGCACCACCCGGCCGCGCGCATCCACCTCGACGAAGCGCGTCCCCTCGCGGCCGCGCAGGCGCTCCTCGTACTGCTTCTCGAGCCCGTCCTTCCCCACCTGCTGCCCCGCCTTGTACCCGCGGAAGCCGGCACTGCCCAACTCGTTCTCGTTGATCTCGCCGGTATAGCCGATGAACGCCGCCACCGCCGGCCCGTCCGGATAGTATCGCTTGGGTGAGCTCTGGATGATCAGCCCGGGAAACTCCACCCGATGCTCCTCGAGCACCGACACCACATCGAAGGACGCGTCCGGAAAGATCACCGCCGGCCGGTTGGGCGCGCGGCGGAACCGGCGCAGCGCCTGGTTCACCTGCTCGGGTGACAGCGCGATCGTGCCGCTCAGGCGCTTCAGCGCGGCGCGCAGCGAGTCAGCACCCGGCGCCAGCAGCGAGACGGAGTAGCCGGGCAGGTTCTCGGCGATGATCTGTCCCGTTCGGTCGTACACCACGCCGCGAGGTGCCGGCAGCGGCACTTCGCGCAGGCGGTTCTCTTCCGACTGCAGCACGTACTGCGCGTGCTGCAGCACCTGCGTGCGGAAGAACGAGCCCAGCAGGAAGACCAAGGCCAGGAAGAGCAGCGCGGAGGCAAGCCGCGCGCGACGCTGGACCTCGTTGGGATGAAAGCTCATCCGCGCGGCGCCCCGACCACCGGGCGCACCAGCAGCAGCACCGCCACGCCCACGACCGCCGTCACGGCGGCGGCCAGCGGCGACCAGAGCAGCGCCTGCGACAGGAACTCGCTCGCGCTGAGCCGGTGCTCGGCGGCGAGGAAGATCAGGTCACCGACCCACTTGCCGAGGAAGACGAAGACGGCGTTGAGCGCGACGTTGTCGGCGAAGAACGCGGCTTTCAGCGACGAGGCCGCGTAGGCCACGATGCTGAACGAGAGCGCGCCCGCACCAAACGCGCCGGGCATCATCGCATCCGAGACGAGGCCGACGGCGAAACCCACGATCGTCGCGACGCCGGGTCGCGCCCGCACCGCCACCAGCAACACCGCGATGGCCAAAAAGTCGATGGACGCGTGCCAGCCCAGCACCGGGCGCAACGTGTAGTGCAGCACCACGAGCGCGAGGACGATCAGCGAAAACCAGACACCGCGTGTGGCGCTCATGGCCGGCCTCGCCCGGCCGCGGGCGATCCGGTCACGGGCGGCTTCACGATCGGCGGCGCCGTCGTCGCCGCCGTGTCGGCGCGCGGCCGCAGCGACTGCAGCGAGTCGAGGCGCGTGCGCTCGGCGGCAGCCAGCGAGTCCGCGCGGCGGCGCCCGAGCGAGTCGCCCGCGGCCAGCACGCCCTTCAGCGCGCTGTCCACCGCCGACTGCCACGCCGCCGACACGCCCTCGCGCGCGCGCTTCGGCTGCACCACCATCACCGTCGTCGCATCCACCGGCCGCACGGCCGGCCGCAGCAGGTAGTTGCGCGCCCAGCCTTCGGCGGTGCGCAACTCGGACAGCACCGTGCCCACGGGAATGCCGCGCGGGTACACGCCGCCAAGCCCGGCGCTCACGATCAGCGTGCCCGGCCGCAGCGCGTTGCGGAACGCGACGCCGCGGAGTTCCAGCAGAAAGCGTGTCGCGCCCGACCCGAGATGCGGGTACACGATGCCAAAGGCCGTGCCATCGGCCGACATGGCACTGACCCGGAAATCGGGATGCGGCCAGACGATCGCCACCGACGTCGACGCGTCCACCGCCTCGATCATCCCGACGAGCCCTTCCGGCGCGACAACCGGGCTGAAGGCAACCACGCCCTCGTTCCGGCCCACCGTGAGCGTCATCGTGTAGTCGTCACCGAGTCCGCGGCCGTGCAGCGCCTCCGCCGGCACGAACCCCCATTTGAGGGCCGCGCCCAGGCCGAGCAGGCGCCGCAGCCGCTCGTTCTCCCCGTCCACGACGTCCGCCTGCGTCGCCCGCAGCCGGACGCTGTCGGCAATGCGCACCGACGCGTCGTACGCCAGGATGGCACGGCGCGAGACCTCGGCGCGCTCCTGCAGCGCCGCCAACGGCACCACGACGGAGCCGCGCAGCGCCCCCGCCAGCACCGTGCGCTGCCGCGCGGGCAGCACCATCGCCGTCAACGACAGCACCACGCAGGCGACGAACATCGCCTGGTCCGCGCGGGAGGATGTGCGTGCCGGGCGCGGCACCGGGCGCTAGGTGGAGAGGACCGACCAGTACTTCTCTTCGTCGTCGAGAATGCGTCCCGTGCCGCGCACCACGCAGGTCAGGGGATCCTCGTCGACATGGATCGGCAGTCCGGTCTCCTGCGTGAGGAGCACGTCGAGCCCGCGAATCAGCGCGCCGCCGCCCGTCATCACGATGCCGCGGTCCACGATGTCGCTCGCCAACTCGGGCGGCGTGATCTCGAGCGCGCGCCGCACGGCGTCCACGATCTGCTGGATGGGCTGCTGCATCGCGTCGCGAATCTCCGCACTGTGCACGCGCACGGTCTTCGGGATGCCCGACACGAGGTCGCGCCCCTTCACTTCCATCTCGCGCTCTTCGCCCATCGGCGCCGCACTGCCGATCTGGATCTTGATCATCTCCGCCGTCGGCTCGCCGATCAGCAGGTTGTAGCCCGAGCGCATGAACTGCACGATGCTCGTGTCGAGCTCGTCGCCGCCGGTGCGGATGGAAGTGTCCGACACGATGCCGCTGAGCGCGATGACCGCGATCTCCGTGGTGCCGCCGCCGATGTCGATCACCATGTTGCCCGTCGGCGTCTCCACCGGCAGGCCCACGCCGATGGCCGCGGCCATCGGCTCGGCGACCATGAACACTTCCTTGGCGCCGGCGCCGAGGGCCGAGTCACGCACGGCGCGCTTCTCCACCTCGGTGATGCCCGAGGGCACGCAGACAATCACGCGCGGCTTCACACGGAAGACGTGCTTCTCGATGATCAGCTCGAGGAAGTAGCGCAGCATCTTCTCGGTGACGTCGAAGTCGGCGATGACGCCGTCCTTCATCGGACGCACGGCGATGATGCCCTCGGGCGTGCGGCCGAGCATGCGCTTGGCTTCGAGGCCTACGCCCTTGATCTTCTTCGTCTCGCGATCCATCGCCACGACCGAGGGCTCGTTCAGCACGATGCCCTCGCCCTTCACGTACACGAGCGTGTTCGCCGTGCCGAGATCGACGGCGATCGCGTTCGCGGGGAAGAATGATCCCGACTTGAAGAACGGAAGATTCCAGCGCATCGAGGCTCACGCGCGGTCGCGACGACTCGCGATCGGCTGGGGGCAGACAACTATATGTGGCGGGCGAAGAACTGCGCGTAAGTTACGCGCCGGGCCGAAGCGCGACAAGCCGTTGCCGGGCATTCACCTGGCGCGGGGCGCGGCGGACCGCCCGGACGGTGCGTTCGACGACCGCCAGGGCGCGCCGGCAGGACGCGGTGCCGCGCCGCGCCGCGCGCCACCCCCAAAACGCGGGGCCCGGCGGAACTCGCTCCGCCGGGCCCGCTGTCGTACGCTGTCGTCTGCTTACCCCAGCAACGTCTCGGGCGCCACGAACTTCATGCCGAACGCCTCGGCGACGCCTGCGTACGTCACCTTGCCGTCCGCGACGTTCAGGCCCTTCAGCAGCGCCGGATCGTCCGTGAGCGCCTGCTTCCAGCCCTTGTTGGCCAGCTTGAGCGCGTACGGGAAGGTCGCGTTGGTCAGCGCCAGCGTCGACGTGCGCGGCACGCCGCCCGGCATGTTGGCCACGCCGTAGTGGATGACGCCGTCCACGGTGTACACCGGGTTCTCGTGCGTCGTCGCGTGGATCGTCTCCACGCACCCGCCCTGGTCGATCGCCACGTCCACGATCACCGACCCCGGCTTCATCAGCTTCAGGTCTTCCTTGCGGATGAGCTTCGGCGCCTTGGCGCCCGGAATCAGCACGCCGCCGATGACCAGGTCGGCCGTCGCGATGTACTCGAGCACGTTGTGCCGGTTGCTGTAGATCACGTTCACGTTCGCCGGCATCACGTCGCTGAGGTAGCGCAGGCGCGGCAGCGACAGGTCGAGGATCGTGACCTTCGCGCCCAGGCCCGCCGCCATCTTCGCCGCATTGATGCCCACGATGCCGCCGCCCAGCACCACCACGTTGGCCGGCGCCACGCCCGGGACGCCGCCGAGCAGCAGGCCGAGCCCGCCGTACAGCTTCTCGAGGTACTTGGCGCCCTCGTGCACCGCCATCCGGCCCGCCACTTCGGACATCGGGATCAACAGCGGCAGATCGCCGTTGGCCAGTTCCACCGTCTCGTACGCGATGCAGGTGGCGCCCGAGTCGATGTGCGCCTGCGTCAGCTTCTCGTCGGCGGCAAAGTGAAAGTAGGTGAAGATCGTCTGGCCCTTGCGCATGCGCGGCCACTCGACCGCGATGGGCTCCTTCACCTTGATGATCATCTCCGCTTCCTTCCACACCTCATCCGCCGTCGCGAGAATCTTGGCGCCCACCGCCACGTACTGCTCGTCAGGGAAGCTGCTGCCCTCGCCCCCGCCCTTCTCGACGTACACGGTGTGGCCGGCCGACACGAGCGCCTCGGCCCCGGCCGGGACCAGCGAGATGCGGTTTTCGTTTGTCTTGATTTCCTTCGGGATGCCGATGCGCATGGGAGTATGATTGCGTGAGAGAATGTCGTCAGAAACCCGCACAGGAAAATAGCACGAATTCATGGGTCCGGGACACCGGGACTTACCCCGTCATCCGGTGAGGGATGCCACCACAGGTACGCGCGCGCGACGCTGCGCGTTCAACGAGTCCTAGG
>JBBQZD010000105.1:0-8867 GCA_038208045.1 Gemmatimonadales bacterium | reverse complement strand
CCTGACGAAGGCTGCCGAGCGTCACGGGGGTTCCCGCGGCGCGCCGGACGACGGCTGCCGCCACCAGCGATTCGAGGGCGTTGGCCAGTCCGCCGCCGACGGCCTGGAGTGGGCCAATGTTGTGGAGGACGTCGGCCGTGATGTTCGCGGCGATCGCCATCGCGAGCGCGAGCGGCCAGCGTCGCAGGTCGGACAGCAGCAGCACCGCGAGCAAGATGCCGCTCGGCGGCCAGATGACGGAGATTCCGCTGGCCGGCGCCCTCAGCACGTAGCCGGCGGTGGCGCCGGCGAACACGACGGCGGCCACCAACAGGCCGAACATCGAGTCGGCGCGCCATCGGGCGCTGGGAGCGGATGCCTGCGTCATTCGTTCCTGAACATGGCGGTCGGCGCGACGGCTCGCCACAGCGTGACGCGATGGAGCGATGCCTGGCGGACGAGCGCTCCGGCTACTGGACCTTGAAGACGCTCGCGGCCTGCTCCAGTCGCTCCGCCGTCTGTGCCAGGTGTCCGGCGGCGGCGGCGATCTGCTCGGTGCTGGCGCTCTGCTCCTCGCTCGCCGCCGCCACGTCCTGCATGGCATTGACGAACGACTGGGTGCCCGTGTTCAGCACCGAGAGCCGCTGCTGCAGCTCGCTGACGAGCGCATCGCCGGCGCTGGCCGACGCCGCCATGGCTTCGGTCCACTGATCCGTCTCGCGGACGGCAGCCTCCACCTGGGTGAAGGACCGGCGCCCGTGCTCCGTGGCTTCCTTGACCGCCGTGACGCGGTCGAGCGCGCGGGCGCTGGCGCCGCGTGCCTCGTCGAGCCGGCTGAGGATGGCCTGAATGAGCGTTTCGGTTTGCTGCGCGGCGTCCGCAGTGGTGGCCGCGAGCCGGCGCACTTCCGTGGCCACGACGGCAAACCCCTCGCCCTGCTCGCCGGCGCGTGCCGCCTCCATGGCGGCGTTGAGCGCAAGCAGCTTCGACTGGCGCGCGATTTTCTGCACGAGCGTGACGAAGGCCCGGATCTCGTCCGAGGCCGCGCCGAGCGACTCGACCGACTGCGCGCTGGCCTGCACGTCCTCGTACAGGGCGCCGAGGCGATTGACGCTTTCGTCGAGGCGCACGTGATTGTCGCCGGCCAGCGTCATGAGGTGCCGGTTGCGTTCCAAGCCGTCTCGGGCACCCGCGGCCAGCGTGCGGGCCACCGTGCCCAGCTTGCCCGTCTCTTCGGTGAGGGCGTTGACGGTATCGGCCATCTGCACGGCCTGATGGCTGAGCGTGCTGGCGGTCAGGGCGATGGCCGACGCGGCTTGCGCGAGATGCTCGGTGCCGCCGGTGATCTCGACGGCGGACGTGGTGGTCTCGCTCGTCGAGGTGCGGATGACCTCGGCGAGGCGGGACAGCTCGGAGGTCATGGCGTCCATCGCGCGCGCCAGGCGGCCGATCTCGCCCCCCTCGGTCACGGCGTCGGGGCGCTGGGTCAGGTCGCCGCCGGCCACGGCTTCAGCCACCACCGCCAGCTCCTTCAGCCGGTTGCCCACCATCGGGGAGACGATGAACGAGAAGAACGCGGTGCCGACGAAGCCGGCGAATGCCACCGCCAGCGCGCCCAGGGGAATGAACAGGCCGGACTTCCAGGCGCCGATCCAGATTGACTGGGTAATCCCGCCGAGCGCGATGGTCGAGAGCCCCGACGCCCAGAGGACCCAGGTGGCGAGCCGGTCGAGCGTGTGCTTCCGGCTGGCGTCCGCCGACGCGCTTGTACCCTGTTTCGCCGAGCTTAGATTTCCTGCATTCCCGTCGCTCACGTCCTGCCTCCTAACCCGCGCGGGACGCCGAAGCACCATACCCCACGCAAATAATGACTGTGCCCCATCCGCCGTTCAGCCCGGACGAGCCGCTCGCCTACGATCCCACGGCCATCGAGTCCAAGTGGCGCGCCCGCTGGCTCGAGCGCGGCACGCATGTCACAGACCTGCAGGGGGCGCGTCCGTACTACCAGTTGATGATGTTCCCCTATCCGTCGGCGGAAGGGCTGCACATCGGAAATCTCTACGCGTTCACTGGCAATGATATCCACGGGCGCTTCCAGCGGCTACAGGGGCACACGGTTCTGGAGCCGCTTGGCTATGACGCCTTTGGCATTCACTCGGAGAATTTCGCGCTGAAGGTCGGCGTGCACCCGATGGAGCTGATCCCGCGCAACGTCGCCAATTTCCGCCGCCAGCTGGACCGCGCCGGGCTGATGGTGGACTGGAACCGGTCGGTGGACACCACCGACCCCTCGTACTACAAGTGGACCCAGTGGGTCTTCCTGAAGCTCCATGAACGAGGCTTGGCGTACAAGAAGCAGGCGGCGGTGAACTGGTGCCCGTCGTGCAAGACGGTGCTCGCCAACGAGCAGGTCGAGAACGGACTGTGCGAGCGCTGCAAGACCCCCGTGGAGCAGCGGCAGCTTGAGCAGTGGTTTTTCCGCATCACCGACTATGCCGAGCGGCTGCTCAAGAACCTCGATTGGATCGACTGGTCGGAGAGCACGCGGACGGCGCAGCGGAACTGGCTGGGCCGGAGCGAGGGCGCCGAGCTGCGCTTCCGCGTGCTCGACCCGCTCACCGACGCCGGCAGCGCCGGCGTGATGGTGTCGCAGGAGGTCACGAGCGGTGCGGTGGTGATTCCGGTGTTCACGACGCGGCCCGACACGATTTTCGGCGCCACGTACCTGGTGCTGTCGCCCGAGCACCCGGCGCTCGACAAGGTGACGACCTCCGAGCAGCGGACCGAGGTCGAGGCATACCGCGACGCGGCGCGTCTGCAGGACATCGTGAGCCGCAAGGTGAACAAGGAGAAGACCGGCGTCTTCACCGGCGCCTACGCGGTGAATCCGGCCAACGGGGAGATGATCCCCGTCTGGACGGCCGACTACGTGCTGATGGAGTACGGCACCGGCGCGATCATGGCGGTGCCCGGCCATGACGGGCGCGACTTCGAGTTCGCGCAGAAGTTCGGCCTGCCGATCGTGCGCGTGGTCGCGGCGCCCGGCGACACGGCGCGCACGCCGCTCGACGCCTGTTACGAGGATGACGCGGACGGCCGGCTGGTGAACAGCGAGGAGTTCGACGGCCTGGCGGTCGGCGAGGCGAAGGCGCGCGTCACTGAATGGCTGACCGCGCGTGGCGCGGCGAAGCCGGTGACGACGTTCCGGCTGCGCGACTGGTGCATCTCGCGCCAGCGCTACTGGGGCCCGCCGATCCCGATCATCTACTGCGAGGCGTGCGGCGCGGTGCCGGTGCCCGAGCGGGACCTGCCGGTCGTGCTCCCGAACATTCCCGACTACAAGCCCGACGACTCGGGCGTGTCGCCGCTGGCGCGCCACGCGGCGTTCTACCACGTGCCGTGCCCCACCTGCGGCAAGCCGGCGCGCCGCGAGACCGACGTCAGCGACACCTTCCTCGACAGCGCCTGGTACTTTCTGCGCTACCCGAGCGTACCGCGCGACGACGTGCCCTTCGACCCCGAGATCACCAAGCGCTGGCTGCCGGTGTCGGCGTACATCGGCGGCAACGAGCATGCGGTACTGCACCTGCTCTACGCCCGCTTCATCAACATGGTGATGTTCGACGCCGGGCTGGTGCCGACCGAAGAGCCGTTCCTGAAGTTCCGTGCGCACGGGATGATCATCCGCGACGGTGCCAAGATGTCGAAGTCGCGCGGCAACGTGGTGAATCCCGACCAGTACATGGATGACTGGGGGGCCGACACGGTGCGCACCTACCTGATGTTCATTGGGCCGTACGAGGAAGGCGGCGACTTCCGCGACCAGTCCATCAGCGGTGTGCGGCGGTTCCTCGACCGGCTTTGGGCCAGCGTGCGCGATGCCACGCGTGACGGGGCGCCCGATGCCGAGGTGATGCGCAAGCTGCACCAGACCATCCGGAAGGTGGGCGCCGACATCGCGGGGCTCAGCTACAACACGGCCATTGCCGCGATGATGGAGTACATGAACGTGCTGCGCCGCGGCGAGCGGGGGTCGCACGTCGCGGAAGTGGAGCCGCTGGTGGTGCTGGCGGCGCCCTTCGCGCCGCACATCGCCGAGGAGCTGTGGGAAATGCTCGGCCACACGTCGAGCATCTTCGACACGCACTGGCCGGCGGTGGACGAGGCGCTGGCGCGCGACGACGCCTTCGAGCTCGTGGTGCAGATCAACGGCAAGACGCGCGGCCGGGTGGCCGTGGACCGCGAGGTCACGCAGGACGCCGCGCTGGCGGCGGTGCAGGCGGATGCGGCGTTGGCGAAGTTCCTGACCGGCCCGGCGAAGAAGGTCATCTTCGTGCCGGGACGGTTGCTCAACATCGTGCTGTAGCCCGCCGGGCAGTTTCTTACGCCCGGGAGAGGTGTACCGGCGCGCCGTCGGGATCGGTCGGGTCGAAGCAGGCGTCGCACATGCGGTTCAGCGCACGGAAGCTGGTGAGCACAACGTGTGGCGAGAGGAATCCGTCCCGTACGGGCTCGCTGCGCAGCAGGTCGGTGCTCAGGTACTTCTTGTTGCTGTCGCTGAACACGGTCACGACCGTGGCGTCGCCGCCGAGCGCGTCCTGTGCCTGCAGGGCCGCGAGGAAATTGGCGCCGCTCGAGATCCCGACGCCGAGGCCGAGGTCGGACGCGAGCCGCTGGGCCATGAGGATAGCGTCGCCGTCGTCGACGGCGAGCACGGGGCCAAGCTCCTCGAGCTTCACGATGGGCGGAATGAACTCGTCGCTGATGCCCTGAATGCGATGCTTGCCGACCTTGCGGCCCGTGCTGAGGGTCGGCGAGTTGGCGGGCTCGACGGGGTGCAGCCGGATGCCGGGGTGGTGTGCCCGCAGGTAGCTGCCGACGCCCATGATGGTGCCGCCGGTGCCGACGCCGGCCACGAAGGCGTCGGGCACGAGCCCGCGCGAGCGAATCTGCGCCCAGATCTCGGGGCCCGTCGTGAGTTCGTGAGCGGTGCAGTTTTCGGTGTTGGCGAACTGGCGCGGCAGGAAGGCGCCCGGCGTCTCGGCCGCGAGCGCTTCGGCCTGCGCGATGGACCCGAGGAACCCGCCGTTAGCGTGCGACACCAGGGCCACGTCGGCGCCGAACGACGCGATGAGCCGTTTGCGTTCCTCGCTCATCCAGTCGGGCATGAAGATGGTCACGGGATGCCCGAGCGCCCGGCCCAGCGCACTGAACGAGATGCCCGTGTTGCCGCTGGTGGCCTCGATGATCATCCCGCCCGGTGCGAGCTGTCCGCCCTCGTACGCACGCCGGATGATGTGCAGCGCCATCCGGTCCTTGATGGACCCGGTGAAGTTGAGGTTCTCCGCCTTGGCGTGGATGCGACGAACCTGTCCGCGATACAGGCACTCGATGACGAGCATCGGCGTGTTGCCGACGAGGACGCCGAGGCCGGCGGCGCGATTGAGCGCCGGCGGGAAGGGATGTTGTTGACGGGGCACGTTCATGGGCTCCAGAAAGCGGCGGCGCGGGAGACGACACCACGAAATTCTCGCGTTTCGCGCGCCGGTTCGCTGTCGGCGATTCGACGGGCGGTTGTAGGTGAATGCCAGACGGCGGATGGTGGACGGCCGAAGGCGGATGGCGGATGGCGGATCCAGGGACGCGATGTCGGACGGTCCCCCCCTCAGGAAACCCTCGGCCCAGGCCCGGTGACTGACTGAGTGGCAGCAGACAGAACCTGAGACTCCCCGAGGCTTTCCATGCGTCGTACCATCATCGCCGTCAGTTCCATCGCCGTCCTTGCCTGCGCACCGCTCGCCGCGCAGGACGTGCGCACCGTCCGCCCGGCGCCGCGGGCCCGGACCATCGTGCGTGCGTCCGGCGGCGACCGGGCGATGCTTGGCGTCTCCACGTCGTCCGGCAGCACGCGGGACACGCTGGGCGTCCTGATCTCCTCGATCACCGAGGACGGACCCGCCGACAAGGCCGGCCTGGGTGAAGGCGACCGGCTGCAGTCCGTCAACGGCGTCTCGCTGCGCGTGAGCCGCGACGATGCCGGCGACGACGAAATGGGCGCCATCATGCAGCGCCGCCTGAGTCGCGAACTCGGCAAGCTGAAGGCCGGCGACGAGGTGACCCTCGGTGTCTGGACCAACGGTCAGGCGAAGACCGTGAAGGTGAAGACGGTGGCCGCCGACGAACTCACGCGCTCGCGCCGGCAGGACGTCCGGAGCGCGGACGAGCGCGCCGTGATCGGCGTCGGCTACGGATTCACCGGATCAAAGCGGGACACGGCGGGCGTCTTCGTGACGTCGGTGACGACGGATGGACCGGCGGAGAAGGCGGGCATCGTGGAAGGCGACCGCATTGCGGCCATCAACGGCGTCTCGCTGAAGCTCTCGAAGGAGGATCTCGAGGACGGATGGGTAGGGGGCGCGCGCCTCAGCCGGCTCAGCCGCGAGATGGCGAAGGCCAAGCCGGGCGATGCCGTGGAGCTGACGGTTGTGTCAGCAGGCCGCGCGCGCGCGGTGAAGGTCACCACGATGAAGGCGTCGGCCCTGAAGGAAGACTCCGGCACGGGATTCTCCTTCGGCGTTCCCGACGCGCCGATCGCTCCGATGCCGCCAATGCCCCCGATGTCCGGCATGATGCTGCGCACGCCGACGGCCCCGCGCGCCCCCGCCATCCGCTGGCGCTCGATGGACGATGGCGACGTGGACGTGCGCATCGAGATGGATGGCGTACGTCAGGAGATCGAGCGCGTGATGCGCGACGAACTGCCGCGCGTCCGCATCGAGATGCAGCAGGGTCTCGAGCAGGCACGCAAGGAACTGCAGGCGGCCAGGGTGAAGGTGCGCACGGGCACCGTCCGGATGTAGCACGCCACGGACTCCGGCGCGCCGGAGCCCGGTGCGCCGAGGAACGTGCGCCGAGGAAGACGCGCCGGAGCGGAGGACTACGGGGTCATGCCGCGTGCATTGGCGGCGTGTGCCGCCTGCTGCAACAGTCGAATGCTGGCTTCCGGCAGGGCGAGGCGCCCCCCGTCCGCGAAGGCGGTGGCCGGGAGCGACCGTACGTCCTTGCCGGTGAGCTGTTCGACCATGACGAGCGCCGCGAGAAAGGTGCCCGTGGCGGTGGGGTGGAGTCCGTCCGGCTCGTAGAGCGCGAGCGACGGACTGCGTGCCCACGCCTCCTGCCAGGCCGTGCCCGCTGGGTAGAACAGGCCGCCGACCCGCTGGGCTGCCGTGCGATACGACTCGCGGACCTTGGGCACGTCGAAGGCGCGGTCGGCGGTCGGCCAGACTTCGTAGAGCGCCGGCGTGCCCCCGGCCGCGCGGATAAGCGGCCCGAGCTGATCAACCCCGGCGTACAGCCATGCTCGACCCTCCTCGAGCGCCGAGGACCCCTGCTGCAGCACCACCACGTCCCAATGCTCGCGCTTGAGCACGGCCTGCACCTCCCCGTCCGAGAGATGATCCAGCAGGGCGTAGTTCGGCTTGGCGAGCACCGTGGTGCGGACGGTATCGCCGGTGAGTTCGGCCAACTGCACCACCGTGCGCGGCAGGTCGTGCACGTAGGTGAGACTGTTGCCGACGAAGAGCACATGCATGCCCCCCGCCGCCAGCGGTCCCGCCAGCGACGGCGCCGACGGCAGGCACGCCACCCCGACGAGCACGAACGCGAATCCCGCGATCAGTCGTGCCAAGCCGCGCAAGGAAGCCCCGTGGAAAGGGAAGTGTCCGGCGTACTCTGTCGTACTCTGTCGTACTCTGTCGTACTCTGTCGCTAAAACGTCGGCCCCAACAGCGTCGCGTTGAGCACCAGGCGATCGAGTGCGCGCCACCAGCCGCGGAACATCGGGTCGTTGGCGAACATCACCAGGTGGCCGCGCCCGACGGCTTCCTCGACCACGAGGGCGGTACCCTTGAGCAGGCGCTCGGTGTTGTCGGGAAAGACGAAACCGGCGCGCCGGAGCGGCCCCGTTGCCGGGAAGACGGCGACGTTCGCACCTTCCTTGGACAGCTTGAGGAAGGCATCGCCCTCGAACATCACGGTCATGCGCTGGCGCTCGACGCCGAGCGTGAGCCAGTGCGTCATGTCGAGCACCGCGTCGAAGTGCGCCCCGGGCACGGGCTGCGGCGCGTTGGGATTGGCGCCCGGACTCTTCACCGCGAGCAGCGCATCGAGCGATGACGCAGCCGCCGCCGGCGCCGCCGCTGCGGGGTCGTCCTTCTTCTCCTCCTTCTTCGCGTCCTTCTTGTCGTCCTTCTTGTCGTCCTTGGCGTCGTCGCCGGTGAGAATGCGCGACGTCGTCAGGCCGACGTCCTCGCGCGCGGCCCACGAGGTGGCGCTGCCCATGGTGATGAGCGTGCCGCCCTTCTCCACCCAGGCCTTGAGCCCGGCGCCCTTGCCGAGCACGCCGGCGTTGGCGTCGGGGATGATGATCACGTTGAACGCCGAGAGATCGCCGTTGAGGTTGGCGAGCGCCACGGGCGTGAACTTGATGCCGTAGCGCTGCTCGAAGCTCCACCAGAGCGCACCGTACGCGCCAAGGCTCACGCCCTGGTCGGCGGCGATGGCGATCTTCGGTTCCTGCACCGAGACGGTGCTGCCCGAGCCGGTTCCGTATTGCGAGGTCTCGGGAAAGGCGGTGTTGACGCCCGTCACCTCGACGCCGGCGTCGCGGGCCAGCGCATCGACGCGCGCCGCGAGCGTCGCGTCGTTGCGCGACACGCGTGCCACCCAACTGCCGCGCGGCCAGTCGGTCTTGCCCGTCTGCATTGCCTCGGTGGCAATGGCGAGCTTGTACCCCTCCTGCAGCAGCTTGCCGGCGAGGCGCGAGGCCCCCTGCCGGTCGTTGCGCCAGACGTAGGCCGACTTCGCGTTCGCGCCGTCGACGATGCCGC
>JBBQZD010000104.1:0-8906 GCA_038208045.1 Gemmatimonadales bacterium | reverse complement strand
CCACCCGCCAGGATCACGATCCAGAGGGGCGGCGTGCTCACGCGCCCTCCGTGGCGCGCTGGCCGGCGTCACCTTCGTCGACGCCGGTCAGCGCGGCGACCCGCGCATACAGGCGCTTGGGGCTGAACGGCTTGGTGATGAAATCCGAGGCGCCGAGGCGCATCGCCTCGTCGAAGCGCTGGTCCTGGCCGGCCGCGGTTAGGATGACCGCGGGCAGGCTCGACCAGCGCGGGTCGGCGCGCATGCGGGCCAGCACCTCGAGTCCCGTGAGGTGCGGCATCATGAGGTCGAGCAACACAAGGCGCACGTCGGCGTGCTGCTCGAGCGCCGCGATCGCCTCGGCACCATCGAAGACGAGCGTTACGCGAAACGGACCTTGCTCGAGCTTGGTCTTGACGATGCGGCCGATGTGGGGCTCGTCATCGGCCACGAGCACGTGGCACGGCATGGCCGGGGCTGGACTCAGACGAGCGCCGCGATGTTCGCCCGGTTCCGGCGAAGCTCGTACAGCAACTGCCCGAGGTTGGCGTCGGCCTTGACGAGCACGAGCAGGACGGCGTCGGCCGAGATCGAGGCGACGACGGCGTAGCCGCGCTCGTACTCGATGACGGCGGTGCGCATGGCGTCCCGGTGCCCGGCCATGCCCAGTTCCTCGGCGGCCAGCAGCACCGGCGGCACGTGGGCGGCCACGCTCTCGGCGTCCATGGAGGCATCGGTCAGGCTGTCGATCAGGAGCCCGTCGCGCCCCAGGACCACGGCGGCTTCGACCCCGTCCCGTCCCCGGATGGCTGCCACGAGGTCGCGAATGGTAGGCATCGCCGCTCTCCGGTGTATGAAAGGTTGCCGAAGTGTACGCTCCGAGAGGGCGAAGTCAAGACGACTTCGCTTGTGCGCGGCGGCGCCAACTCGCTACTTTTTGAACCAGCCCATGTCCACTATCCAGTTTCCGCGTCGCCGCTCCCGCCCCCGGGTGCGCGCCCTTGCCGTCCTGGCCCTGCTCGTGATCGCGATCGCCGCGTGCAGCGATCCGTTCAAGCTCAAGGCCCAGTACGCCAACGAGCCGTTCGTCTACTCCCTCTACGGCATCTCCGGCGCCGGACCTGCCAACGCGCCCGCGGCGCTCGACTTCAGCACGCGCTCGACGGTGCGGGTGGACGGGTCGTTCAACTTCGACGTGGCGTTCGATTTCGACGGCACGGGCAAGATCCGCATTCTGCCGCAGAAGCTGGTCGGGGCGGCCGTCACGGGCGCCCGCACCGTGGGGCTGCAGCGCATTCCCGGCGTCTACGAGACGATCCTCGACGCGCCGTCGAAGGACTGGAAGTTCGACTCCACGCTCACCGTCCTGCCGGGCGAGGTGGTCGGCGTGCGCATCACGTCGGGCAGTTGCATCTACCAGATCTCCTCCGAGCTCTATGCGAAGTTCGTCGTGGACTCGGTGAAGACGGGCGGCCTCATCTTCGGCCGCGGCGTCATCAATCCGAACTGCGGATTCAAGTCCTTCGCGGACGGAATTCCCACCCACTAGGCCATGCACGACATCCGGATGGTGCGCGAGCAGGGAGAAGCGCTTCGCGAGGGCATGCGGCGGCGCGGAGTGCTCGGCGCACTGGAGCCCGTGATTCGTCGGCTCGAGCAGCTCGATCGCGACCGCCGCCTCGGCATCCAGGCCGTCGAGGAGCGCAAGGCCGCCCGCAACGTGGCGAGCCAGGAAGTCGGGCGGCGCAAGAAAGCCGGGGAGGATGCAGCCGATCTGCAGGCGCAGACGCGCGCGCTCGGCGAGGAGATCGCGCGGCTCGAGGCCGAAGTGGCGTCCGCGGAGGCGGCGATCCAGTCGGCGCTCTTCGAGATTCCCAATGTCACGTTGCCCGCAGTGCCGGCCGGCGATGAAACACAGAACGCCGTGGTGCGCAGCTGGGGCGACCCCCGCGCCGCGGCCGGCGTGAAGCCGCACTGGGAGATCGGCGAGGCGCTGGGCCTGTTCGACCTGCCGCGCGGCGCGAAGGTCTCCGGCTCCGGCTTCATCGTGTACCGCGGCGCCGGCGCGCGCCTCATCCGCGCGTTCATGAATTTCATGCTCGACCTGCATGCGAGCGCGCACGGTTATCAGGAGAACTGGGTGCCGGCCGTGGTCAACGAAGCGTCGATGATCGGCACGGGTCAGCTGCCGAAGTTCGCCGACGACATGTACACGCTCGCGGAGGGCCAGGGGTTCCTGATTCCGACCGCCGAAGTGCCGGTCACGAACCTCTATCGCGACGAGATCCTCGACGCGTCGCAGCTGCCGATGGCAATGTGCGCCTACAGCCCGTGCTTCCGCCGCGAGGCGGGCGCTGCCGGCAAGGACACGCGCGGCCTGCTGCGCGTGCACGAGTTCGACAAGGTCGAGCTTGTCCGCTACTGCGCCCCGGCGGACGGCCCGGCGCAGCTCGAACTGCTGACCGGCCACGCCGAATCGGTGCTCCAGCGGCTGGGACTGCCGTACCGCGTGGTGCTCCTCGCCGCAGGCGACACGGGCTTCAGCAGCGCGATGACCTATGACCTCGAGGTCTTCGCGCCGGGCGTCGGCAAGTGGCTCGAGGTGTCGTCGTGTTCGCTCTTCACGGACTTCCAGGCCCGGCGCTCCAACATCCGCTTCCGCGCCGCGCCGGGCGAGAAGCCGCAGTTCGTCTACACGCTCAACGGCTCCGGCCTGGCCTTTCCGCGCGTCTTCGCGGCGATCCTCGAGCACTATCAGCAGGCCGACGGCTCGGTGACGGTGCCCGAGGCGTTGCGGCCGTATGTCGGCCTCGACGTGCTGCGGTAGGCCATGCGACGCCGCTGGCCGGTCGTCCTCGTCACGCTCGGCCTCGTGCTCTTCCTCGGGTCGTACGTCTGGTACGCCCAGCGAGTGGTGAACGAGTTGCGGGGCGAGGCCGAGCGAACGGGCCGGATGTTCGCGCGCGTCTACGGCGCGCTGGTTGATCCGACGGATGCGTCCGGCACGGCCGCCCTGATGGATCTGTCGAAGGAAATCCGCGAGCTGGGCGTGCCGACCGTCATCACCGATGCGCAAGGACGGCCGACGTTCTTCGCCAATATTCCTGATCGCGGGGACGGCATCGCCAACCCGAACGACACGTGGCTCGCGCGCTACGCGCTGACGCTCGATCGCCAGAATCCGCCGGTCGTGGAGCCGGGCGTAGGCAAGATTCACTTCGGCAACACGCCGCTCGTGCGCGGACTGCGCATCATCCCGCTGCTGCAGGTGGCCGCGCTGTCCATGCTGATGGTGGCGGGCGTGCTGGTGCTGGGGGTGCGCGCGCGCGCCGAGCGCGAGCGGGTCTGGGCGGGCATGGCGCGCGAGGCCGCCCACCAACTCGGCACGCCGCTGAGCTCGCTGCACGGCTGGCTCGAGCTGATGGCGGAGCGCGACGACGACCCATCCACCGCGTCGGCCCGGCAGCACATGCTCGGCGACGTCGAACGCCTCGAGCGCGTGGCGCACCGGTTCGAGCGCATCGGCCGCCCACCCAAGCTCGCGCCGCTCGACATCGGCATGGCCACCGAAGGGGTGGTGGACTACTTCCGCGCACGCGTGCCGACGCTCGCCAACACGGTGACGGTGAGCTTCACGCGCGGCGAGGGCCCGCTCACCGTGCCCGCCGATCGCGTGCTGCTCGAGTGGGCGGTCGAGTCGCTCGTCAAGAACGCCGTGGACGCGCTGTCGGGGCGGGGCGGCACCATCGCGGTGCGCGTGGACCCGGCGTCGGGCGGCGGCGCGCGCGTGCGCGTGGCCGATGACGGGCCCGGCATTCCGCCCGCGTTGCGGCGCAAGATCTTCGCCGCCGGCTTCACCACGAAGGAGCGGGGCTGGGGCATCGGCCTCGCGCTGGCGCGGCGCATCGTCGAGGAGTCGCACCGCGGCCGGTTGGTGCTGGTGCCCTCGGATCGTGGCGCCGTGTTCGACGTTATCTTTCCCGGATGACGTCGATTGCCCCCTCGCACGACCTGACGCTCAACGCCGCGCAGCGCGCCGCGGTCGCCCACGGCACCGGACCGCTGCTCGTGCTCGCCGGGGCCGGCTCGGGCAAGACGCGGGTGCTCACCACCCGCGTGGCCCGCATCGTCGAGGAGCTCGGCGTGGCGCCGCATCGCGTGCTGGCCGTCACGTTCACCAACAAGGCGGCGGGCGAGATGCGCGAGCGCATCGGCCGCTTGCTGGGGGCCGAGCCGCGCGGCATGTGGATTGGCACCTTTCACGGCATTGGCGCGCGGCTGCTGCGCCTGCACGCCGAGCGCGTGGGCCGCACGCCGCAGTACACGATCTACGATGAGGACGACACCCTCACCGTCATCAAGCGCCTGATGGAGCGCGCCCGGGTGTCGCCAAAGGAGTTCGCCCCCAAGGCGATCGCCGCGGCGATCAGCGACGCGAAGAACGCGCTCGTGCCGCCCGAGGAGTACGCGCGCCTCGCCTTCGTGCCGCTGGCGAAGGCCGCCGCGCTGGTCTACGCCGCGCTCGAGCCGGCGCTGCGGGGCGCCAACGCCGTGAGCTTCGACGACCTGCTCGTCCTGCCGGTGCAGATCCTCACTGCGCACGAGGACATCCGCGCGCACTACGCCAGCCGCTTCGAGCACCTGCTCGTGGACGAGTACCAGGATACCAATCACGCGCAGTACGAGTTCGTGCGGCTCATCGCCGGGCCCGAGGGCAACGTCGCCGTGGTCGGCGATGACGACCAGTCCATCTACGGGTGGCGGGGCGCCGACGTGCGCAACATTCTCGACTTCGAACGCGACTACCCGGGCGCCACGGTCGTGCGCCTCGAGGAGAACTACCGCTCGACGCCGGAAATCCTGGCGCTCGCAAACGTCGTGATCGCGGAGAACGCCGACCGCCGCGGCAAGACGCTGCGCGCCACGCGGGCGGCCGGCGAGCCGGTGACGCTGCTGAAGGCCATGGACGACCGCGACGAGGCCGACGGCATCGCCGACGAGATCGAGAGCCGACGCCAGCGGATGCGCGAACGGCCGCGCGAAATGGCCATTCTGTATCGCACCAACGCGCAGAGCCGGCCGCTCGAGGAATCGCTCCGCCGCCGCGGCATTCCGTACCGCCTCATCGGCGCCGTGCGGTTCTACGACCGCCGCGAGGTGCGGGATCTGCTGGCCTGGCTGCGCCTGGCGGCCAATCCGAGCGACGACGAGGCGTTCCGCCGCGCCATCGCCGTGCCGCGGCGCGGCATCGGCGATTCCACGATCGAGCAGCTGGCGGAGGCGGCGCGCGAACGCGGCGTCCCGCTCCTCGAAATGGCGCGGCGCGCGGACGCGCTGGAGGGCGTACGGCCGGCGGCCCGGGCGGCGCTCACGGGCTTCGTCCTGCTCGCCGACCGGTTTCGCGCCAGCGCCGCAGAGTCGAGCGTCGATCGCCTGATCGTCGAGATCGTCGACGCCACCGGCTACGACCAGGCGCTGCGCGCGGAAGGCCCTGAAGGGCTCGACCGCCTCGACAACGTGCGCGCGATGATCGAGGGGGCCACCGAGACCGTCGTTGATGACGGTGGCGAGTTGGGCCTGCGACCGCTTGACCACTTCCTGCAGAAGGCCATGCTCGTCGCCGCCGTCGACCAGCTCGGCCCGGACGGCGACGCCGTCACGCTCATGACGGTGCATACAGCCAAGGGACTCGAGTTTCCGGTCGTGTTCGTGTCCGGGCTCGAGGACGGCCTCTTCCCGCTGGGGCGCGCGTTCGACGATCCAGCCCTGCTCGAGGAGGAGCGGCGCCTGCTCTATGTGGCCATCACCCGCGCCGAGCGCAAGCTGTACCTCTCGTGGGCGATGACGCGCCGGCGCAACGGCGAGTTGTTGCCCGGCATCATGTCGTCGTTTCTCACGCCCGTGCCGCCCGCGCTTTACGAGGCGCGCTTCACGACGAAGCTGCGTGGCAGCACAAGCGCCTTCGCGTACGCGTCGCCGTCCCTGCGCCGCCCGGGTACGCCCGTGGTGCGCGCTGCCGCCATCAACTGGAAGGCGGAGGCGGCCGACGACCTCTCGCAGGTCGCGCCCGAGTGGGTGAAGGGCGGGCGAGTGCGGCACAAGACCTTCGGCGCCGGCACTCTGCTCGACCTGTCGGGCTCGGGCCGTGACGCCAAGGTCACGATCGAGTTCGATGACGAGTCGGTCGTGCAAAAACGGCTGGTGGTGGCGTTCGCCGGGCTCGAACGCGAGGACGACTGATGCCGGTGTCGCGCGCCGACGTGCGGCAGGTGGCCGCCCTTGCGCGCCTGGGCATCGCCGAGGAGCGCCTCGAGGCACTGGTTGGCGAGCTGAACGGAATTCTGGCGCACATGGACGTGCTGCAGCAGGTCGAGACGTCGGAGATCGCGCGTGCCGCGTCCAAGGAGCCGGGCATGTCGCTGCGTGCCGACGAGGAATCGAGCGTCGCGCTCGCCCGCGCACGCGAGGACTTCGCCCCGCACATGCGTGACGGGTTCTTCCTGGTGCCACGGCTGGCCACGCACGACGGCGACGCGGACGCATCGTGAGCGCCGAACTGCTGCGCGGGCAGGCGGCGGGCATCGCCGCCGCGATGGCACGCGGGGCGGCCACGGCCGCCAGTGTCGTCGAGGCAAGTTTCGCGCAGGCCGCGACCGTCAACGCCGGACCGACAGGGCTGAACTGCATCGTGCATGCGGACCGCGATCGCGCGCTCGCCGATGCCGCCGTGGTGGGGCAGGGCGCGCTGGCCGGCGTGCCCGTCGTTATCAAGGACAACCTGGCCACGCTCGGCTTGCCGACCACCTGCGGATCGCGGGTGCTGGCCGGCTACGTCAGCCCGTACGAGGCCACCGCGGTCCGCCGCTTGCGCGACGCGGGCGCCGTGGTGGTCGGCAAGTCCAACATGGACGAGTTCGCGATGGGGTCGTCCACCGAGCACTCGGCGTACGGCGCGGCGCGCCATCCCCTCGATCCATCGCGCGTCCCCGGCGGTTCCTCGGGCGGCTCGGCGGCCGCCGTGGCGGCGGGCATCGTCCCCATCGCGCTCGGTTCCGAGACCGGGGGATCCGTGCGCCAGCCCGCCGCGTTCTGCGGCATCGTCGGCGTCAAGCCGACCTACGGCCGCGTGTCGCGCTTCGGTCTCGTGGCCTATGCCTCATCGCTCGACTGCGTGGCGGCGTTCGGGCGCTCGGTTGATGACGCGGCGCTCGCCACCGGGATCATCAGCGGGCGCGACGACCACGACGCCACCAGCGCCGCGCGCGCCGTGCCGACGATGCGCGCGGCCCCCGGCCGGCTCGACGGCGTGGTCATCGGCGTACCGCGCGAGTACTTCCCGCCCACGCTGGACCCCGCCATCCGCGAGACGAGCGACCGCGCGCTCGCGGCGCTTCGCGCGCGCGGCGCCACCCTGCGCGACGTCTCGCTGCCGCACACCGACCACGCGATCCCGGTGTATTACATCATCGCGCCAGCCGAGTGCTCGTCGAACCTCGCGCGCTTCGACGGCGTGCGGTACGGCATGCGCATCGAGGGCGACGGCCTGCAGGCGATGTACGAGGCCACGCGCTCGCAGGGTTTCGGCGACGAGGTGACGCGCCGCATCCTGCTGGGCACCTATGTGCTCTCGGCGGGCTATTACGACGCCTACTACCGGAAGGCGCAGGAGGTGCGCGCGCTCATCGCGCGTGACTTCACGACGGTCTTTGCCGGCGGCGTGCACGCGCTGTTCACGCCTACCACGCCCACCACGGCCTTCGCGCTCGGCGCCATCTCGGACCCGTACGAGATGTACTTGAGCGACATCTTCACGGTCACGGCCAACCTCGCCGGCATCCCGGCCATGTCGCTGCCCATCGGGCGCGTCGGCGGCCTCCCGGTGGGGGGGCAGGTGCTCGCGCCGCATTTCGACGAGGTCACGATGTTCCGCGTGGCGTACGCGCTCGAGGCCGAGCTGGGCGCCGAGGCGCACCGGTGATCCGCGACGGATGGGAGATGGTCGTCGGCCTCGAGGTGCACGTGCAACTGAAGACGCGCACCAAGGCGTTCTGCGGATGCGCGGTCTCCTTTGGCGCCGCGCCGAACGCGCACACCTGCCCGGTCTGCCTCGCGCTGCCCGGCGCGCTGCCGGTGCTCAACGCGCGGGCGGTCGAGCTCGCCGTGCGCGCCGCGCTCGCCACGGACTGCACGGTGCACGAGCGCTCCGTCTTCGCGCGGAAGAACTACTTCTATCCCGACCTGCCGAAGGGGTACCAGATATCGCAGTTCGACCGGCCGCTCGCCACGAACGGGCGCCTGGCGATCTCCGTGGACGGCGCGGCGTTCGTGGTCGGCATCACGCGCATCCATCTGGAGGAGGACGCGGGCAAGTCCGTGCACGACCGTTATGCCGGCGAGACGGCCATCGACCTCAACCGGGCCGGCGTTCCGCTCGTCGAGATCGTGAGCGAACCGGACATCCGGTCGCCGGCCCAGGCCGGCGCCTATCTGCGTGCGCTGCGCGGCATCCTGTTGTACGCCGAAGTGTCCGACTGCTCAATGGAAGAGGGGTCGCTGCGCGTGGACGCGAACGTCAGCGCCCGCCCGGTGGGTGAGGCCACGCTGCGCACGCGCACCGAGATCAAGAACCTCAATTCCTTTTCGGCGGTCGAGCGGGCGCTGCGGGTGGAGTGGGAGCGGCACGTTGACGCGTGGCAGGCGGGGGCGGGCATCACGCAGCAGACCATGCTCTGGGACGAGCAGGCGGGCAGGGTGCAGCCGGCGCGCGCCAAGGAAGGGAGCCACGATTACCGATATTTCCCGGAGCCCGACCTGCCGCCGCTCGTGCTCGATCGCGCGGCCATCGCGACGGCGCGCGCGGCGCTACCCGAATTGCCCGGCGCCCGGCGCGCACGGTTCATGGTGGAGTACGGGCTTGGCGCGCCGGA
>JBBQZD010000103.1:0-8916 GCA_038208045.1 Gemmatimonadales bacterium | reverse complement strand
ATGGCACGCGGCACGGTGCGCGACGGGTCCTTCATCTCGCCGGCTGGCACGAGCGCGCTCTCGACGCCGGTGAACGCGAAGATGAGCACGATCGCGGTGCGGGCGAACGTACCCGCGGCCGGCAGGCTGGCCATGGCGAGGTGCGCCGGCGCGATGGCGAGCGCGCCCACGCCCACGAGCACGAGGAGCGGCAGCAGCTTGGCAATGGCGACGATGGACACCAGGCGCGCGCCCTCGCGCACGCCGAGCACGTTGACGCCGGCGAGGAATGCGAAGGTGACCGCGAGGACCGCCGCGCGCGGCCCCGGGGCCCCGAGCGCGGGCACGAGCACGCCGATGAAGCCGGCGTACGCGCTCGAGACGGATGCCATCGCCGTCGTGCCGAGCAGCCAGAGCAGCACGCCGCTCATGAACCCCGCGTATGGCCCGAAGACCAGCTCGACGTACGCGTAGGGGCCGCCCGTCATCGTGACGCGACTGCCCGCCTCCGCGAAGCAGAGGACGATCAGTCCCATGGCCAGCGCGCAGATGACGTACACGAGCGGTGCCGCCGACCCGATGAGTTCGGTGACCGAGCCCGGCAGGCGGAATATCCCGCCACCGACGGTGGTATTGAAGATCGCGGCCGCAAGTCCGCCGACCCCGATGGCGCGCGTCAGTCCGCGTTCGGCGTTGGCGATGGAGGTCGTCTGCGGGGCGCCGGACATGGGGACCTTGGGGTAACGGAGGGAACGCAGATTGGGTATCGTCGGTAAAGCTGTAATCCGCCATATTGCGCTTGCACCCTGCCCGGAGGAAGTGCCCATGTTTCGAATTCGCACGATGATTCTCGCGACCGCGTCGGCCGCCTGCCTCGCGGCGCCGGTCGCCGCGCAGTCGCCCGCCGCGCCGGTTGCACGGCGAGAGTCCATGCCCGCGGTGTCCGCCGCCCCCATGCTCGCGGGACAGTCGGTGGGCGTGCGCCGCCAGGCACACGCGCCGGCGCCGCTGCCGGCGCCAGCGCCGTTCCGGGCAGACACCAGGCAGAACCGCGCACTGATGATCGTCGGCGGCGCCGCGATGCTCACGGGCGCCGTGGTCGGCAAGGATGCTGGTGCGCTGATCAGCGTCGGCGGCGCGGTGGTCTTCCTCTGGGGGCTTTTCCAGTACCTGAAGTAGGCGACGACCCAGGGCTCTCGTGACGTCCCCGATCAAGACCGGCATTCCCCGGAAGGTCGCCCTCGTGCTCGGGGGCGGCGCGCTCAAGGGCTTCGCGCACATCGGCGTGCTTCGGGCGCTCGAGGAACGCGGCATTCGCCCGGTGACCGTGGCCGGCACCAGCATCGGCGCGCTCATCGGCGCGGCGTACGTGGGCGGACGGTCCGTGGACGACCTCGCGCAGCGCGCGCTCTCGCTGCGCAAGCCCGACCTGTTCAGGGTCAACCACGTGGGCATGGTGCTCAAGCGCATGCTCTCGCCGGCGCTCTACCTGGAGCATCCGCTGCAGGCGATCGTCGACGACCTCGTGCCCGACGCCACCTTCGCCGACCTCCCGCTCCGGCTGCTGGTCAACACGGTGGACCTCGAACGCGGCTCGCAAGTCGTCTGGGGGCTTCCGGGACTCACCGATGTTCGGGTGCGCGACGCCGTGTACGCCTCGTGCGCCCTGCCCGGCTTCTTTCCGCCGCGCGTGCTCGGCGGCCGCACGTGCGTGGACGGCGGCGTCATGGACAACGTGCCCGCGCAGATAGCCGGCGCCGGCGTCGACGCCGTGATCGCGGTGGACGTGGGGAGCACCAGTCGCACCACGGCGCGCCGCATCAAGGAGAAGGGGTTCGCGACCATCTACATGCGCGCCGCGCAGGTGATGATGCGCTCGCTGCAGCAGTTGCAACTTGCGACCTGGACCGGGCCGCCGCTGCTGCTGATCCGGCCGGCGGTGTGGAAGTTCAATTGGTTCAGCTTCGCGCACACGCACACGATGATCGAGGCGGGCTACGCGGCCGCGGTCGAGGTGCTGGATGGCGCCGGCGAGACGCTGCATTCGGCCGGCGGGGTCTTTCCGCGGCGGCTCGTCGAGGTATCGGTGGACCGCGAGCAATGCACCGGGTGCGGCATGTGCGCGCTGCTGGCGCCCGACACCATGCGCATGGACGCGGCGGGCAAGGCGGTGGTGAGCGGCGGCCCGTTCGACTGGTCACGGGCTGACGGCGCGTTCGTCGGCGAATGCCCGGTGCAGGCCATCACCGCCGACGTGATCCAGACCGACGGGGCGCGCCGCCGGACGATGGAGTTCAAGACCGTCGGCGACTGACCAGCGCCGGCCGACCGCACCACCGGGAGGCCACCGGGAGGCCGCCCCCTCGCCCCCGCCCCGTCCCGCTCTTATAATAGAAGCAGCCTGGTTGGCGCGTCGATCTCCGCCATCCAGTGGCTCCGGCCATCACCCCGCCCCACTTCGACAGCTGCGGGCGCACAGACCAATCGGCCATGGCAACCTCGAACAGTTTCGGCAGCCGCGCGACGCTCGTCGTCGACGGACAGTCCTACAGCTACTACCGCCTCGACGCGGTGGCGGGCCTCGCCGGCAGCACGTCCGCCACGCTGCCGTTCTCGCTGAAGGTCCTCCTCGAGAACCTCCTGCGCAACGAAGACGGCGCCTTCGTGAAGAAGGCCGACGTGGAGGCGCTCGCCACGTGGAACGTCAAGGCGGGCGTCGACCAGGAAATCGCCTTCCGCACCAGCCGCGTGCTGCTGCAGGACTTCACCGGCGTGCCCTGCGTGGTGGACCTTGCCGCGATGCGCGATGCGCTGGCGGCCCTCGGCGGAGACCCGGCCAAGATCAACCCGCTGCAGCCGGTGGACCTCGTCATTGACCACTCGGTGCAGGTCGATGAGTACGGCTCCGACGCGGCGTTCATGATCAACGTGGACCGCGAGTACGAGCGCAACCTCGAGCGCTACCAGTTCCTGCGCTGGGGCGGCACGGCACTCAAGAATTTCCGCGCCGTCCCGCCCGGCACGGGCATCTGCCACCAGGTCAACCTGGAGTATCTGGGCCAGGTGGTGTTCGTGAACAGGGACTCGGGCGAGGCCTACTGCGACTCGCTCGTCGGCACCGACTCGCACACGACCATGATCAACGGACTTGGCGTGCTGGGCTGGGGCGTGGGGGGCATCGAGGCCGAGGCGGCCATGCTGGGCCAGCCCGTGTCGATGCTCATTCCCGAGGTCGTCGGCTTCAAGCTGCACGGCCGGCTGCCCGCGGGGGCCACGGCCACCGACCTCGTGCTGACGTGCACCGAGATGCTGCGCAAAAAGAAGGTGGTGGGGAAATTCGTCGAGTACTTCGGCGACGGACTGTCGGGCCTTTCGCTCGCCGACCGCGCGACGATCGCCAACATGGCGCCCGAGTACGGCGCCACCATGGGGTTCTTCCCCGTGGACGTCGAGACGCTGAAGTACCTGCGCCTGTCGGGGCGCGACGAGCATCACGTGAAGCTCGTGGAGGCCTACTGCAAGGCGCAGGGCCTGTTCCGCGAGCCGGGCATGCCCGACCCGGTGTACAGCGACACCATCGAACTCGACCTGGGGACCGTCGTGCCGTCGCTCGCGGGCCCCAAGCGTCCGCAGGACCGCATTCCGCTGACCGGCGTGAAGGCCAGCTACCTCGCGTCGCTGGCGGCACAGCGGCAGGTGGCCCCGGCCGCAGCCGCTGCTGCGGCGGCCTCCCCCGGATCCCCGGCCGCGGCGATGGTCGCGGAGGGCGCCCCGGTACCAAACGAAGGGATCGCCTGCGAACACCGCGGCAACACGTTTCAGCTCACCGACGGCGCCGTGGTGATCGCCGCCATCACCAGCTGCACCAACACGTCCAACCCGAGCGTGATGCTCGCGGCCGGCCTGGTGGCGCAGAAGGCCGTGGCGCGCGGCCTCACGAGCAAGCCGTGGGTGAAGACGTCCATGGCGCCGGGCTCCAAGGTGGCGAAGGACTACTTCGACAAGGCCGGCGTGCAGCCGGCGCTCGACGCGTTGGGGTTCCAGATCGTCGGCTACGGCTGCACCACGTGCATCGGCAACTCCGGCCCGCTGCCGGAGTCCATCAGCCGGGCAATCGACGACGGCAAGCTGACCGTGGCCGCCGTGCTCAGCGGCAACCGCAACTTCGAGGGGCGCGTGAACCCGCAGACGCGCTTCAACTACCTGGCGTCGCCGCCGCTCGTGGTGGCGTATGCGCTCGCCGGGCGGATGGACATCGACTTCGACGCCGAACCCATCGGCACCGGCACGGACGGCGCGCCCGTCTTCCTCAAGGACATCTGGCCGACGCCCACGGAAGTCGAGGACATCGTGCTGTCGAGCGTGAAGCGCGAGTACTTCGTGACGCAGTACGCCGACGTCTTCGGCGGCGACGACCAATGGAAGGCCATCCCCGTGCCGGTCGGCGATCGCTACACGTGGGATGACAAGTCCACCTACGTCAAGCATCCACCGTACTTCGAGGGCATGACGATGACGCCGCCGGGCGTGCAGCCGATCGCCGGCGCGCGCGTGCTGGGCATGTTCGGCGACTCGATCACGACCGACCATATTTCCCCGGCGGGCTCGATCGCCGAGCAGTCACCGGCGGGCGTGTGGTTGAAGTCGCTGGGCGTCGAGAAGAAGGACTTCAACTCGTACGGCGCGCGGCGCGGCAACCACGAAGTGATGATGCGCGGCACCTTCGCCAACATCCGGCTCAAGAATGATCTGACGCCGGGCCTGGAGGGCTGGTGGACGCGCACCGCGCCGGGCGCCGAGCCGACGTCGTTCTTCGAGGCGAGCGACGCGTACCGTCAGGCCGGCACGCCGCTCGTGATCATCGCCGGCAAGGAGTACGGCACCGGCTCCTCGCGCGACTGGGCGGCCAAGGGCACGATGCTGCTCGGCGTGCGCGCCGTGATCGCCGAGAGCTTCGAGCGCATCCATCGTTCCAACCTCGTGGGCATGGGCGTGATCCCGTGCGAGTTCACGAACGGCGAGACGCGCCAGTCGCTGGGGCTCACCGGCTTCGAGACGATCACCGTCGAGGGGCTTGGCGACGCCATGACTCCGCGGGCCACGCTGACGGTGAAGGCCGTGGGCGCCGACGGAACGGCCAAGAACTTCCAGGTGCGCAGTCGCATCGACACCCCGGAAGAAATGAACTACTACACGCACGGCGGGATCCTGCCGTACGTGCTGCGGAACCTGGCGAAGTAATCGTCAGTTCGTCCGCGGAAGCGAATCGAGGGGCGCCCGCCACACGGTGGGCGCCCCTCGAGCATTCGCGGCGTCAGCTGGCGTCACGGATTCACGACGATCGAGCAATGCCTCGTGGACCTCGGACGCCGCGGTTCCGCCCCGCAGTCCGCGGCCCTATGTTCGGCGCCGCGCCCGGCGACGAAGCGCGCGTCGTGCGCGAGGCGGTGCGCGACGGGGCGGAGACCATTGCCGTGGCCGGCGGCGACGGCACGTGGGGCAAGTCGGCGGTGGCGCTCGCCGAGCTCGGGTCGCCCGCACGCATCGCCTTCCTCGCCAACGGAACCGGGAACGACTTCGCCAGAAACCTCCCCGCGCCCGCACGCGATTTTGCGGCGATGGCAGCGCTCGTCGCGCACGGGACGCGCGAGCAGCGCGTCGACCTCGGCAGTGTCGACGGGCAGCGGTTCCTCAACGTGGCCGGCTTCGGCTTCGACAATGCGGTCATCAAGGACACCCAGCGCAAGACCTGGCTGCGGGGCGACGCGGTGTACATCGTCGCCGCCCTCAAGCACCTGATGCGCTACCGCGGCTTCGAGGCGCAGGCGGACGTGTTCGGCGATGCCGCGCCACGACTGCGCATGATGCTCGTCGTCTCGAACGGGTTGAGTTTCGGAGGCGCGTTTCGCATCGCGCCCGCGGCACGCGTCGACGACGGCCTGCTCGACTTCGTGAGCGTTGGCGACGTGCACGGACTGGCCCGGCTTCCCCTGTTTCTGAGCGCGATGCGCGGCGCCCATCTCGCGCATCCCCAGGTCGAGACCGTGCGCGCCGCCGGCGCCACGCTCCTGTTCGACGCGCCCCCAGACTTCAATCTGGACGGCGAACCGCACCTTGCCGCGTCATCCACCGTCACCGTGACGACCGTGCCCGGCGCCCTGCGCGTACTCGTCGGCTAGGGGAACGGCTGCCGCTGCAGGTTCGGCCGGACCGACTCCTGCCGCTGGCGGATCTCGCGCATCACCTTGCGCCGCTGGTCGGGATTGAGGCGCTCCCACTGGGCGCGCAGCTTGCCCTGCTCCTCCGGCGACATCGCCTGCCAGACGGGATCCTCGACGAAATACGGATGCGCCGAGGTGCTGCCGAAGATCGACGGGCGCGTGGCGCGCGCCGGCGGCTCGGGCGGGGACTCCTGCGCCGACGCCGCGCCTGCCGCCGACGGTGCACCCGGCGCGCCGCGCGGGACCCGCTGCTGCAGCTGCTCGCGCGTGGCCGTGCGGGGATCGGCGAACTGCAGCTTGCTCGTGTCGCCCAGTGTCACGTCGATCACGTACTGCCGCGGAAGGTACTGACGTCCCGGCTCCTCGACGCGCACGATGTGCCGGCCCGGGGCCACCGCGATGATCGCCGGCGTCGACCCCGCCACTTCCTGGTTGTCGATGAGCAGGCGCGGTGCGCCGCCGCGCACCATCACGCCGACGTGGCCCGTCGCCGGCGCCGTAGCTGGCACCGCCGCCGCCGTGCGCTGGCGCGCTTCGCCGCGTTCCGCCCGCTCGGCGCGCTGCTGCGCGTCCAGCGCGATCCGTCGGGTCTCCTCGAGCTCACGCGTCAGCCGCTCGGTCAGCGTATCGGCTGCCCTCGCAGCCGGCGCCGCCGGCGCCGTCGGCGCCTGCCGCGAATCCCGCCACGCCACCCACCCCACCGTGCCCGCCGTGAGCACGAGCACCCCGGCCATCGCGTTGCCCAGCCACTGGCGGCTCCGCTCGCCCTTGTACGCGTGACGCGGCGCCCGCAGCACCCCGACCGCCGCGTTCCCCGCAAACGCATCGACGAAGGCCAGTGTCGTCGCGAAGCGATCGGCCGGGTCCTTCGCCATGGCGCGCTGGATCGAGCGGCTCACGTGCGGCGGCAGTCCCTTGCGCACGATGTCGAGCGACGGCGGGTCGGAATCGAGGTGCATGCGCAGGAGTTCCTGCATGGACACTTCGCCGAAGGGTCGGCGGCCCGTCAGCAACTCGAACGCGAGCACGCCGAGCGCGTACTGGTCGGCCCGGCCGTCGGGGCGCTCGCCGCGCCACTGCTCGGGTGCCATGTAGGCCGGCGAGCCCACCACGCTGGTATGCGACCCCGACGTCGAGGTGGCCGCGTCGCCGCTGAACGCCCGGGCAATGCCGAAGTCCGCGACCATGGCATGCCCGCTGTCCGAAAGCAGGATGTTGGCCGGCTTGATGTCGCGATGCACGACGCCCTGCCCGTGCGCGAAGTCGAGGGCCGACGCCACCTCGCGCAGCAGCCGCTCGGCCTGGTCGAGCGCCACGGGGCCGTGGCTCGCCACGAGGTTCTCGAGACTGCCACCGCGCACGACGCGCATGGTGTAGTACGCCACGCCGTCGCCCTGCCCCACCGAAAAGATTGGCACGATATTGGGGTGATCGAGCCGCGCCGCCAGCCGTGCCTCCCGCTCGAAGCGGATGAACGCCTCGTGGTTCATCACCGGATCGAAGGCCAGCACCTTCAGCGCCACCTCCCGGTCGAGGGCTGCCTCGCGTGCCTTGAACACGATGCCCATGCCGCCGCGGCCGATGAGTCCCTGCAACAGGAACTGGCTGCCGATCTGCCCCTGCAGGCGCGTCATCAGGCGCTCGACGCGCGCGCCGTCCGGTCCGCCCCCCGTGATCACCGCGCCGCAGCGCCCACACGCGGTGCTCAGGGCGTCGAGCGACGCACCGCACTGCGGGCAGGGCGTCGTGAGTCCCATGGGCGTGGTGACGGCGTCGATTTTCTGCGTGGGCTCGCGCGGTTCGGTCATGGGTGAGGAGGGGAGATGATCGGTTCGACGGGCGGCAACGGTCAACGTTACGCGGGGTTCAGCTTGCGCACTGCCCCGCGCGCGAGTTCCCGCTCTCGCCAGGAGGGAATCATGGCGCGTCCCGCAGCGATGCACACGGAGTCGGGGGCCGCGGACGACGGCGGTCCCATGGGAAGCCAGGCGGTGATGCATTTCATCACGGCTTCGCCTTCCTCGTCGGTCCAGCCCACCGCGGCGCCCGCGATGCTCGGCCGCGTGGCCGGCGTGCGCGGGGACGGCGCGCCGTCGTGGAGCGTCGGCGACGAGGGGGGCGTGCCGCCGCGCAGCGCCAGCGCCGCGTCCCGCACGAGGTGCCCGGTGCGCGCCTTGGCGGTCGCCTGCCGGACTTCTCCGCGATACAGCGCGTGCACGGCAAGTTCCACGTCCCGGGCGAGTCGCTCGAGCACCGCGTCAACCTGGTCTGGCATGCGCCCTCCTGTCGTGCGGCGGCGGCGTGGCACGTGCGCAGAGCGGCAACCTTGCTGCCCCGCGCCGCGTTAGCGTATACATACGGAAGTTCGTGCCCAGCGTCCTACTACACCAGAGGAGTGTTCCTAGATGGCACATCGCGTCGTCTGGCTCGGCGCCGCCGCTGCCGCCCTGCTCGGGCTGGCGGCCGCGCGCGCCACCGCGCAGGACGGCGACGGACCCAAGGTCGGTGACATGGCCCCCGACTTCTCCCTCCCCGGTGCCTCGAAGGCCGGGGTGCGCGAGAAGGCGCTGCGCCTCTCCGACTTTCGCGGTCAGGTCGTCGTCGTGTCGTTTTTTCCCAAGGCGCGGACCAAGGGCTGAACCGTCCAACATGAGGCGTACCGGGATCAGTACGCCACGATCTTCAACGACGGCAAGGGTGTCGTCGCCATTTCCAT
>JBBQZD010000102.1:0-8948 GCA_038208045.1 Gemmatimonadales bacterium | reverse complement strand
CCCGGAGATCGACGCGTCTACACCTACTGGGAACTGGGCCAGGAAGTCGGCCGCGCGGCGAATGCGCTGAAGGCGCTCGGCGTGAAGAAGGGCGATCGCGTGGCGATCTACCTGCCAATGGTGCCCGAGGCGGCCATCGCGATGCTCGCCTGCGCACGGATCGGCGCGGTGCACTCCGTCGTGTTCGGCGGCTTCTCCGCCGAGGCGCTGCGCGACCGCATCAACGACTCCGAGTGCTCCGTCCTCATCACCGCTGATGGCGGCTACCGGCGCGGCAGCGTGCTGCCGCTCAAGCGATTCGCTGATGAGGCGATCGCCGGCTGCCCCGGGATCAGGCATGTCATGGTGGTGCGCCGGCGCCCCAGCGGCGAGGGCGATGAGGCCTTCGCCACGATGAAGGAAGGACGCGATCACTGGTGGCACCGCCTGCTGGAAGACGCATCGCCCGCATGTCCCGCCGAGCCGATGGACGCCGAGGCGATGCTGTTCATCCTCTATACGTCGGGCACCACCGGGAAGCCGAAGGGCATCGTGCACACCACCGGCGGCTACCTCACCCAGGTGGCCGCCACCACGAAGTACGTCTTCGACCTCAAGGACGAGGACGTTTTCTGGTGCACGGCCGACGTGGGCTGGATCACGGGCCACTCGTACCTCGTGTACGGACCGCTGGCCAACGGCACGACGTGCGTGATGTACGAGGGCGCCCCCGACTGGCCCGAGCGCAACCGCTTCTGGGAGATCTGCGAGAAGTACGGCGTGACGGTGTTCTATACGGCACCCACGGCCATTCGCGCCTTCATGAAATGGGGCCGGCAGCACGCCGACCGTCACGACCTCACGCGCCTGCGCCTGCTGGGCACGGTCGGCGAGCCGATCAACCCCGAGGCCTGGATGTGGTACCAGAAGGTCATCGGCGGCGACCGTTGCCCGATCGTGGACACGTGGTGGCAGACGGAAACCGGCGCGATCGTCATCTCACCGCTTCCCGGCGTGACGGCGACCAAGCCGGGCAGCGCCACCATGCCCCTGCCGGGCTACAGCGCGGCCCTGCTCGACAAGGACGCCAAGGAGATCCCCGTGGGCGGCGGCCTGCTGGCCCTGACCAAGCCGTGGCCATCCATGCTCCGCACCATCTGGGGCGACGACCAGCGTTACGTCGACACCTACTTCACGAAGTGGGCGGGCCGGCCCGACCTGTACTTCCCGGGGGACGGGGCCAAGAAGGACGAGGACGGCTTTTATTGGATCCTGGGGCGGGTGGACGACGTGCTGAACGTCGCCGGGCACCGCATCGGCACGATGGAAGTGGAGAGCGCGCTGGTGGAACACCCGGCCGTGGCCGAGGCCGCGGTGGTGGGCAAGACGCACGAAATGAAGGGACAGTCCATTGCCGCCTTCGTCACCCTGCGCGACGGCTTCCACCAGAGCCCGGCGTTGCGCGACGAGCTGCGCGACTTCGTGGCCGAAAAGATCGGTGCCATCGCGCGGCCCGACGACATCCTGTTCAGCGCCGACCTGCCGAAGACGCGGTCGGGCAAGATCATGCGGCGGCTGCTCCGGGACATCGCCGAGGGCCGCACGCTGGGCGACACGACGACGCTGGCCGACCCGAGCGTGGTGGCGTCGTTGAAGGATCAGTACGAGGCCGGGGAATCGTAGGGAATCGGAATTCGGATTCCGGAATTGGAATTCGACGCTGGACTTCGAACACGGATGGCGGAAGCTTCGATGCCGAAGCTTGCGGTGGGCGTCAGGAGACCTTCGGTAGGAGCACTCCGCATGCCAGCTGACCTTCGCGAGACGCTGCAGACCGCGCTGGCGGCCACATACCGCATCGACCGGGAGCTGCCGCGCGGCGGGATGTCGCGCGTCTTTCTGGCGACGGAACTCGCGCTGGGACGGCAGGTCGTGCTCAAGGTGCTCGCGCCGGAGCTTGCGGCGACGCTGAGCGCCGAACGGTTCCGCCGGGAGATCGCGATGGCCGCCCGGCTGCAGCATCCACACATCGTGCCGCTGCTGCATTCCGGCGTCGCCGACGGCAAGCTGTTCTACACCATGCCCTTCGTGGAAGGCGAGTCGCTGCGCGACCGGATGACCCGCGAGCGGCACATGCCGGTCGACGCGGTGCTGGCGACGCTCGAGGAAGTGGCGGGGGCGCTGGACTACGCCGACCGCCAGGGCGTGGTGCACCGCGACATCAAGCCGGAGAACGTGATGTTCTTCCACGGGCAGGCGGTGGTGCTCGACTTTGGCATCGCCAAGGCACTCAGCGCCTCGACGTCCATTGAGGAGCACGCGCCACGCATCACGCAGCAGGGCACGAGCCTGGGCACGCCGACGTACATCGCGCCCGAGCAGGCCGCCGGCGACCCGGGGCTCGACCACCGCGCCGACATTTATTCGCTGGGGGCCGTGGCGTACGAAATGCTCTCGGGACATCCGCCCTTCCGCGGCAAGTCCCCGCAGGCCGTGATGATCGCGCACGCCAAGGAAGCGCCCGAGCCGGTGCACAAGAAGCGCCCCGACGTGCCGCCGGTGCTGGCGAAGCTGGTGATGCAGTGTCTGGAGAAGGACCCGGCCCGGCGTCCGCAGCACGCCGGCGAACTGGTGCAGCGGCTGCGCCCCGGGCAGCACTCCGCGGGCGTGCGCGCGGTGCTCGAGCGTGCCCCGTGGTGGCTGCCGTGGGCGCTGGCAGTGCTCGCGACGATCGCGGCGGTGCTGCGCTAGCCGCCGCCGAGCCGCCGACCGCGCCAGGCCGCCCCAACGGCCTGCGCGTGTAACCGCGCCCGGGTTTCGGTCGTATTGTTAAGCAATGCTTGAACGCCTCCTTCCCGAATCGCTCTTTCCGCGAAAGATGCTGCCCGCCACCGACCGGCGGATGCGGCTGGCGCAGGCGCGCGCCGAAGAGGCCCTCGTGCGCACGCACGTGGAGAATGCCCTGACCTTCGTGGACGCGCTGGCGGAAGAACTGCCGTTCGACCGCGCCATCGACACGTACATCCGCGAGCTGGCGGTGCCCGAACCGCTGGCGTCGGTGGTGGTGACGCGCGTGCTCGTGGTGCTCGGCCGTGAACTCCTGCCGCCAGCCCGCGAGGAGCAGGCGCCCGAGGCGCGTCCCCGCCTGCGGCTCAGCGAGGCGTCCGACGCGAAGCGGGGCACGGTGCGGAGAGCGTGAGCCACAGAAACGACAGAGCTCGACAGAGTACGACAGAATACGACAGAAGGCACAAGGCCGGCCCCGCGATGGGGGCCGGCCTTTGACGTCCAGTCGACCGTCGGTCGATCCGTCGACCGCTGCCTTACTCTGTCTTACTCTGTCGTACTCTGTCGTACTCTGTCGTTTCTGTCGTTACCATCGTGCTCTGCGCTCCGCGCATCCAGCACCGACAGCACGAAGATGGCGATCACCAGGCAGGCGCTGATGACGCACCACATGCAGATGGCGTGGATGACGGCCAGTTCGAGATAGGTCAGCCAGGCGCTGAACAGCACGCCCCATCCGCTCAGGAATGCGAGCGCCATCGAGACGCGCCGGTCGTGCTCGTACTGCGCCCCCGTGCCCACGATTGCCAGGGCCAGGGCCGCCACGTAGAAGCCGATGCCCCAGAGCGCGATCGGCTGGCCGAGCAGCATGGCCCACTTGCTGGTGTTGACCGTTTCGCAGCTGCCCACGGCGCAACTGAGCGATCCGAGGACGCCCAGCTTGTACAGGTACAGGTAGGTCGAGACGAAGAGCCCCACGAGGGCCAAGGCCGCAACCACCATGCGTCGTGTCACTTGGCGCCCTTCTTGCCCGTGTCGGTCTTCGGCATCTTGGCCAGCTCCTCGTCGACAATCTTCTTGATCTGGTCGTAGGGCAGGCTGCCCGAGTACAGCTTCGAGCCGATGATGAACGACGGTGTCTCGTTGACGCCGCGCCGCCCGGCTTCCTCGCCCGACGCCTTGATGCGCGGGTAGTGCACCTGGCTGTCGTAGCACTCGCTGAACTTGCCCATGTCCAACCCGAGTTCCTGCGCGTAGCCCTTCATCTTCTTGTCGGGGCTCGACGTCGCCTGGCCGTTCCACAGATCCTGCGTGTAGAACAGGCGGTCGTGCATCTCCCAGAACTTGCCCTGGTCGTTGGCGCAGGCGGCGGCATTGGACGCTGACCAGGTGTTCTTGTGCATGGGCAGCGGGAAGTCGAAGAACCGCACCGAGACGAGACCGGCGGAGACCAGGCGGGCGCGAATGTCAGGCTCGGTGAGCATGGCGAACTGGCCGCACGCCGGGCACTCGAAGTCGGCGAACTCGATGATCTTCACCGGCGCGTCCTCACGACCGAGGAGGTACCCCTCGGCGGTCGCCGGCGGCAGGTTGGGATCGATGGTCACCGGGCCGCCCTTCTTGCGCGTGGCGACCCAGCCGAGTCCGGCGGCGCCGGCCATGGCGATGAGCACCAGGATGAGGACGAAACGGTTTTTTGCTGCGGGGGACGTCTTGCGCGCTTGGGCCACGAGAGGTTCCGGGAGAAAAGGGAATATGGGAAAGGTACTGGCAGGTCGTGGGAGGACTCAAGGACGTCGGCGATGGCGCCGCCGCCGCCGGATCCGCATCCGCTGCGGTACTACCCCACCGCCGATAGCTTTGATCGAGCGCGGCAGGCGCAGCATCCAACCCCAGGAGCAACCCCACCTCTCGTGACGGCCCGCGACCACACCCGCATACCGATCGGATCCGGGGAGCTGCACGCCGAGCGCTACGGGTTCGGCGATCACCCCTTGGTCCTGCTGCACGGCTTCGGCACCTCCGCGTTCCTCTGGCGGCTCGTCGCGCCCGCGCTGCCGCTCGGCCAAGTCACGGTGTGGGCGCTGGACTTGCTCGGGCACGGCGAATCGGACCGGCCCGCCGAGGCGGACTATGGCATCGCGGCGCAGGCCGTCGCCGTGGAAGAGGCGATGACCGCCCTGCGCATCGGCCGCGCGACGCTGGTGGGCGTGGACATCGGGGCGGCGGTGGCCCTGCGCCTGGCCGCGACGCGGCCGGCGCGCGTGCACGGGCTGGTGCTCATCAGCCCGCCGCCACTGGGAAGGGCCCGCAGCGACGACCTCGCGGAATTGGGGCGCACGGCCGCACGCCGCCTGTTCGAGTCCTCGCGCGGCATGCTGGGCGCGGCGGCATGGGTGGAGCCGTTGCTCGAGCAGGGCGTCGCGTCGCCCGACGCCATGCCGGCCCGGCTCGTGGCCCGGTATGCCGCCCCGTTCGTCGGCGCCGACGGCGTCCAGCACCTGCAGGCACTGGCCAGCGCGATCTCCGACGACGACATCGAGGAGCTCGACCTGCACGCCGTCGCCGCGCGCACGCTGGTGCTGCGCGGCGCGCACGACCCGTGGTGCACGGCGGCCAATGCGACGCGCCTGGCCACGGCGATTTCCGGCGGCGAGGTGCGCACCGTGGCCGGCGCGGGACGCCTGATTCCGGAGGAGGCGCCCGTCGCGCTGGCCGCCGTGCTCGCCGAATGGGCGCCCGCGATGCGGGCGGCCACGCCCCTCGGGCGCGGCGACTGACGTCCGCGAGCAAACGCTCGGCGCCAATTGCGCGTACTCAGTACAAATCAGGCACCGTTCCGATTATCTTTCAGGGACGCTCCTCTCACTTTCTTTCGGACGAGATGATCAAAGCCAGAACCAAGACTCGCAGGCCAAGCAACGAACCGTCGCCGAAGGATCAGGCGCGCGACGAGCTGTTCCAGCACGTCATTCGCTGCGGAGTGGCCGGATGTGACCCGGAGTACCAGCGCGAGTGGTTTGACGAGACGATGCAGTACATGACCGAGCGGTATCACGAACTGTCGGCAGTGGAAGTCGCCGAACTTCGCACCCTCGGAGAGCGTTTCGCCCAGCCACCGAAGTCTGCTGCCCAGGTTCAGGAAAGCGACAACGTCGTCGCCACCGCCTAAGACAGACCGGATTCACGCAGGCCCAACCGCCCCGTCGCTACTCGCGACGGGGCGGTTCTGTTGGTCGACGGTCGACGGCGGAACCTACCGGGCGTTGGTGCGCGCGCGGCGCAGGACGGCGGCGATCCGCACGCCCTCGCCAAGCCCGAATTCGACGGCCGTTCGGTAGCCACGGTGCACGCGCCCTTCCATGCCGAAGAGCAGCAGCAACCCGGCGCGACGCTCGCGATCCGCGCGCACTGTGAGCCCTCCCCCGGCGTAGTATCCGCGCGCCGACTCGCCGAAGGGATCGAGCAGGTACCGCATGGTGAGGTCGGCGCGTGACGCACCGCCGGCCCGGCCATCGTGCCACGTCAGGCCGGCACCGGCCGCCAGCCCGGCGCGCACGTAGATGCCGAGCGGCACGTTTGCGCCGGCCATCGCGAGCACGGACGACGCGCGCGCCGCGGTGCCGTCGAGACGAAGCTCCCCCTGCACGCGCGGCGACGGCGTGAAATCCTGGGCCGACGCGCGGGCGGCCGCCAGCAGCAGCGCCGCCGCCACCACGCTCGCCACGCTAGCCACGCGCACGGTCCTTCCAGAGCGCGAAGGTGTAGTCGGCGATCGAGCCCGCCGAGGCGACGCCGATGATGCCAATGGTCCACGGCGTGGCCCGCGGATCGACCACGACCGCCACCAGGCCGGTGAGCTGCAGCACGGTGACGAGCTTGCCGGCGAACCGGGACTTGAACGTGGCGCTCCGGAGCGCGGGCAGTGCCTTGGCCACCACGAACGCGCCCGCGGTGGCAAGATCGCGCGAGATGAAGACGAAGTACTCCAGCGTCGTCAGCTTCCCCTCGAGCAGCAGCGTGCAGACCGCCACGAAAATGAAGATGCGGTCGGCGAACGGGTCGATGAGCGCCCCGACGCGGCTGAACTCGTTCCGCCGCCGTGCGAACCACCCGTCGAGATAGTCGGTGAGCCCGGCGGCCGCGAGAATCAGCAGCCGCACGTCGTGGTCGGCGGCCACGGGAAAGAGCACCGCGAGCAACAGGCGGGACATCGAGATGGCGTTCGGCAGCGTCGCCAGGGTGTCGCGCTCCATGGGCCGCAACATAACCCGCGGCGGCGAATGCTTGCCAGCACCAGCGGTGCGGGGTACCTTCGCCAGAGGGCGCGTGCATCACCCGGAGAGGACGCGATGGCCGATATCAACCAACTGCTGAAGGGCATCGCCATCTTCCAGGACCTCGACGAGGGCGAGCTGGCGCGCGTCGCCGAGGTGTGCCGCACGCAGGAGCTGGTGTCGGGCGAGTACGTCTTTCGGGAGGGGGAGCCGGGGAACCGGCTGTTCCTGGTGATCGAGGGTGCCGTGCGGATCAGCCGGATGATTCCGGGCAGCGGCGAAGAAGCCCTCGCGATCCTCAAGGAGGGGGCGCTCTTCGGCGAGATGTCCGTCTTCGACCGCAGCGAGCGCTCCACCGACGCCATTTCCAACGGCGGGTGCAAGCTGCTGACCATCAGTCGCAGCGACTTCGAGCTGCTGCTCGACTTCAACCGCGAACTCGCCTACAAGGTGCTCTGGTCGTGCACGCGCCTGCTGTCGGGACGTCTGCGGGCGACGAATGACAGCCTGCGGAGCTTCCTTGCGATGTCGATGTTTTAGCTACGGCTAACGACAGAGGACGACAGAAGACGACAGATTACGAGAGCGGGGGCGGGCCGGGATGGCTCGCCCCGCGTCGCGTGCAACCGACGTCTGTCGTATTCTGTCGTGTTCTGTCGTATTCTTGAATCTGCCGTCCTCCTCTTCACTCCTCCGCCTGATGCGCCGACTTCTGCTGCTGCCCGGCCTGTTCCTCGCCGCGTCCACCCTTGCGGCGCAGGGCGGGAAGTCCGGTGCCAAGGTCTCCACTGCCAAGCCGGTGGCTGCACCGACCGGACCGGACGTCAGCATCGGGCTCGTGAAGGACGCGCGGCTGGTCGCGGCGCTCGCCGACGTGTCCGCGGCCCGCATCCGCTTCACCGACTCCGTCCTTGTCGCCTTTGGCACGCGCCACACGATGAGCGACACGCTGTCCGACGTGCGCGGGATCGGCGCGGCCCGCCGGTGGCTGTACAACGAGCTCCGCGCGTACAGCCGCGACTGCGGCGGCTGCCTGCGCGTGGAGTACGACCCGCACGACGCGCAGATCACGCGCTTCCGCGACCGGCCCATGGCGCGCGTGGTCAACGTGCTCGCCTGGCTGCCGGGCCGCGACACGACACGCGTGGTGGTCATCGGCGGGCACTACGACTCGTGCATCTGCACCGTGGACGCCGCCGACGCCGTCAGCGACGCGCCGGGCGCCGACGACGACGGCTCGGGCACGTCGGCCGTCGTGGAACTCGCCCGCGTGGCGTCGAAGCGATTTCCGAAGGGCTTCGACGCGACCATCGTCTTTGCGCTCTATGCCGCGGAAGAACAGGGGCTGCTCGGCTCCACGGGTCTGGCCAAGCGGCTCCACGACGAGCAGAAGTCGGTGGTGGCCGCCTTCGCCGACGACATGTTCGGCAACGCCGAGGCCGACGACGGCCGCGTGGACTCGACGAGCGTGCGGGTCTTCGCCGTGGACTCGATTCCGTCGCGCAGCGGCGAGCTGGCGCGCTACGTCTGGGGGCTCGGCGCGCTGTACACGCCGACGCTCACGGTGCGGCCGATCTTCCGCCTCGACCGCATTGGCCGCGGCGGCGACCATGCGCCGTTCCAGCGGCTCGGCGATCCGGCGCTGCGCTTCACCGAGAGCCTGGAGAACTACAAGCGGCAGCACCAGCCGACGGACACGCTGGCCAACGTGAATTTCGGCTACGTGGCGAGCGTCACGCGGCTCAATCTCGCGACCGTGCTGTCGCTGGCGTCCGCTCCGCGTCCCGTGGACAGCGTCGCGTACCGGCGCGACCGTCCCTCGGGCGGGCAGAAGTGGCAGATCACGTGGAAGGCCGTGCCGGGCGCCGCCAGGTACGAAGTGCTGTTTCGCACGACCAGCGCCGC
>JBBQZD010000101.1:0-9041 GCA_038208045.1 Gemmatimonadales bacterium | reverse complement strand
GACGCACTGGGAGTGCCTGATCTACTGCTTTGGCGAGTACACCGAC
The DNA here is from genome assembly GCA_038208045.1 of Gemmatimonadales bacterium. Classification (GTDB taxonomy): domain Bacteria; phylum Gemmatimonadota; class Gemmatimonadetes; order Gemmatimonadales; family Gemmatimonadaceae; genus PNKL01. Next base: position 8,995 of record JBBQZD010000101.1, on the reverse strand, counting down.
TCCAACCAGCTCAAGCTGGTGCGGCAGAAGTAGGGAAGACACGAAGGCCGCGGCGACTGCCGCGGCCTTCGTGGGTACACCTCCGACCGGGTCGGCTCAGGGCGACTTGGTCTTGAGTTCCCTGAGGACTGCTCCCAGCCGCTCAATCTGCCGGCCGTACTCGGCCCAGTCGCCGGCCCGCTGCGCGGCGGTGGCGCGTTCGTAGAGCTGGCCGGCCTCGCGCACGAGGGCCGCCAGCGCCGCGCTCGGCCCCGTCGCGCCAGGCAGCGGCGCGGCGGACGAGGCGGCGGATGGCGCGGACGTCGACGACGCGGCGGCGGCGATGGACGCCGCGTTGCCCCCGAACAACTGGGCCAGCCCGCGTTCGAGCGACTCGTCCATCACGACCTGATTCTCGTACGCCACCACCACGCGTTTCAACTCGGGAATGGTGCCGCCCTCGGCGCGCAGGTAGACCGGCTGCACATAGATGATCGACTCGCCGATCGGGATCACGAGCAGCTCGCCGCGAATCACCTCGCTGCCGCGCTGGTCCCACAGCGTGATCTGCCGGGAGATCTCGGTGTCCTGGTTGATGCGGTTGGCGATCTGCGTGGGGCCGTAGACCAGGCTCTGCTTGGGGAAGCGGTACACCACGAGCTTGCCGTAGTGCTCGCCGTCCATGCGGGCCACCATCCACGCCGCCATGTTGTCCTTGCCGCGCGGCGTGAACGGCATCATGTAGATGAACTCCTCGCCCGTCTCGCCCGGCAGGCGCAGGATGATGTGGCGCATGAAGCCGGTGGCCTGGCGGGCCTTGTCGGCCACGGTCGGGAACTGCCACTGGTCTTCCTTGTGGTAGAACGTCTCCGGCTGGACCATGTGGTACGTGGCGTGCAGGGCGGTCTGCGCGCGGAAGAGCTCGCCGGGGTAGCGCACGTGGCGCCGGAGGTCGGCGGGCATGGCGCTGAGCGGCTTGAAAATGCCCGGGAAGACGTTCGCGATGGTCTGCACGATGGCATCGTCCGCGTCGGCGATGTACGCATCCACGGTGCCGTCATAGGCGTCGATGACCACCTTCACGCTGTTCCGCATGTAGTTGACGCCGCCGGCCACGCGCTGCGAATACGGAAAGTCGCTGCTGGTGGTGTACGCGTCGAGCATCCACTTCAGCGTGCCGGCATCGTCCACCACCAGATAGGGCTCGGGGTCGAACCGCAGGAACGGGAGCGCTGCTTTGGCACGGGCGCTGATGTCGCGGCGGTAGAGCACGCGCGCCCCCGCCTTGATGTCGTTGGAGAGCAGGATCTTGAGCGACCCGAAGTCCCAGGCGAAGAGCGCGCGCCGGAGCAGCGACCCGACCGGCACGCCGCCGCGCCCCGCATACGGCGTGTAGACGTTGCCTTCGCCCGCCGGATAGTCGAACTCCTTCTGCCCCGTGCCCACGAAGACGTAGCTGTCGGTGAGCTCGCCGTAGTAGATCTGCGGCCGCGTGACCTGCAGCGACACCGTGCTCACCGGCGGCACGTCCTTGATGAACAGCACCGGCAGGCCCTCGCTGGTCACCTCGTTCACGGGGGCCATGGTGATGCCGAGCCCGTGCGTGAAGGTCAGCCGCTCGTTGATGAACGAGCGGGTGGGGAGCTTGGCGGTGTTCAGTTCGCGCGCCGAGAGGTGCACCTGGCGGTACTTGCCGTCGATGACGTAGCGGTCGTCGTGCACCGAGGTGAAGTCGTAGTAGGTGCGGATTTCCTGCAGCTGCGCGAACGTCTGCTTCAGCAGATCGCGCTCCCACAGGCGGACGTTGCCGATGGTGGCGGCGTTGGCCTTGATGCCGGCCATCGTCAGCTGGGCGTCTCCGGTGAGCTCGCGCGTCTCGACGCTGTCGAGCCGCCAGGCCCGGCGCGTGAGGTCGATGTGGCGCTGGAGGTACGGCGTCTCGCGCACGAGCTCGTTGGGGGCGACGACGAACTTCTGCACGGCGGCCGGCACCAGGCCGCGGGCCGAGATGTTCACGCCCAGGAGGCTGACGGTGGCGAGCACCGAAAACCAGACCAGCTTGCCGCGGACCGTGCCGTAGATGACCATGGCCGCCGCGAGCAGCCCGGCCACCGCACTCAGCCGGATGCCCGGCAGCAGGACATGCACGTCGGTGTAGCTCGCGCCCACCAGTGGGCCGGTGGTCGAGTAGAGCAGATCGGCGCTTCCCACGACCCACAGGCGCACCGCGCTGAGCACGAAGAAGAGCGCGAGCAGCGCACCGAGCAGGCGGGCCGCCGCCGGCTCGACATACAGCGGCCGGCCCGCGAAGGTGACGGCACCGCGCAGCACGTACGTGATGACGGCAAAGGCCAGGGCGAATCCCGCCAAGGTGCTCAGCGTGTCGAGCACCATCGCGATGGCGGGCAGCTGAAAGAGATAGTAGCCGATGTCGCGGCCGAAGAGCGGGTCGACCGTGCCCACGCGTGCGCCGTGCACGGCCTTGAGCAGGGTCATCCACCCGCCAGAGAAGGCGGCGCCGATGACGAGCGACACCAGCAGCGCGCCGGCGTCGAGCAGCCGGGGGACAATCTGCGTGGCGTCCACCTGCACGCCGTCGCTGAGCTGCACGAACATCGCCACGTGGCGCGCCGCGCCGCCGCGTGCGAGCCGCAGCGTGCCGTACAGTGCACCGAAGGCGGTGAGCGCGCCGAGGCCAAACAGGGTGCCGCGCCAGCTGATGGACCTGAGGAAGACCGTCTCGAAGCCGATCTCGCGGAACCAGAGCCAGTCGGTGGCGAAGCCCGACAGGGCGGGGGCGGCGAGCACGACAAAGAACGCCAGCGCGAGGGCGATGACGAGGCGGCGGCGGATGGGAGTGCTGGACGTCGTAGGCATGCACTCAGTCTATCGCGAAACGACCGCCGGCGCACGCGTGCGGGCATCGGGGTGGCCCATCGGGCCGTAAACCGGTGGCGCCCGCCCTCCGGGCACCACCGGGCCCGCTCCTGCTGCTACTGCACCGTCACCTTGCCCGTCATGCCCGAGTGCAGCGAGCAGTCGTAGGAGAACGTGCCCGTCGTGGCGAACGTGCGGGCCACGGACGCGCTTGCCGTGTTCGGGATGTTGGCGGGCGCGCCGGTCCCGGAAAAGTTCACGTTGTGCGTCACCGCGGCGAAGATGAACGTCACGGTGCTGCCTACCGACACGACGATGGAGTTGGGACTGAACGTGCTCTCCGCCGTGGCGTTGACGGTGTTCGTCGCGACGGGCGTGGTGGTCGTCCCGCCTGTGCCGCCGGTGCCGCCGGTGCCGCCGGTGCCACCAGTGTTGGCGGGCGTGTTGGGTGCCGTGCTTCCGCCGCCGCCACCGCAGGCGGACAAGGTTGCCGACAGGACGAGCAACGCGCCAAGGGGAAATCGCATGCGAACCTCCGGGGGGAAAGGTGTACCGCTACGATAGTTTACTCGTCAACCATCCCTTTTGTCACGTCAGTCGTTCCCTCACGCGTGGCCGTCCCCGGTTTTCGTTCTCCCGATTCAGCGCCGGCGACGTCCGACGACGTCCCAGGTCCGGGGATCCTCGAGTCCCAGCAGCCAGACGGAGTAGCCCCGCAGCTTGTGGCGCTCGACGAGTGCGAGTTTCTCCCGGAAGGCCCGCGCGTCCTCGAGCCAGGCGTGCTCGAACACGCCGTTGCGCTCCCAGGCGGCGGTCCACGACTTCTGCGTCCTGTCCCAGGCGGGGCGCACCCTCGCTCGCTCCATGATGGCCATGATCGCCGGGTACGCAATGTCGCTGCCGCGCGTACGCGCGCCGTTCGTGGCGTCCCACGTGGAGACCCAGTAGTCGGAGTACGCGGGGATTCCCAGCGAGATCTTGCCCGGCGGCACGCCGAGCGCGAGCACGTAGCGGAGCGACGCGTCCATCCACGGATAGCCGGCCACTGGCCCCGGCGTCGAGCCGCCGGCGTGCTGTGCGTACGTCATGTACGAGATGAAGTCGAGCGTGTCCGCGAGCGCCTTGTAGTCGTACGCGCCACGCCAGTAGTCGTACATCCACTGGTGGTACGGCAGCGGTCCGCGGTCGTCATCGGTGCGGGGGACGACCGCGGCCGACAGCGCGCAGCCGGCCCGGTGCACGCTGTCCGCGGCTTCGCGCGCAAAGGCCGTGAACGCGTCGCGGTCGCTGACGTGCAGGTTCTCGAAGTCGAGCTGGATGCCGTCGAGATGCTGGTCGCGGCAGAGCGCCGCCAGGCTGTGCGCCGCGGCCGCTCGGATCTCGGGCACGGTGATGATCCGGTGCAGCACCTCAAGGCTGAACCCGGGGTTCATGACGAGCGGCACGAGCTGGACGCCGTGCGCCCTCGCGGCCGCGACGATGCGCGGGTCGATGCTTCCGCGAATGACCCCGGCGCTATCCATCGCGAAGACCTGCGGTGCCACCACCGAGATGCGGTCGGCATGCTCGACGAAGCTGCGCACGCTCTCGTCGGTGTTGCGGGCGTACCAGAGTCCTTCCCCGCGCTGGGCGCCGGCAAACGCCGGCGCCAGCACGAGGAGACACGCGCCGAGTGCGCGTGCGCCTACCAGATCTTCACCCGCTCCGCCGGCGTGCGGTACATCCGGTCGCCCGGCTGCACGTGGAAGGCCTTCAGGAACCACTCGTTGTTGACCAGCGGCACGAACGCGCGGTATTGGCCGGGCGCGTGCGGGTTGGTGAGCAACTGGTTGCGCAGCGCCTCGTCGCGGAACTTGGTGCGCCAGACCTGCGCCCAGCCCATGAAGAAGCGCTGGTCGCCCGTGAGTCCGTCGATGACCGGGGCCTCCTTGCCGCCCAGCGAGATCGTGTAGGCCCGGTAGGCCTGCGCGAGCCCGCTCAGGTCGCCGATGTTCTCGCCCATCGTCAGCTTGCTGTTGATGTGCAGATCGTCAATGGGGTTGATGGCCTCGAATTGCGCGCCGAGCCGCGTCGTGCGCTCCCGGAACGCATCGGCGTCGGCGGCGGTCCACCAGTCGCGCAGGTTGCCGTCGCCGTCCGACTTGCGTCCCTGGTCGTCGAAGCCGTGCCCGATTTCGTGCCCGATGACGGCGCCGATACCGCCGTAATTCACCGCGTCGTCGGCGTTCACGTCGAAGAACGGCGGCTGCAGGATGGCGGCGGGAAAGACGATCTCGTTGTTCGATGCGTTGTAGTACGCGTTGACCGTCTGCGCCGTCATGCCCCAGCGCGTGCGGTCCACCGGTTGGCCGAGCCGTGAGACCATGTCGTCGTACTGGAATTCGTTGGCGCGCAGCACGTTGCCCGCGAGGTCGCCGCGTCGGATCTCGAGCGTGCCGTAGTCCCGCGGCTGGTCCGGGTAGCCGATCTTCACGGTGAACTTGGCCAGCTTCGCCTTGGCGGCGGTCTTGGTGGCCGGACTCATCCACGCGAGGCTGTCGATGCCGACCGCGTAGGCATTCATGAGATTCTTGACGAGCGCATCCATCCGGCGCTTGGCTTCGGGCTGAAAGTTCTTTTCGACGTACAGCTTGCCCGTGGCATCGCCGAGCGCCGATTCGGTGGCGCCGACCGCGCGCTTCCAGCGCTCCGCCTGTGCCTGCTGGCCGGAGAGGGTGCGCCCCCGGAACTCGAAGCGCGCCTGCGCGAAGGCGGCCGGCAGCTCACCAGCGCTGCCGTCGAGCAGCCGGGCCGTGAGGTAGTCGCGCCACGTCGCCGCCGGCGTGGCCGTGATGACCGTGTCGATGGCGCGCATGTAGTCGGGCTGGCGCACGACGACGTCGGTGGCCTTGTCGAGCTTCGCGGCCTTCAGGTACGCCGGCCAGTCGAAGGACGGTGACAGCGCCGCCATCTCGGCGACGGTCATCTTGTGATACGTGGAGTCGCGATCGCGGAGCCGGGCGGCGTCCCACTGCCTGGCCGCGATTGCCGTCTCGAGCGCGACCACGCGGTGCGCCGCTCCCGCGGGGTCGGGCTGTCCGGCCAGGGTAAAGAGCCGGGCGAGGTAGTCGGCATATGCCGTGCGCGTCGCCGCCGACTTGGCGTCGCTGCGCAGGTAGTAGTCGCGGCTGGGCAGGCCGAGCCCGGACTGGCCGACCTGCACGATGTTGGTGGACGACGCCTTGGGATCCTGTCCCACGCTGACGCCGAGCGGTCCGCGCACGCCGCGGCGGGCGAAGTGCGCGAAGGTCGCCGGCAACTGCGCCGTCGTCTTGAGCGACGCGATCACCTTGAGGTCGCTCTCGAGCGGCTTGATGCCGGCCCGCTCGATGGCGGCGGAATCCATGTAGCTGGCGTACATGTCGCCGAGCTTGCGTCGCTCGGCCTCCGTCGGGCCTGCCCTGGACAGCCGCACCTGCTTGACGGCGCGCTGGTCGGCGGGGGCGGTGCCCGGGTGTGCCGCCCCTTCCAGCAGCGCGCGGAGTTGCAGGCGGCTACGGTCGCGCAGCTCGTCGAAGGAACCCGTGATGGTGGCGTCGCTGGGGATTTCTGTCTTCTTCAGCCAGCCGCCGTTGACGTATGCGAAGAAGTCGTCTTGTGGCCGGACGGTGTGGTCGAAGCCCGCGGTGTCGAGGCCGCTCCTGAGCGGACGGGCCTGGGCTTGCGCGGATGCCTGGGGCGCGATTGCCGCTGTCGCGCACAGCGCGCACAGCGCGCACAGCGCGCACAGCGCGGCCAGGCGACCGAGGACCAGGGCAGCACGATGGGTTCTTAACATGGGAATCTCCGGAAGGTCGAATGCGTGAACCCTTCGAAGATCTGGACGTGCGGCGGCGAAGGGAAGCCCGACCACGCCCGCGCACTGGGCGGCGACGGAGGCGCGATGCTAACTTTCACGGCAGGTTCGTCAGGCGTACGGCAGCGCGAATCGGAGGCGGCATGACCCAGGGCGCGAGCATCGAAGGGCACAAGCGGCTGCAGAGCCGCGGCGAGGAGATCGCCAACGCGGTGAGCCACGGCGGTGCGTTGCTGGCGAGCATCGCGTTGCTCCCGGTGCTGATCGTACTGGCGGTGCGGCGGCATGACGCGTGGCTCGTCGTCGGCACCTCGGTGTTTGGCTGCTCACTCGCGCTGCTCTATGCCACGTCCACGTTGTACCATGCGATGCCGCACGGCTCGAAGGCCAAGCGCGTCTGGCGCGTGCTCGACCACAGTGCCATCTACGTGCTGATTGCCGGCACGTACACGCCGTTCGCGCTGGGCGCCCTCCGCGGTCTCGTCGGGTTCTCGCTGCTCGCGCTGATGTGGACCTGCGCGATCGTCGGCGTGGTGCTCAAGAGCGGCGGCGGCTTTGGCTACCCGCGGCTGTCCACGGCGATGTACGTGCTGATGGGCTGGACGGCGATCCTCTTCATCAAGCCGATGTGGGATGCCGTCGGCTCGCACGGCGTGGCCTGGATCCTGGCGGGTGGACTCGCATACACCGGCGGCGTGGTCTTCTACGCGCGCGATCACCGCAAGTACCATCACTTCCTCTGGCACCTGTGCGTGGTGGCCGGCAGCGTCTGCCACGGCGTGGCAGTGGCCGTGTACGCCGGCGGCGTGGGGCGATAGGCCGTGCGGACGCGCGGCGGGCTGGCCGGTGGGTTGCTGTGCGCCGCCGCGACGTGCGTCGCCGCGACGTGCGTCGCCGCGGCGTGCGCGCCGGGCGGCGCGCCGTCGTCGCCACCAGCCGGCGCGACGATTGACACCGCGCGCGTGCCCCTGACGGATCTGGGCGTCGGCACCTACCGCGGCTTTCAGGGCGGGCTCTATCCCGGCGGCTCGAACGCCGTGCCCGCGGCACACGCCGCCCTCGGCCTGGGTCTCGTGCACGGCATTCGCCCGCTGGACGGATCTGGGCAGCCCAGTCCGAACGGCAAGATCGTGCTGCTGTCGGTGGGCATGTCGAACACCACGCAGGAGTTCTGCGGCGGCGGGCCGGCCGCGTGCCAGTCGGTATCGTTCGTCGGCCAGGCGCTGGCCGACGGCGCCGTGGACCGCGCGCATCTCGTCATGGTCGACGGGGCCCAGGGCGGCATGGTGATTACCAACTGGGATGCGCCGGATGATGCGACGTACACCACGGTGCGCGACACGCGTCTCGCGGCACTGGGCGTCACCGAGGCGCAGGTGCAGGTCGTCTGGCTCAAGGAAGCGACGCCGGGGCCGACGACGTCGCTGCCAGCGCCAAATGCCGATGCCTACGCCATTGTCGCCGGTCTTGGCGACGTCGTGCGTACGCTTCGGCTGCGCTACCCGCACCTGCAGGTCGTCTTCCTGTCGAGCCGTATCTACGCCGGCTACGCCCAGCCCGGCACACTGAACCCCGAGCCGTTTGCGTACGAGACGGGCTTCGCGGTGAAGTGGCTCATCGAGGCGCAGATCCGGCAGGGCACGGCCGGACCGGCCGACGTCCGCGCGGGCGACCTGCGACCCGGCATCACCGCGCCCTGGCTGGCGTGGGGCCCGTACCTGTGGGCGAACGGCGCGACGCCGCGCGCGGACGGGCTGGTCTGGCTGCCGACCGACTACCAGTCGGACTTCACGCACCCCGCCACGAGCGCGCGGCAGAAGGTCGGCGGCATGCTGCTGGCCTTCCTGAAGACGTCGCCGCACGCAGCATGCTGGTTCCTGGCGGGCGTTGGCTGCTGAGGTCGGCGCGGCTCAGGCCTTCGTGTTCTTGGTGCAGTGCCTGAGGTGCACGTCCACGCGGCAGATGTGGCTGTCGAGCCAGCTGTCGATGGTGTCGATGAGCATCCGCGCCTCAACGTCGGAGAACCCCTTCTCCTTGAACCGCTTCATGTAGCCGTTCACGACCTCGGTGAGCCGCTCGTGCTCACCCTTGTTCTTCTGCGACACGGAGCAGCGGTACTGCTCCATGCACCGTTCCTCGAACGCGAAATGGCCGCGCGTGTAGCGGTCGAGAAAGGTCAGCAGCAGGCCGTACGTGCGCTCGCCATCACCGGCGTCGAGCGCGGTGCGGTAGTCCTCCACCGACTTGAAGAGCATGCGATGCTGTTCGTCCACCCGGTCCACGCCCGTCGCGTACGTCTCGATC
>JBBQZD010000100.1:0-9059 GCA_038208045.1 Gemmatimonadales bacterium | reverse complement strand
GTAGCCGGGGCCCGGGAACAGGAAGGCGGGCCCGATGCGGCTGTCGCTGCCGATGCCCTTGCGCACGAGGTCCACGCTGGCGCCCACCTGCTCGCACAGCCCGGCGATCTCGTTCATGAACGAGATGCGCGTGGCCAGCATCGCATTGGCGGCGTACTTGGTCATCTCCGCCGACGGGATGTCCATGAAGATGATCGGTTTGCCCGTGCGCACGAACGGCGCGTAGAGCTCCGCCATGACCGAGCGCGCAAAATCACTTTCCACGCCGAGCACGACGCGGTCGGGCTTGAGGAAGTCGTCAATGGCGGCGCCTTCCTTGAGGAATTCGGGGTTGGAGCAGACGTGGAACGGAAACTTCGCATGGGCCGCGACGGCGCCCAGCACCTTATCCGCCGTGCCGACCGGCACCGTGGACTTGGTGACCACCACGAGTTCGCGCGTCATGTGGCGGCCGACGGTGTCGGCCACGGCCAGCACATGCTTGAGGTCGGCCGAGCCGTCCTCGTCGGGCGGCGTACCCACGGCGATGAAGACGACATCCGCCGACGCGATGGACGCGCCGATGTCGCTCGTGAACGTCAGGCGTCCCGCCCCCTGATTGCGCTCCACCAGCGTGTCGAGCCCGGGCTCGTAGATCGGGAGCACGTTCTGCTTGAGCCCCTCGATCTTCGCCACGTCAATGTCGGCACAGGTGACGGCGGCGCCGGTCTCGGCGAAGCAGGCGCCGGCCACGAGGCCGACGTACCCGGAACCCACCACGGTGATGTTCATGAAAGCGTCCTTGACGACATTGGATGTTGGACGGTGGACATTGGACGCGCTCCGCCGAACGTCGAATATCCAACGTCCAACGTCGCGGTGCCGTGTTCACGCATTGGCATGCTGTTTCGGTGCATCGGGCGTGAGCGAGACCACGCGCGCCTTGCCGTCGCGGACCGCGGCCGTCGCGTGGCGCGTGTCCACGACCAGCGTCGCGAGGTTGACCACGCGCTGGTAGTCCACGGCGCGGTGGTCGGTCGTGATCACCACGACGTCGGCCGCGACGAGCGTCTCGTCGGTGAGCGCGACGCTCACGAACTCGTGCCCGTCCTCGCGGAAGCTCGGCACGTGGGGGTCGTGGTACTCCACGTGGGCCCCCTGGGCCTTCAGCAGCGCGATGACGTCGAGCGCCGGGCTCTCGCGCATGTCGTCGATGTCGCGCTTGTAGGCGACGCCGAGCACCAGGACCCGCGAGCCGTTCACGGACTTCTTCACGTCGTTCAGCGCGCGCGCCACCTTCTCCACGACGTACGCCGGCATGGCGCTGTTGATCTCGCTCGCCAGGTCGATGAAGCGGGTCTTGTAGTTGAGCGTACGCATTTTCCACGCCAGGTAGTGCGGGTCGAGCGGAATGCAGTGGCCGCCGATGCCGGGGCCGGGCGTGAACTTCATGAAGCCGAACGGCTTGGTGGCCGCCGCCTCGATCACTTCCCAGACGTCCACGCCCAGCCGGTCGCAGACGATCGCCATCTCGTTGACGAGCCCGATGTTCACCGAGCGGAACGTGTTCTCGAGCAGCTTCACCAGCTCGGCCGCCTCGGGCGACGACACGGCCACCGTGGTGTCAATGCACGCCGAGTAGAAGCGCGTGGCGATGTCGGTGCAGGCGGCCGTGATGCCGCCCACCACCTTGGGCGTGTTCCGCGTGTTGTACACCGGGTTGCCGGGATCGACCCGCTCGGGGGAGAAGGCGAGAAACGCGTCCTCGCCGATCGTCAGCCCGCGCGCCTCGAGGCGCGGCATCATCAGGTCACGCGTCGTGCCGGGATACGTGGTGCTCTCGAGCACCACCAGCATGCCGGGATGCGCATGCCGCGCCACGGCGTCGGAGGCCGAAATGACATACGTCATGTCGGGGTCGCGCGTCTTGGCCAGCGGCGTCGGCACGGCGATGGAGACGGTGTCGGCCTCGCCCAGCCGGACCTCGTCCGTGGTCGCCTCGAAGAGTCCCGCCTTCACGAATCGCGCCACCTGAGCGGCCGGCACATCCTGGATGTGCGACGCGCCGCCGTTCAGCAGGTCGGTCACGCGTTGCTGCACGTCGTAGCCAATCACGTGAAAGCCGGCCTCGCAGAGCTCCATGGCCAGCGGGAGGCCCACGTAGTCGAGGCCCACCACGGCGCAGACGGCCTCGCGGGAGTCGATGCGCTGCTGCAGGCGGTCGCGAATGCTGGTCATCGTCATCGGGGGACGGGGGTCACTTGCCGAAGAAGCCGCGCACTGCGGCCACGACTTCGTCGAGCTGTGCCTGCGTGAGCTCCGGGTAGATCGGCAGCGACAGCACCTCGGCCGACGCCCGCTCGGCCTCGGGGCACTGGCCGGCCGTGTAGCCGAGGTACGAGAAGCAGGGCTGCAGGTGCAGGCAGAGCGGGTAGTACACCGAGTGGCCGATGCCCTTGGCCGAGAGGTGCGCGCGCACGTCGTCGCGGCGCGGCACGCGGATGGTGTACTGGTTGAAGATCGACTCGGACACCGGCTCGACGTACGGCGTCACCACCTCGGCGACGTCGGCGAAGGCCGCGTCGTAGAAGGCGGCATTGGCGCGGCGCTTGGCGCTCCAGGCCGCCAGGTGCGGCAGCTTGGCCAGCAGCACCGCCGCCTGCAGCGCGTCGAGGCGGGAGTTGTAGCCGACGATTTCGTGGTAGTAGGTCTTGGTGCTGCCGTGCGTCCGCAGCCGCATCAGCTCGTCGAACAGCCCCTCGTCCTGCGTCACGACCGCGCCGCCGTCGCCGTAGCCGCCGAGGTTCTTGGACGGGAAGAACGAGAACGTGCCGATGGTCGCGACCTCGCCGGCCATCCGCCACGCGCCGTCAATCTTGCGGCGCGAACCGATGGACTGCGCCGCGTCCTCGATGATCGGGACGCCCTTGGCGAGCTTCGCGACCTCCTCGATGGCGGCCATCGGGCCGAACAGGTCCACCGGCACGATCGCCTTGGTCTTCGACGTCACCGCGGCGGCCGCGGCCGCCGGGTTGATGTTGAAGGTCTTGGGGTCAATGTCCACGAACACCGGCGTGGCGCCGACATTGTGGATGGCGCCGCCGGTGGCGAAGAACGTGAACGGCGACGTGATGACCTCGGTGCCCCGGCCGGCGCCGACGGCGCGGTACGCGATGAGCAGGGCATCCGTCCCGTTGGCGCAGCCGACGGCGTACTTCGCGTGCGACAGCTCGGCGACCTTGGCCTCGAGCTCGAGCACCGGCTTGCCGAGAATGAACGCCTGGTCGTCCACAACCTGCAGCATGGACGTGACGACGGCGTCGCGAATGGTCGCGTGCTGGGCGCGGAGGTCGAGCAGAGGTACGGACATGGCGGTCTCTATGGGCGGAGGGATCGGTTCCGATCCCTTTATAGTTGTCACAACCCGATAAAGTTACCGCACCTGGCGCGTTTCCGGGAGCCTGTGCAGGGCAATTCCGGCCGGCGGACCGGCCAGCCTACAGCGTGGCCCGCAGCGGCAGCGGCACTTCCCTGCCCGTCTTGGCCGACTCGTAGATGCCGAGGATCAGCTCCAGCGACTTGCGGCCGGAGCGGCCGTCGGTGTCTGGCGCCCCCTCGTCGCGCAGCACGGCCAGCACGTTGCGGTAGTAGCCCTCATGCCCGAAGCCGTAGACGTTGGGCGGGTTGGTCGCCGCCGCCTCGATGAGCTTGTCGTCGTCGTCGTACTCGGCGAACTGCCAGTGCTCCACCTTGTTCACGGCGGTGCCCCCGATCTTCACGGTGCCCGTCTCGCCGATGAGCGTGATGGAGCCCTCCATGTTGCGCGGGAAGGTGAGCATGGTGACCTCGAGCACGCCGATGGCGCCGTTGCGGAACTTGAGGATCGCCGCCCCCGAGTCCTCCGCCTCGATGCGCCGCGCCATCGTGGCCGTCTTGGCCTGCACACTCTCCACCGGCCCGACGAGCCACTGGATGAGGTCGACGTAGTGCGACGCCTGGTTCATGAAGGCGCCGCCGTCGAATTCCCACGTCCCGCGCCAGGGCGCCTGGTCGTAGTACTCCTGCGGCCGGGACCAGCGCACCGTGGCGTTGGCCATGAAGATGCGGCCGAAGCGGCCCCGGTCCACGGCCCGGCGCAGCAGCTGCACCGCGGGATTGAGCCGGTTCTGCTTCACGACGAACAAATGCACGCCGGCGTCGTCGCAGGCCCGAACCATCTCGTCGGCCCCCGAGAGCGAAATGGCCATCGGCTTCTCGGAGACGACGTGCTTGCGGGCCTGCGCCGCCTTCACCGCCTGGCCGGGGTGCATGCCGGAGGGGGTGGCGATGGCCACGATGTCGCACTCAGCCTTCGCCAGCATCTCGTCGTAGGAGGTGAACCACGGCACGTCCCACTGGGCGCCCGCTTCGCGCGCCCGCTCCTCCACGACGTCGCACACCGCGCTGAGCGACAGGCCGTCCACGTGGTCGATGGAGGCGAAGTGGTTCTTCGCGATCCGGCCGCAGCCGACGAGCGCCACCTTGAAGGTCGTGGGCTTCACTTGTCGGCCGCCTCCATGGGAGTCACCTTCTCGCCGCGCCGGTTGTATTGCCGCGCGCACTCGGGACAGGTCAGCTGCATCGTCTCGTCCTTCAGTTTCACGCCGCACTCGCACATCCACGCGGTGCGGCGCGCCGGGACGCCGGTCATGAGCGCGTGGTCGGGCACGTCCTTCGTCACCACCGCGCCGGCGCCGATGAAGCAGTACCGGCCGAGCGTCACCCCGCAGACCACCGTGGCGTTGGCGCCGATGGTCGCGCCGCGCTGCACCAGCGTGCGCCGGTACTCGTGCTTGCGCGACACGGCGCTGCGCGGGTTGACGACGTTGGTGAAGACCATGGACGGCCCGCAGAAGACGTCGTCCTCGAGCTCCACCCCCTCGTAGATGGAGACGTTGTTCTGGATCTTCACGTTGTCGCCGATGCGCGTGCCCGGCATGACGACGACGTTCTGCCCGAGGGAGCAGCGCGCGCCGATGACCGCACCGGACATCACGTGGCAGAAGTGCCAGACCTTGGTGTCGGCGCCAAGCACGGCGCCGTCATCGACGTACGCCGACTCGTGAACGAAGGGATCAGCCATTCTCGGAATCTCCGATGGGGACGCGCGGCGCGCTACTGGGCGGTGGACCGGTGACGGGAAACTGTTGACGGGAGATGGTGGCCGGAGCACAGGCAGCTCCTCACCTGCCGCCTGCCGTCGGCCGCCAATCCCCTACGTGATCATCGCCTGCCACTCCTGCAGGCTGCGCACCGTCGGCGCCTGCGCCCGGAGCGACTGAATCGCGTCGCACGCGGCGCTGGCCGCCGACAGCGTCGTCGTGTAGGGCACGCGCTGCGTGATGGCCGCCTGCCGCATGGAGTAGTCGTCCTTCTGCGAGCGCTTGCCGAGTGGCGTGTTGATGAGCAGCTGCACCTCGCCATTCACCATCATGTCAATGCCGTGCGGCCGTCCCTCGCTGACCTTCTTCACCACGCCGCAGGGCACGCCCTCGGCGCGCAGGAACCTCGCGGTCCCCGAGGTCGCCACGAGCCCGAAGCCCATGGCGTGGAACCGCCGGGCGATCCCCGCCGCCGTCGGCTTGTCGTGGTCGTTCACCGTGAGCATCACGGTCCCCTCGAGCGGCAGCCCGTTGCCGGCGGCGAGCTGCGCCTTGGCGAACGCGGACCCGAAGGAGTCCGAGATGCCCATCACCTCGCCCGTCGAGCGCATCTCGGGGCCGAGGATCGGGTCGAACTCGCGGAACTTGGAGAAGGGGAAGACGGCCTCCTTCACCGACACGAAGGGCGCAATCACTTCCTGCGTGTATCCGATGTCCTTCAGCTTCTCCCCGAGCATCACGCGCGCGGCGAGCGAGGCGAGCGGCACGCCAATGGCCTTCGACACGAAGGGGATCGTGCGGCTAGCCCGCGGGTTCACCTCGATCACGTAGACCGTGCCGTCCTTGACGGCGTACTGCACGTTGATGAGCCCCACGACGCCCAGCGCCTTCGCGAACGCGACGGTATGGGCGCGCATGATGTCGGCGTCCTCCTGCCGGAGCTGGATCGGCGGCAGCACGCAGGCCGAGTCGCCCGAATGGATACCCGCGTCCTCGATGTGGTGCATGACGCCGCCGATCACCACCGTCTCGCCGTCGCACAGGGCGTCGACATCGGCCTCGAACGCGTCCTCGAGGAAGCGGTCAATCAGCACGGGCCGGTCTTCCGACACGCGCACGGCGCGCACGAAGTAGTCGCGCAGCGACGGCTCGTCGTACACGATCTCCATGGCGCGCCCGCCGAGCACGTAGCTCGGCCGCACGAGCGCGGGATAGCCGATGCGGGTGGCGATCTCCACCGCCCCCTCGACGCTGGTCGCGGTGCCATTGGGCGGCTGCGCCACGCCGAGGCTGCGCGCGATCTCCTCGAACCGGCGCCGGTCCTCGGCGATGTCGATGGCGTCGGGCGAGGTGCCGAGGATGGTGACGCCGGCTGCCTCGAGCCCCTTCGTCAGCTTGAGCGGCGTCTGTCCGCCCAACTGCACGATGACGCCCAGTGGCTGCTCGCGTTCGACGATCTCCAGCACGTGCTCGAGCGTGAGCGGCTCGAAGTACAGCTTGTCGCTGGTGTCGTAGTCGGTGGACACCGTCTCGGGGTTCGAGTTGATCATGATCGTCTCGTACCCCTGCTCACGCAGCGCCATCACGGCACGGACGCAGCAGTAGTCGAATTCCACGCCCTGCCCGATGCGGTTGGGCCCGGAGCCGAGGATCACCACCGACGGCCGGCCGGTGCGCGGCGCCTCGTCCTCCTCGTCGTAGGTGCCGTACAGGTACGGCGTGCTCGACGGGAATTCGCCGGCGCAGGTGTCCACCATCTTGTAGACCGGGCGCACGCCCGCCGCCCAGCGGGCCGCGCGCACGGCGGCCTCGGACTCGCCGCGCAGGCGCGCGAGCTGCGCGTCGGCGAAGCCCATCCGCTTCATGCGGCGCAACACCGCGGGCGTGACGTCCGGCAACGCCGCGTACTCGCGCTCGGCGTCCACCAGCTCCTGCATCTGCGCCAGGAACCACGGATCCACCGACGTCAGGGCAAAGAGATCGCCGATGCTCATGCCGGCGAGCATCGCCCGCTTGATCTGGTAGATGCGCTCGGGGGTCGGCGTCTGCAGCGCCGCGCGCAGCGCCTCCGGCGACTCGTCCGGCAGACGATCATCCTGCGGCCGCGTCGCCACGTCCCAGCCCTGACGGCCGGCCTCCAGCGCGCGCAGTCCCTTCTGGAACGCCTCCTTGAACGTGCGCCCGATGGCCATGGACTCGCCCACCGACTTCATCTGCGTCGTCAGCCCGGCGTTGGCCCCCGCGAACTTCTCGAACGCGAAGCGCGGCACCTTGACCACCACGTAGTCGAGCACGGGCTCAAAGCTCGCCGGCGTGGTCTTGGTGATGTCGTTGGGCAGTTCGTCGAGCCGGTACCCCACGGCGAGCTTCGTGCCAATCTTCGCGATGGCGAAGCCCGTGGCCTTCGACGCGAGCGCCGACGAGCGCGACACGCGCGGGTTCATCTCGATGACGACCATGTCGCCGTTCGCCGGGTTGATGGCGAACTGGATGTTGCAGCCGCCGGCGTCGACGCCGATCTCGCGAATCACCTGCACCGCGGCGTCGCGCATCACCTGGTACTCGCGGTCGGTCAGCGTCATGGCCGGCGCCACGGTGATGGAGTCGCCGGTGTGCACGCCCATCGGGTCGAGGTTCTCGATGGAGCAGATGATGACGACGTTGTCGGCGTGGTCGCGCATCACCTCGAGCTCGAACTCCTTCCAGCCGAGCAGCGACCGCTCGATGAGCAGCTGCGAGATGGGGGACTCCGCGAGCCCGCGCTTGCAGATCATCTCGAACTCGTCGCGGTTGTACGCCACGCCGCCGCCCGAGCCGCCGAGGGTGAACGCCGGCCGGATGATGGCGGGATAGCCGGTGAACTCCTCGGCGATGATGAACGCCTCGTCCAGCGTGGTGGCGATCTTTCCGGCCGGACACTTGAGGCCGATCTTCTCCATCGCCTCGCCGAAGAGCTTGCGGTCCTCGGCCACGGAGATGGCCCGCGCGTTGGCCCCGATGAGTTCCACGCCATACTTCGCCAGCACGCCGTTCTCGTGCAGGGCCATGGCGACGTTGAGCGCGGTCTGGCCGCCCATGGTCGGCAGGAGCGCGTCGGGCCGCTCGCGCGCGATGATCAGCTCGACGAACTCCGGCGTCACCGGCTCGATGTACGTGCGGTCGGCGATTTCCGGGTCCGTCATGATCGTCGCCGGATTGGAGTTCACGAGGATGACCTCGTACCCCTCCTCCCGCAGCGCCTTGGCGGCCTGGGTGCCGGAGTAGTCGAACTCGGCGCCCTGCCCGATGACGATGGGGCCCGAGCCGATGAGCAGGATGCGATGGAGGTCAGTGCGACGCGGCATTCAGCAGATCGTCAATGATGTCGGTTCGGGACCGCCGGGGAGTCCAGCCGGTCGCGGCACGCAGTTTCGAGTTGTCGCCCACCAGCCACGGCACGTCGATGGCGCGGCGCAGCGACGCGTCGGAGGCCAGGTCGGCCTCCACGCCGGCGCGCGCACAGACTTCGCGCGCCAGGGTCTCCACGCTCACGCCGGTGCCGGAGCAGACGTTGTACACCTCGCCGCTGACCCCGTGCCGCGCGAGCGAAAGATAGGCGGCGGCCACGTCCTCGGCGTGCGAGAACTCGCGCACGGTGTGCGGGTTGCCGATGGTGATCGTGCGCGGCGCCGCCTGCTGGCGGGCCGCGGTGACGCGGCGGACCAGCGCCGGAAGGAGGAAGTGCGAGGCCTGCCCCGGCGCCGAGTGGTTGAAGGAGCGCGTGCAGACGACGCGTACGCCGCCGGCGCGGGCCGCCTCGAGCGCGAAGATCTCCTGCGCGTACTTGCTGGCGGCGTACAACGTGACGGGGCGGCACTCGGCGCGCTCGGTCAGCAGGCCGGCCGCGGCGTCGTGCGCCCCGTACTGCTCTGCGCTGCCGATCATCACCACCATCGGGTC
>JBBQZD010000099.1:0-9273 GCA_038208045.1 Gemmatimonadales bacterium | reverse complement strand
AACACCCGCAACTGGACCCCCATCGGGGCCGTCGCGCTCAATCCCGAACGCGACGCCGTCGTCACCGCGCAGGCGGCACGTACCGCAATTGATCAGCCAGTGGCGGCATGACCGAGGCGACAACTATCTTGACACGCGCCGACACGTAGTCCAAGCGGATCTGTGAGACATCCACCTGGGGCGGGATATCCCGACCGACGGCGGATCGGGCACAGCGCGCGAAGTTCCGCAGAAGGGTCGAGGTGCCATTCGCGAACCTGATGCCATCGATCACTCGTGCCGCCCTCCGATTAGCATCGTCCGGCAGTCCGTTGTCGAACGCGATGCCGTCGCTGGAGGCGGGGCCGAATCCGCACATGCCCTCCGCGGGGAGCACTTGTGTGAAGAGCTCGGATCGAGCGATCGAGTGAAAGACAATGTCTTGGCTCGAACCCAACTGGGAGACCGTGATGAGAAGGCCCAGAATGCGGGCGCGGTCGGAGGCGCGCCCGTCGGCGGCCACCTCCAGCGCGGCGTCGAATATGCGCAGATCCCGCACGTCGCCGGCCCGTGCAGCAAGGCCGCTGAGATAGGCGGTGTCGGTGACTGCGCGGGCCGCGCGGACTGCGGCGGCGAACGCGCTCGGCGCGAGTGCCGGGCAGTATGGCAGCCAGCCCGTGAGGACGCCGCCGTTGAGGGCGGTCGCCCAGCGCTGGCACTCCTCGGCCGAAGGGGGAGCGGCGAGCCTGTAATTGACATCCTGCGCCTGCACGGTGCCGGCGAGGAGCGGCCAGAGGACTAGCGTCTTGATCAGAAGTGACTTCATCAGACGGCCTCAGCGGTCGTTGGGGTTCATGTCCAAGGTGCAGTGGAGACTCGCACGGATCAACGGGTATTCAGCCATGTCGAACCGATTCTGCTGACGGTCGTGCGTCCCTTGGTGAAGCTTGAGCCACACCTGCCAAGCGACATAGCGGAGTTCGAAGTCGTCCTTGTTCGTGAAGAGCTGCTCAAATTGCCGCTGGGCGTTGGTCGCCTGATAGAAGTTCCTGGTGATACCCCAATGCGAGCTGTCCTGCATCGTTACCCCCTCGTGCCGTTCGACCGCGGGCGTGAGGATAGAGAAGACCGCCGCGGTGCAGGTCCCCGATCCCAATCCGTTCTGATCCCCGTGCCAACTCTGTGAAGAGTCCGCCTCGGCAGGGCGGGAGTAGAGACCGGGGTGGAGGAAGATCGAGTGGTCTACCGATGGTGCCGAGGTGAGGAACGCCAGTCCGGTGTTTGGTCCGCTCGGCGCGCGGCTGATCCGAAGCGTGTCGGCCTGCTTCTCGAACTCGGGACGCGCATTCCCGAAGACACCGTTGCTCGGGTATGCGAGCATGCTGCCGCGGAGCCCGATCGTCACGCTGGGCGAATTCAACTTCAGCACTGACCAGGGGCGGGCGCCCACCAAGATACGGTCCGAGTAAGTCGTCTGCCGCGCCGTCCCGTTGCTCCCGGTGGTCTCGACCAGCATCTCGACCTGCGTGTCGGTGACCGCAATCCCGCTCCAGACGTGCGCGCTTGCTGCGGCGTAGCTTGCGTTCGGCGTTTCCACGATGGGCGATCCAAAGTTGCTTCCGCCACTCGCGATGTGCTTTACAACACGAAACGCTTCAGATACGGTCATGCGACAGGTGACGATCTGCCCTCTTTCCACCGGTTTGGGGCCGCACTGAAGGCCAGTGAATGGAGCATTCGGATCAAACGTCAGATCCTTGTATGCCACGTAGTCACGCGGTGCGGGCGAGAGCACGACGCGCACGATGCCCCCGGCGCTGATGGACCGCGTATCTGGAATATCAACGCCGGGAATGCCGGACCCTGTGAAGTCCACGACGCCAGCGACGGAACCGTCGTCGCGATACGCGGTCATCGAGTTTCCGACAAACGTCGGATCGGCGGCCGTAATCGTCACGCTGAACACCGGCGCTGAGAACCCGATTGTGATGGGGCGACTTGCCCCAGTGCCCTCGTCGCTCTGGAAGTCCGCACCGAACGCACTACCCAGCGCGAACGGATCGATCGTGAGACTGATCGACTCACAACTGCTTGGCCCGGGCGCCGATGCTGTGCACGTCGCCGGGGTACTCATCGCCGTCATGTGCAGCGGTGGGGATCCCGACAGCCACGGTGCCCAGGACGAAAGCAGCACGCCGGAGCCGTAACTCAAGGCAACGTTGAACGTGCCTGAGCGCGGTATCGTATGCAGCCCGCGCGTCAACGAGAGTTGGATTCGGACCGAATCACTTCGCAGAGCGCGATGAACGAGGACGGGGAACGGATTACCGACCAAGGGAACGCGCACGGTGTCCAAGCCCGTGATGACGACCACACGGAGATCGGCTGGCAGACTGCCCGCCAGATCAGGCGACACGGTGGCGGAGAGGCGAACGCTGTCACCGGCCTGGAGCGCGAGACGGACTTCGCCGAGCGGGACCACCGCGTCGGTCGAGTCGGCGGCGGAGATCGCCGACTGCAAGGGGCGAATGCTGTTCGTGAGTTGACATGAGCCATTGCCGCAAGTCGGCGAGGCGGCAGCCTCGCTCACGCGCACGGAGACGGCCTCTTCTGTCGGGGGTGGGGCGACAGGGTGTTCACACGCGCAGAGCGTAGCAAGACACGCGACAGCGATGAAATGGCCGCTCTGCCAGAATCTGACGGTCGCGTTTAGCGCACTTCGCGCGTCGGCGGCGCGAGCCTTCGAGATCACATGGCGCATAAGGGACTCTCGCCGTCGAGGTATAGATGCGATGGTCTTTTGCGCGGATCGTTTACAAGAGGACCAGTGCTGCGCTGCAGCGACAATCATGTGAGGGCGCCGCCGCTAGTACTAACACGCCATGTAACATTCTGTCACGACCGGTTAGTTCAGGTGCCACCGGAGGACTGCCTCGGGGCCGGGTCGCACAACTTCGGCTGGCGCGCCGCCCGCGGGGGCGTCCAGATCTGCAACGCCGCACTACACCTTCCCTTCCTGCAGGAACGTACGTGCGAGTCCCCTCGCAATTCCGTCCGGTTGCGATGTAGCAGTCGGATCAGGGCGTAGTTCTCGTCGTTTCCGCCGGTCGCGTCGCACGATCGCTGCCGCCGTCACAGAGCTGTCACATATGGTGCACTGCGAAGAGCTCATTTCGCCCAATTTTGGCAGAATGTGGCCCCAGACACCGAGGTGCGGATCGTCCAAAAAGCAAAACGCAACCCCTCGCACGGCAAGAGGTTGCGTTTCGTTTGTTCTCAGTCGGGGCGAGAGGATTTGAACCTCCGACCTCCTGCTCCCGAAGCAGGCGCTCTACCGGGCTAAGCTACGCCCCGAATATCGGTAAAGTCTCGTCCAACGCTCCATCAACACCCCGCAATTCCGACAGCCCAACCGCCCGCTGCGTTGGCCGGAAAACCAGCCCGCAAATCACCCTGAAAACAGGCACCAACACAGAACTAGGATGATAGTCGGGTCCCTTCCATATCACAAGCGACCTGACCCGCCGCCAGAGGCCCTGGAGCGCGCCGAAATGGGACCGTCGACGGACGCGGTTTCTCGCCAGGCCTGAACCGCCAACCGATCCCGCAACCGATCCCGCGACTGGCGTCATCGCCGCCCTCGTGGCACTCTTGCTGAAGGGTCTCCGCCGTGCGCGAACCCGGCCGCGGCATTGCGCCCAACCCCGCCTCCGCCCGTCCGACCCGCCACCTCACGATGGCGCGTCCGCCCAGTCCTGAAGCCCACGAGCCGCCATGCGCCAGATCCCGCGCTCCATCCGACGCCTTGGCCTGCTGCTCCTGTCGCTGCCGGTCGTCGCCTTCATTCTCGCCGTGATCTTCCAGGCCGGCATGGCCCGCCTGGAACACAAGCCGCGCACCATGGTCGAGAGCCTGCAATGGGCCGCGGCCACCATGACCACCACCGGCTTCGGCCACGACACCACGTGGTCCCACCCGCTCATGGTCGCCTACGTCGTCGTCGCCGAGTTCGTCGGCGTCACGATGATCTTCCTCATCTTCCCCGTCTTCATCATCCCGCTCCTCGAGGAGCGCTTCCAGGCCCGCCTGCCCAGCACGCTCATGCCGCTCGACGGCCACGTCTTCATCTACCGCCACGGCCCCGCCGTCACCTCGCTGCTCGACGAGCTCGAGGACGCCGGCGTGCCGGTCGTGATCTTCGAGGAGGACGAAGCCACCGCCCGCCGCCTGCACGAACAGGGCTTCCAGGTGGTGCTCAGCAATCTCGAGCACGATGACCCCGACCTCAGCAACCTCATGGGCGCCCGCGCCGTCGTGGCCAACGGCGAGGACGAGGACAACGCCGCCATCGCCCTGAGCGCCCGATACCACGGCTTCACCGGCCCGATCCTCGCGATGGTCGACAATCCGGTGCGGCGCACCGCCATGCTGCGCGCCGGGGCGACCACGTCGTTCACGCCCACCCACGTGCTCGCCGCGGCCATCGCCGCGCGCGCCAGCCATCGCTTCAGTCCGCGCATCTCCGGCGTCCGCCACCTCGGCGCGCACCTCGAGGTGGGCGAGCTGCGCATCCACATCGCCAGCGCGCTCGCCGGCCACACCATCAGCGAGTCGAACATCCGCACCACCACGGGCGCGACCATCGTCGGCCTCTGGGTGGACGGCCGCTTCGTCAACCAGCCGAACCTCGACACGAAGCTCGAAGTGGGCACGATCATCGTCGCCGTCGGCAGCCACGACTCCATCACCAAGCTCGGCTTGCTGGCCACGCCGGTGCATCGGCCGGGCCCGCTGCTCGTGCTCGGCCATTCGGTGGTCGGCACCAAGACGGCGGAGTTTCTGCGCCTCGCGGAGGAGGAAGTCCGCGTCGTCGACGACACGCCGGGCGAGGGCGTCGACATCGTCGGCGACTGGCTCGACCCGGACGTCCTGAAGGCCGCGGGCGCGCAGGAGGCGCAGGCCGTCGTGCTCACCATGGACTCCGACAGTGCCACGCTCTTCGCCGCCGCCGTGGTGCGCAGCATGGCCCCCGAGGTCATGATCATCGCCGCGGCCAGCCGCGCCGAGAACGTCTCGCGCATCCATCGCGCGGGCGCCGACTTCGCGCTCTCCATCGGCCAGGTGGCCGGCCAGCTGCTGGCCTTTCACCTGCTGGGCCGCGACTCGGTCTCGCTCGAGGCCGAGATCAAGCTGGTCGCGACCTCCTCCGGCAGTCTCGCCGAGCATCCGCTCGCCACCCGCATGATCCGCGAGCGCACCGGCTGCTCGGTGGTGGCCGTCGAGCGGGGCGACGATGTGCACGTCACCTTCGACGGCACCTTCCGGCTCAAGCCCGACGACATCGTCTATCTCTGCGGCACCAAGGAGACGATCGCCGCCTACTTCCGCGAGTTTCCTGGCACGAGCATCTCGCCCACCAAGCGCCGCGACGAGGCCCTCATCATCGCCGGCGGCACGCGCACCTGACCGGTGGGACGTCGGCCGGGGCTCACTCGGCGGGCGGAGCGCCGTCCTTCTTGCGGTCGAACATCCCCTCGAGCCCGCGCTGAAGGGCCCGCGCACCGCCGATGCCGACCGCCAGCGCGAACGCCACGCCGATGGCGCCGAAGGCAATCAGGAAGGCCGACAGCACGATCTGCCGCGCGAAGTTGAGTTGCCACAGCGCCAGCGCGCCGACAATCGCCATCAGCGATCCCTTCACCGCGGTCGCCACCAGCCGCGGGTGGGCCAGCTCCTCCTCCTCCAGCGCGGCCTCGACCCGACTGGCCACCGTGTTCGAGAGCAGCACCCCCACACCGACGATGAGCATCACCAGCGCCAGGTTCGGCAGGTAGACAAGCAGACCGTCAATCAGCCGGCCCACCACGTCGAGCCCCCAGATCTGCGTGGCGTTCTCGACGAAGATGAGCACCACCAGCGCCATCGCCACGTTGCCGACGACATTGTACAGCGCCGAGCGCACGTCGCCCTTGCGGAACGCGGCGCGCCAGGCGTGCCGCCCGCCAATCCGGTCGAGGCGCAGCCACAGCAGCCCGCGCACCACGGCGCGCTTGACGAGCCAGCCGGCGAGGAGGCCCAGCGCCACCACGAACAGCCCGGCGGCGAGCGTCGGCAGGTACTCGGTGAGCCGGCTCTGGAAGTTGGAGAACGTGGTGGTCGTGGCGGTCTGCATGATGGCTACGTCCTCGCGAAGAACACGCGTTCGAATCGGTGGGCGTGCTGAGGTGCCACGGCGCGCACGACGACCACCGGATTCCGGTCGTGGCGAGCGATCAGCGCGGGCACGGTGTTGCCGAACAGCGGTACGACCGGGCCGATGGACGGTGCGCCGATGAGCACCAGCGCGTGTGACTCGATGATCTCCAGGAAGCCGCGTTCCGCCGTCGGCACCTGCACCGCTTCCAACTCCTGCCCCGATCCGGCGGCCTGCAGGGTACCGCGCGCCTCCTGCACCATGCGCTCGCCCTCGTCGCGCGACAAGGTCGCGTCGAGCATCGTCACCGCGCGCACGTCGGCCGTGAACCAGGCGGCCAGCGACGGCGCCAGCCGCGCGGCAAGTTCCGAATTGCGACCCGAAGTCACCGGCACGAGAATGCGCGACACCGCGGCCCGGTCCACCTTGCCGTACACCACCGCGACCTGGCACGGTGCCCGCTGCAGCACGCGCTCCACGATGGACGACACGAGCCGCTCGAGCATGGAGTGCGTGTGCGGCTGCCCGATGACCAGGAAGTTGCACTCTTCCTCGCGCGCCGACTGCACCAGCGCGTGGCTCACGCGGTGCCCGATGGTGAGCACGGCCCGCGCCGTCACCTGCCGCGCCCGTGCGTACGCCATGCCGCGCTCGAGCAGCGCCTCGGCCTCGCGCGACGCCGGCCGCGGCGCGTCGAGCGCCTCGCCCTCCGGCACCTCCGCCACGTGCACCAGCACCACCTCGCCCCCGTGCGCCTTCGCGATGCCAAGCCCCACCTCCATCAGGGACGGCAGCATGCGCTTGCTCGAGAGGGCCACCAGCACGCGGTATTCATTGCGGTCGATCTTCTCCATCCACGACGCGCGCGCCTGGAACGCCGTCTCGCGCTTCCGGCTGTAGCCGTAGTACGCGAGCACGCCCAAGGCAATCCACCCGCCGGCCGCCAGCCAGGCCAGCGGATACGCCTTGACCATCAGCGCGGCCAGGAAGAGCATGGCCACGATGCCGATGATCGGCGTCACCGGCGAGAACGGCACCTTGAACCCGCGGTCGAGGTGCGGGTGCGTCTGCCGCAGCCGAATGACCGCGATGTTTACGGCGCCGAAGAGCAGCAGGAACATCACGCTCGCCGCCGCCGCCACGTCCTCGATCGGCAGCGCCACCGCCATGAAGATGACCAGCGCCGTCGAGACGAAGATCGCCACGTGCGGCGTGCCGCGCGTGGCGTGCACCCGGGCCAGCGACTGCGGCAGACTCGCATCGCGCGCCATGGCAAACGCCACCCGCGATGACGAGTAGATGGTCGCGTTCAGCGCCGACAGCGTCGAGAGCAGGCCCCCCACCAGGATGATCAGGCCCCCTCCCACGACGAACTGGTTGGCCGCAGTCACCAGCGCCATCTCCTTCTGCTCGCCGAGATACCGCGTCACCTCCACGCCAGCCGGCGGAATCGTCGCGCCGACGGCCACGAACGCCACCAGGAGATAGATGGGAATGACGATCGCCAGGCAGAGCATTACCGCCAGCGGCACGTTGCGCTTGGGGTTCTCCACCTCTTCGCTCGTCTGCGCGACGATCTCGTATCCCTCGAAGGCGATGAACGTCAGCCCCATGGCCGCGAACACGCCGTTCCATCCGTTGCTCAGGAACGGGCTGAACGACGCCTGCCACCCCGTGCGCTGGGCCATTGCCCACAGGCCGGCCAGGATGAACAGCCCGATGACGATGAGCTTGCCGATGGTCACGACGTTGCCGGCCTTCCCGGTCTCCGACGCCCCGCGGAAGTTGATCACGGCAAACAGCAGGCAGACGGCCACCGCGAGCCAGACTTCCAGCGGTGCCCCCGGCGTCACGACGTCCTTCACCCCGATCACCGACAGCGCCTGCTTGAAATAGGCGCCGAAGCCGAGCGCGTACAGCGAGCAGGCCACCGCGTGCGCAAACCAGCTCATCCAGCCGGCGAGGAAGCCGCTGGGGTTGGGCAGCGCCTGCTTCACGTACAGGTAGCCGCCGCCCGCACCGTGGATCGCGCCGCCGAGCTCGGCGTACGACATGGCCGCGAGCACGGCCACCACGCCGTTGAGCGCGAAGACGAGAATCAGCCCCGGGCCCGCGGCACCGGCGGCAATGCCCGTCAGCACGAAGATGCCGGCGCCGATCATCGCCCCCACGCCGATCATCGTGATGTCGATGAGGCGCATCTCGCGGCTGAGCCTGACTTCGACGGCCAACGGCCAACTCCAGGTCGAAAGGTGACCAGATATGGCAACGGGCCCGGTCGCCGACAAGGGGCCGCGCCAGCGTGCCGCGCCTGCGTGCCGCGCCAGCGTGCCGCGCCTGCCACAAAAAAGAACGGGACCACCCCGTCAGGATGGTCCCGCCACATGCCGTCTCTGTCAATCTCTCATGCGCCCGAAGGGACTCGAACCCCTAACCTTCTGATCCGTAGTCAGATGCTCTATCCAATTGAGCTACGAGCGCCAACCGGTGTTGCTCGTCCCGGGGACGACTTCGCCGGCGAATGCATCCGCCGGCGAATCCCAAAATATATCCGGACCGCGCGTCCGGGTCAATCAGCCCGCGAGCGCTTCCCGGACGACGTTCAGCAGCTCCTCGCGCCCGAACGGCTTGGCCAGGATGCCATGGGCCCCGAGCGTGCGCGCCGAGTTGAGGTACGCGTCGGGACCCACCCGGCCGCCCCCCGAAATCGCGATGACCTTCACCGCCGGGAACTCGTGCCGCAACTGCATCAACGTCTCCAGCCCCTCCTGCTCCGGCATTACCACGTCGGTGATGACCAGCGCCGCCGGCGATTCGCGAAACCGCCGCATGCCGACGCGCCCGTCCTCGGCCTCGTCCACCTCGTACCCCTCCCGCCGCAGCATCTCGGCCAGCATGCCGCGGACGACCGCGTCATCGTCGATCACCAGGACGCGGACGGGCATCGGCACCACCACTACTTGATGGGCGCGTAGCGCCAGGCGGCCACGTGCGGCTTCGCCACGGCCAGGTCGAACGTGCCGGTCTTGCCGGGTTCGACCGGCGCGATCTTGGCCACCTGCTTGTCGACCACCGTGCCGGCGAGGTCCAGAAACTCCATC
>JBBQZD010000098.1:0-9531 GCA_038208045.1 Gemmatimonadales bacterium | reverse complement strand
AAGTACGAGCAGGGCCTCAAGCACAAGGCGGCTGGCGTGCTGGTCGTGCACGAGACGGCGGCGGCGGGCTATCCGTTCACCGTGGTGCAGGGCAAGGTCGCCGAGCAGTTCGACCTCGTGACGCCCGACAAGAACATGGGGCGGAGCGAGGTGGAGGGGTGGATCACGAGTGATCGCGCCAAGGCACTGTTCGCGATGGCCGGGCAGGACTTCGACGCGCTCAAGGCGACGGCGGCGACGAAGGAGTTCGCGCCCGTGCCGCTGGGTGTGACGGCCAGCGTGACGCTGAAGAACACGCTGCGCACGATCGACTCACGCAACGTGATCGCGAAGCTCGAGGGGAGCGACCCGGCGCTGAAGGACGAGTACGTGGTGTACAACGCGCACTGGGACCACTTCGGCGTCGGCGTGAAGGTGGACGGCGACTCCATCTACAATGGCGCGCTGGACAACGCGACGGGCGTCGCGGGCCTGCTGACGCTGGCCAAGGCCTTCGTCGCCGCGCCGACGGCCCCGAAGCGCTCGATCCTTTTTCTCTCCGTCACCTCGGAAGAGCAGGGGCTCCTCGGCTCGCAGTACTACGCGACCAGCCCGTTGTATCCCGTGGCGAAGACGGTCGCGGTGATCAACATGGACGGCCTCAACACCTGGGGGCGCACGTCGGACATCGTCGTGACGGGCTACGGGGCGTCGGACCTCGACGATTACGCACGCGCCGCGGCGGCGGAGCAGGGCGGCCGCACGCTGCGGCCCGACGCCGAACCCGAGAAGGGTTTCTATTACCGCTCGGACCATTTCAACTTCGCGAAGGTCGGCGTGCCGGCGTTCTATCCCGGCGAGGGCATCACGTTTGTCGGCAAGGACACCGCGTACGGCCGGCAGAAGCGCGACGAGTACACCGCCAACGACTACCACAAGCCGTCGGACAACATCAAGGCGGCGTGGGAGCTCAGCGGGGCGGCGGAAGACCTGCAGTTCAACTTCGCGATCGGGTATCGCGTGGCGATGGCCGCCAAGTGGCCCGAGTGGAAGCCGGGCAACGAGTTCCGGGCGATCCGGGAGAAGTCGCTGACGCCGTAGGGGGGAGGGCGGAAGGCGGATGGCGGAAGGCGGATGGCGGAAGGCGGAAGGCGGAGGGCGGATGGGGGAGTCGAGCGCGTGGCATTGCCGGCGCGTTCCATCCGCCTTCCGCCATCTGCCATCCGCCTTCCGCCATCTGCCTTTACCGTCTCTTCTTCCTCACCGCCATCCGCCGGCGCCAGGCGTGCGGGATGCGGCGCAGCACGGCGATCATCAGCTTGTTCTTGAGGCCGGGAATGCACACCACGGCGCCGCCGGTCTCGAGCTGGCGCAGCGAGATCTCCACGACGTCCGCCGATTGCATCCAGAGCCACGAGGGGATCTGCTGCTTGACGTGCAGCATGTCGTCGTGGATCTCGGTGTGCGTGAAACCCGGGCAGAGCGCCTGCACGCGCACGCCGGTGCCGACGAGTTCGGTGTCGAGGCCGAGCGTGAAGTTGGTGAGGAAGGCCTTGGACGCCGAGTAATTCACGTTGCCGGGACCGTAGATGAAGCCGGCAATCGAGCTGACGTTGATGATCGCACCGGCGCCGCGCGCCACCATGCCGGGCGCGGCCGCGCGGGCCAGGCGCATGGGGGCGAGCACGTGCAGCCGCAGCATCTCGAGCTGGGGTTCGACGTCGATCTTCACCAGTTTCCCGGTGGTCGCGAAGCCGGCGTTGTTGACCAGCAGGTCGAGCTGCGGCAGGGCGGCGATGCGCGCTGCCGTGGCCTCGCGGCCCTGGTCCGTGGAAATATCAGCGGACCACGTCTCGCACGTCACGGCGTGCCGGGCGTGCAGCTCGCGGGCCACCCCCTCGATGCGCGCGGTGCTCCGCGCGACGAGGATGAGGTCATAGCCGCGGCGGGCGAGCGCCTCCGCGAAGGAGCGGCCGATGCCGGCGGAGGCGCCGGTGATCAATGCCAGAGGCATGGTGGGAGACGGTAGACGGGAGACGGTAGACGGTAGATGGCGGATGTGCCGGAAACCCGCCTCCCAATGTCTACCGTCCACCGTCTGCCGTCTACCGTCGTCCGCGCCCGCCGCTATCTTTCCCGAACACTCTTTCCGAGGGTTTTCACGGTGAAATTGGCCGTGTGCGTCAAGCGCGTTCCAGACATGGAAGGGCGCTTCAAGATTGCTTCGTCCGGCGTCGCCATCGACGAGGCGGGTCTCAAGTACGACATGTCGGACTTCGACGGCTACGCGGCAGAGGTGGCCATCCAGATCACCGAGAAGCTCGGCGCCGGCGAGGTGACCATCATCTCGCTCGGCCCCGACGTCGTGCAGGAAACGCTGCGCAAGGCGCTCTCGATGGGCGCGCACCGCGCGGTGCACCTCAAGCAGGACACGCCGGTCAGCGATGGTCTTGCCATCGCCACGGCGCTCGCCGCCGAACTCAAGGACGGCGGCTACGACTTGGTCCTGCTCGGCCGCATGGCCGTGGACACGCAGAACCGGTCCACCGGCGCGTTTGTCGCCGAGCTGCTCGGCGTGCCGATCATTTCGGCCATCTCCAAGCTCGAGGTCGAGAACGGCGTGGTGAAGGCCCGCCGTGAGCTGGAGGGCGCGTACGAGCTGGTCGAGTGCCCGTTGCCAGCCGTCGTGACCATTGACGAAGGCATTGCCCGCGCGCGGTATCCGTCGCTCAAGGGCATCATGGCCGCCAAGAAAAAGCCGATGGACATCAAGCCGGCGCAGCTTGGCGCCATCACGTACCAGTTGGAGAAGCTCGAGCTTCCGGCCGAACGGGCCGCGGGGCGCATCATTGGCGAGGGCAAGGACGCGGTGCCTGAACTGGTCCGGCTCCTCAAGGAAGAGGCGAAGGTGCTCTGATGGCAAACATTCTTGCATTCGCCGAAACACGTCTGGGCGAGCTTCGCCGCGCCGGGCTCGAGACCATCACCGCCGCGCGGCAAGTGGCCGACGCCACCGGGGGCCAGGTGCACGCCGTGCTCGTCGGCGCGCCGGGCATCGCGCAGTTCGCTCCACGCTGCGCCGCGCACGGCGCCGACGTCGTACTCGTGCTGGAGCACGACGCCTTCGCGAACTACAACCCCGAGGCGATCGTCGCGACGCTTGCCGCACGGCTCGGCAGCGGCTACCGCGCCGCGTTCTTCGCGGCCAGCGCGCAAGGGCACGATCTCGTGGCCCGCGTGGCGGCCAAAATGAAGCTCGCGTACGCGTCCGACGTCACGGAGTTCGCCTTCGCGGCCGACCGCGTGACGGTGAAGCACCCCGGGTACACCAACAAGATCGTGCAGACGTTCGTGCTGAAGGCCATTCCGGCGATCATTTCGCTGCGTGCCGGCGCGGTGCTGCCAGTGGAGAACGCCAAGGCGGGTACGGTTGAGCCGCTGGCCTGTGCCATTGACCCGGCCACGGCGCGTGTGAAGGTGACGCTGACCGAGAACGCAGCCGGCGGCCAGATCGATCTTGGCGACGCGCCGGTGATCGTGGCGGGTGGCCGCGGCCTGAAGGAGAAGGCGAACTTCAAGCTGGTCGAGGATCTCGCGGCGGCGTTCGGCAACGCGGCGGTGGGCGCCACGCGCGCCGTCACCGACGACGGCTGGCGTCCGCACTCGGACCAGATTGGCCAGACGGGCCGGCTGGTGAGCCCTGACCTGTACATTGCCTGCGGCATCTCCGGCGCCATCCAGCACCTGGCCGGCTTGCGCACGTCCAAGACGATCGTGGCGATCAACAAGGACAAGGAGGCCCCGATCTTCAAGGTGGCCGACTACGGCATCGTCGGCGACGTGATGGAGGTCCTGCCGGTGCTCACCGAGGCGGTGAAGCAGGCGAAGGCGGGGGCGTAAGGGCGTTCGTGCGCGCCTATTGCAGCTTCAACGGGCGTCGCCGGTTTCCGGCGTCGCCCGTTCGCTTGTCGGCGGCGCGTCCGGCAAGTAGCGTTTGCACCAGCGCCGCCCGAGCCGGGCGCGCCTGGCGCCCCCCGTTTCGTCGTCATCATTCCGTGAGCACTCCGTGACCGCTTCGAACGGCCTGTTCGCCCTGATCATCGTTGTCGCCGTCGCCTTCTTCGCCTACAATGTGCAGCGCCTCGTCGGCTACCTGCGCATCGGACGGCTCGACGACTCGCGCTGGGACCACATCCTGCGCCGCCTCGGGAATTTCATCGAGATCGGGATCTTCCAGGAGAAGATCTTCCGCGACTCGGTGGCCGGCCCGATGCACGCCGCCATCTTCTGGGGCTTCTGCGTCCTGAGCGCCGGCACGGTCGAGTTCCTCGGCGCCGGCGTCGTGCCCGGTTTCACCTTTGCGCACTACCTGCCGCAGCCCGCGTACCGGTTCTTCATGGCGAACCAGGATCTGTGGGGCGCGCTGGTCATCGCTGCCGTCGCCTTCGCGCTGTTCCGCCGCCTGACCAAGCGCATCAAGCGCCTGCAGGGCGCCGAGACGCATCCCAACGACCCGCTGTTCATTCTGGCGTGGATCGGGGTGCTGATGGTCACGATGTTCACGACCGAAGCGTTCCACATGGTGGCGCATCCCGAGGCGGCGACGCCGTTCTACCGGCCCATCTCGTTCGCGGTGGCCCAGGGGCTCGCCTGGGTGCCGGTGGGCGCGGCGGACGCCCTCCACACGCTCAGCTGGTGGGCGCACGGGCTGCTCGTGCTCGGCTTCCTGAACTACCTGCCGTACTCCAAGCACCTGCACGTGGTCGCGTCACTGCCGAACGTCTTCCTGTCGAACACGAGCGGGCCGGGCCAGGTCGGCGTGATGCGCTACATGGACCTCGAGGGCGACGCCGAACAGTTTGGCGCGAAGGACGTCGAGCACCTCTCGTGGAAGAGCCTGCTCGACGGCTTCGCCTGCACGGAATGCGGGCGCTGCACGGCGGTCTGCCCGGCCAACCTCACGGGCAAGATGCTCTCGCCGCGCAAGATCGTGGTAAACGTTCGCGAGCGGCTGGAGGCGAAGGCGCCGGCGGTGGTGTTGGGCGGCGCAATCGGCGCCGACCTCGAGGCGAAGACGCTGCTCGACGGCTACATCACGGAGCAGGAACTGTGGGCGTGCACCACCTGCCGCGCCTGCGTGCAGGAGTGCCCCGTCTCCATCGACCAGCTCGAGGTGATCCTCGAGCTGCGCCGCAATCTCGTGCTCGGCGAGTCGCGCTTCCCCGAGGAAGTGGTGCCCGCGTTCGAGAGCATGGAACAGCGCGGCTCGCCGTGGGCGTTCGATCCGGGCGAGCGGGCCGGGTGGGCCACTGGCATGAACATCCCGACGATGGCCGAGCTCGCCGAGCGCGGCGAGACCGCCGAGATTCTGTATTTCGTGGGGTGCATGGGGTCGTTCGACGACCGGGCCAAGAAGACGACCGTCGCGTTCGCGAAGATCATGCAGGCCGCCGGCGTCTCGTTCGCCATCCTCGGCCGCGAGGAGAAGTGCAACGGTGACCCCGCGCGCCGCATGGGCAACGAGTACCTGTACCAGATGCTCGCGAAGGAAAACGTCGAGACGTTGGCAAAGTACCAGGTGCGCACCATCGTGACCGCCTGCCCGCACTGCATGCACCAGCTCGGCAACGAGTATCCGCAGTTCGGCGGCCACTACGACGTCATCCATCACTCCGTCTTCATCGAGCACCTGATGGCCCAGGGACGCGTGCCGTTGCGCGAGGACCTGCACGAGCCGGTGAGCACCTTTACGTATCACGACTCGTGCTATCTGGGCCGCTACAACCAGATCTACGACGCGCCACGCGAGACGCTCAAGCGCGCGCTGCCGATCGTGAACCTGGTGGAAATGCCGCGCTCGAAGGACCGCGGCCTGTGCTGCGGCGCGGGTGGCGGTCGCATGTGGATGGAGGAGACCGAAGGCAAGCGCATCAACGCCGAGCGCGCCGACGAGGCGCTGGCGACGGGGGCGCAGGCCGTCGCGGTGGCCTGTCCGTTCTGCATGACCATGCTGAATGACTCCATCCAGTCGCGCGATGCCGCCATTCCGGTCTACGACATCGCCGAGGTGGTGGCCGACCGGCTCGCCTGACCGCCGCGTCGGATGGTGCGAATGGCGGAGGCCCGGGCGACGGGCCTCCGCCTATTCCTTTGGCACCACCGTGAGCAGCAGGCGCGGGCCGTCGGGGCGCACGACGATCCTGGCGCCGCAGGTCTCGCATTGCCCCGTGATAGGCGGCGAACTGCTGAAGCGCTCGATGCGGTAGCCGCAGGCGGGGCAGTACAGGATCGGCAGGTCGCCGGGCCGCACGAGCGCGCGCGCTCTCGGGCGGCGCGCCGCGGCCCCTGGTGTCGCCTCGTCGTCGTCGGCCGAGGCCAACGTCGCGAAGAAGAGTTGCCGCTCCGCGTCGGTCATCGACGCCAACTGGGCGGGGGTCACGAGGCCGCGTTGCAGCATCGTTGCCACCTGCGGCGGTACCGGCGGCGCGGCGCGCAGCGGCTCGCGCGCGCCGTTCGCCGGGCGCGCCGGTCCTATTTCATCGCGCACGCGCCGGCCCACCCACCAGATGACGCCGATGGCCAGTCCGAGCACCGCCACCGCGCCTCCAAGAAGCCGCAGGTCCATTTGCAGGATCGGCTGGTTCACCCGAGCCGCACCTCGTAGATGGTGATCGTCAGCTTGGCCGGCGCGTCCTCGTGCACCATCACACGGCGCGGCGTGATCGTCGCGCCGTGCGCCGTGCAGGCCTCGCGAAAGCCCTCCAGCGCGATGCGTCCCTGATCGGCCACCAGCGCCATGCCCGTGGGCGACAGCGATCGCAGCACCGCGTTCGACACCAGCGCGGAGTAGCGTGGTTCGTACAGCACGTCGGCGGCAAGGACCAGATCAAAGCGCGGGTGGTCGTCGGGAATGGCCGTCCAGTCCAGGTGCTGCGCAGTGATGTCGCGCCCCACGTTGTGCAGCGCGTTGCGTCGCGCAAACAGGGGCGCGTCGTCGTAGTAGTCCGTCGCCGTCACCGCGAATCCGGCGTAGGCCGCCGCGATGGATGGCACGCCGAGTCCGCAGCCGAGCTCGATCGCCGTCTTCCCCGAACCGTCGAGGGTGCAGACCTCGGCGGCGAGCACGACCGACGCGCCCCAGAGGTCGGCCCAGTACGGCAGGCGCTCGTCCTTGACGTAGTCGGCTTCGCTGATGAGGTCGTCGAAGCTGCGCGGTTGCTCCAGCCGCCAGACCTGTCCGGCCACGGTGACCTCGCGCGTGGCGATGTCGAAGCGGTCGTCGAGCGCCGCGAGTTCTGGTGCGAGGTCCGGCACGCGGGGCCCGGTCACAGGGAGAACTCCTCGGCAAGCTGCGCTTCCGGCGTGAGGAGCAGCGCGGTGAGCCGGTCGCCGGCCTCGTGCGCCGGCTCGTTCTCTGGCACGACGAGCAGCGCATTGGCGCGTGCCATGGACGTCAAGATGCCCGAACCCTGCGGACCGGTGAGGCGCGCCGTGAGCACGCCCGACGGCTGCGCCGTGACGATGGCCCGGAGGAAGTGCGTGAGGGGCGCACCAATCCGCACGGGCTCCTCGAGCACGACGGACACGGGCTGACGATGCAGCCGCGCGTGGCCGAGCAGGCGGCGAATCGCGGGGCGGGCAAAGAGCTCGAACGTCACCATCACCGACACCGGATTGCCGGGCAGGCCGATCCATGGGACGCCGCGCAGGGCGCCGAATCCAATGGGCGCACCGGGCCGCATGCGCACCTTCCAGAACGCGAGGTCGGCGCCGAGCGCCTGCAGCACGTCGCGCGTGTAGTCGAACGCACCCACGGAGATGCCGGCGGAGCTGATGATGAGGTCCGGCTTCGCCTCGAGCGCACGTTCGAAGATCGCGCGCACGGCGTCGGGGGTGTCGGCGGCGTTGCCGATCGGCACGGGCACGCCACCGGCACTGCGCACGAGGGCGTGCAACGTGTGGCTGTTGGAGCCGACAATCTTGCGGCCGGCGCGCACCTCGTCGAAGCGATCGAGATCCACGAGCTCGTCACCCGACCCGAGAATCGCCACGCGCGGCGCGCGGCGCACCGCCACCTCGGCGAGCCCCAGCGAGGCCAGCACGCCGATCTGCGCCGGGCCAAGCGGCTCGCCCGCAGGCAGCACCAGGTCGCCCTCGCGGAAATCCTCGCCGCGTGGCCGGACATTCTTGCGCACGTCGCGGTCCTTGAGCGCGCGCACCGTCACCGTGCCGCCATCCGTGTCCTCGACGCGCACCACGCTGTCGGCGCCCTCCGGCAGCGGCGCGCCGGTCATGATGCGCGTGGCCTCGCCCGCGCCGACCGGGCGGGACGGGAACTGCCCCGCGGCCACCGTCTCGAGGACGCGAAAGGAGCGGGGCGCGGCCTCGCTGGCCCCCGCCAAGTCGGCGCCGCGCACGGCGTAACCGTCCATGGCGGAGTTGTCGTGGTGTGGCAGGGTGTACGTGGCGCGCGCGTCGCGGGCGAGCACGCGGCCCAGGGCGTCGAGCAGCGGCACCTGCTCCACCCCGAGCGGCTGCACGTCACCGCAGATGCGTGCGACGGCCTCGGCGACGCTCAGCATGCGTGCGTCATCGCGGCGCGCGCGACGAGGCGAGCTGCACGAGGATCGCGTCCTGCACCTGCTCGACCATGCGCGTGGGCACGGTGAAGTTGTTGCAGAGCATGCTGAACACCAGCACCCGGCCGTCGGCCGTCGTCACGTAGCCGGACAGCGAGCGCGCCTTGTCTACCGTGCCCGTCTTGGCGTGCACGTTGCCCTGCGCCGGCGTGTCCTTCATGCGCGAGCGGATGGTGCCGTCCACCCCGGCGATCGGCAACGCGTCGTAGAAGCTCGTGAAGTCGGCGTGCCGGCGCATGGCGTCGAGCACGCGGACAATGGTTTCGGGCGTCACGTAGTCGTGGCGCGACAGGCCGCTGCCGTCGCGCACGGCGGCGCCGGCCGTATCGGCGCCCCATGCCGCGAGCTGGCGCTGCACGACGCGGCGCGCGCTGTCCGGTGAACCCACGCCGGTCTTCTCGAGCCCGAGCGTGCGGTAGAGAATCTCGGCGATCTGGTTCTGCGACGGCTTCTCGAGCAGCGGCATGATGGTGCGAAGCGGCGGCGACCAGAAGGTGAAGATCGGCGTCAGGCCGGTGGTCGGCGCGGCAGGCTCGCTGACGACGGTGCCGCGCAGCGCGATGCCGCGCTCGGCGAGCGCCTCGGCGAAGGCCTCGAGCCAGGCCTGCGCCGGATTGCGAATGGCCACCTCCACCGTCGCGCTGTCGCGCGCCTTCACGAAGCCGCTGAGGTTCAGCCGCGGGCGCGGGCCGCGGATGTCGGTGTCCCACTCGATGCGGTTGCGCTGCGAGGCCTCGGGCTCCTGCATGCCGCCCGTGATGACCGACACGGTGCCGATCTGTGGCACCGAGCGCGCGGGGGCGGTGCGCACCGTGGCGGTGCCGCCCACGCGCGTCGCCGCGCGCACCGTCACCCGGGCGACGCCCTCGTTGAAGAAGAGCTCGTCCACGCCCGCCGAGTAGCCAAAGTCGAG
>JBBQZD010000097.1:0-9657 GCA_038208045.1 Gemmatimonadales bacterium | reverse complement strand
GGTACAGCGCCGCCGCGCCGGTCGCCCGTCGCCCCACGGGGACGAGCCGCTCCTTGTTTCCCTTGCCCAGCACGCGGACCACGCCCTCGTCGAGCAGCAGGTCGCCGACCCGGACGCTGATCCACTCGCCGACGCGCAGTCCGGCCCCATACGCGAGTTCGAGCATGGCCCGGTCGCGAAAGGCCAGGGGTTCATCCAGCGACACCGCGTCGAGCAGGCGGCCCACCTCATCGGGCGTGAGGACCTCGGGCAGCGTGCGCCATTTCCTGGGCGTCTCCAGCCGGTCGCTCGGATCGATCGTCACGACGCCCTCGGCCAGCAGGAACCGGAACCAGGTGCGGATGGCCGAGATGCCGCGGCGAATGGACGAGGGCGCGAGTCCGAGGTCCTTGAGGTGGTAGACGAACTCGCGCAGCTGCGCCGGCGTCACCGCGCCCGGCGTGGGCGCGCCGTGCGCGATTCCCCAGTCGGCCAGGCGCTGCAGGTCCCGGCGGTAGCTCTCGTCGGTCCGCGGTGAACTGCCGTGCTCGAGCGTCAGGAACTCGGCGAATCGCTCGAGCAGGTACGCGCGCGCGGCGTCGGCGGCGCCCGTCACTCCGACGCGGCGTGCCTGGCGCGGTGGCGCTGCCACAGTTTCCAGCCCACCACGCTGAGCAGCGCGCCCACGCCGATGGCTGACAGCAGCACGCGGCGTCCCACCACGTGCATCGTTGCGCGCACCTGCTCCCAGTCGGAGCCCACCCGGAAGGAAATCCAGATGATGAGGCCGTACCAGAGGGTGCTCGCGACGGCGATGAC
This sequence comes from Gemmatimonadales bacterium, assembly GCA_038208045.1. Lineage (GTDB taxonomy): Bacteria > Gemmatimonadota > Gemmatimonadetes > Gemmatimonadales > Gemmatimonadaceae > PNKL01. The sequence continues at coordinate 8,859 of JBBQZD010000097.1, read as the reverse complement.
GATGCCGGTCCGCAGCCACGGCACCCGGAGCGCACCGGCCATCGGCGGCACCACGGCGCGCAGGCCCGGCAGGAAGCGGCTGACGAACAGCGCCGCGAGTCCGTAGTGCTCGTACATCTCCTCGAGCTTGTGCTCCGCGCCGACCAGCTTGAGCCGGCGCAGTTGCCCGTGCATCCAGTCGGCCCCGTAGTGCCGGGCCACGAAGTAGATGAGCATCGCGCCGACCGTGCTGCCCGTCACGATGGAGGCCACGACGACGGAATAGTCCGCGCCGCGCCGCGCCGCCAGAAACGACCCGAAGGCCACGACGACGTCCGCGGGAGCGGGCGGGAAGATGCTTTCGATGAACGACACCAGCGCGAGCAGGGCGTACAGGGTGGTCAGGTCAATGCCTGCCACCCAATCCATCACGGCCGTCACCGGCGGGCAACCCCGAACGGGATCAGGGTCGCCACCGCGATCGCCGCGATGCCCTCGCCGCGACCGATCCAGCCCATGCCCTCGTTCGTCTTGCCCTTGACCCACACGTCGTTCACCGTCACGCCCAGTGCGGGGGCCAGCCGATCGCGCATGGCCAGGCGGTACTGTCCGATCCGCGGCGCCTCGGCGATGACGGTGACGTCCACCTGCTGCGGCGTCCAGCCCGCCGCGCGCACCCGCTCGACCGCGAGGTGGAGCATCTCGATGGAGTCGCGCCCCTTGTTGGCCGCGTCGGCATCGGGGAACATCTCGCCGATGTCACCGACGCACGCGCCGCCGAGGATCGCGTCCGTGACGGCGTGGGCCACCGCGTCGCCATCACTGTGTCCCACGAGCCCCTGCGCGGCCGGAATGCGCACGCCGCCGAGGACGATGCAGTCCCCGGGGCCGAACCGGTGCGAATCGTAGCCGACGCCGGACCGCGTGCGTGCCACCGCGAAGTTTGTCGGCGCGGGGGCGGTTTCGTTGCTCGCCTCGAACGGCAGCAGGTCGAGGCGCGGGCCGTTGATGCCGGCCTCCTGCAGCACCCGCCCCGCCCCGCTTGCCGGACTGTGTCCCATGGCGCGCAGAATGTCGATCTCGGTCACGACGGCAACGCCACGCCGCTCGGCGAGGTCGCCCGCCGCACGAAGGATGGCTTCCGCCGCGTCGCCGCTTTCCGCCATCGCTGCCGCTCCGGCCCCGGAGAGTCGCGATTCGACCGCGCGCGTCAGCAGGTCCACCGGCATGCCGAGCATGGCCGTCATCTGCGCCGCCGCGCCGTGCGGGGACTTGAGCATGCCGAGCAGCAGGTGCAGCGAATTCGGAAGGTCGAGCCCGTGTTGTTCGGCCTCAACCATCGCGGCATCAATGGACTTCCGTGCTCCCGAACCGAAGCGGACTCCCATGCGGACGGCGTCTCCTAGGCGGCCGAGGCGGCCGCACCGATGAGTTGGTAGTTCTGGCGTCGGCGGCGCGGCTCGAATCCCGCGTCGCGAATCAGGCGTTCCATCTCATCCGTCGTGGTGTGGTACGTGGTGTTGGCCGCCGACACCACGTTCTCCTCGATCATCAGCGACCCGAAATCGTTGCACCCGTACGACAATGCAATCTGGCCCACTTTCATCCCCATCGTCACCCAGCTGGCCTGGATATTGGGGATGTTGTCGGCGACCAGGCGCGCAAACGCCGTGGTCCGAAGATACTCGACGGCGTCGGTCTTGGGCATGTGGCTAAGCGTTGGCGTGTTCTCCGGCTGCAGCGGCCAGCAGATGAACGCCGTGAAGCCGCCGGTGCGCGACTGCACGTCGCGCAGGCGCAACAGGTGCTCGAGGCGCTCCTCGAGCGTCTCGCCGATGCCGAACATCATGGTGCTCGAGGTCTTCAGGCCCTCCTGATGCGCGATTTCCATGACTTCGAGCCACCGGTCGGCCCCGGCCTTCTTGGGCGCCACGAGGTCGCGCACGCGCTGCACCAGGATTTCGCCCCCGCCGCCAGGAATGGAATCGAGCCCGGCCTTCACCAGCTCGCGGATCACGTCGCGCGCGTCCATGCGGTACAGCGTGGACCAGAAGTCCACCTCGCTCGGCGAGAAGCCGTGGACGTGGATGGGATGGTGCCGCTTGATGTACTTGATGAGTTCCAGGTACCACTCGAACGGGATGTACGGGTTGTGCCCGCCCTGGATGAGGATCTGGACGCCGCCCAGGGCCTTGGTCTCCTCGATCTTCTCGCCGATCTGCTCGTACGACAGCGTGTACCCTTCCCCGTGCTTCGGCCGCCGGTAGAACGCGCAGAAGCCGCAGTCGGCCACGCAGACGTTGGTGTAGTTGATGTTGCGGTCGACGATGTACGTGACGATCCCCTCGGGGTGCAGCTCGCGGCGCTTGGCGTCGGCCAGCGCGCCCAGCTCAAGGAGCGGGGCGTGCCGGTAGAGATCGAGGAGGTTGGAGTGCTCAGACATTGATCAGGCCCAGTGTTCGAATGACGCATGGCGAATCACGCGGAGCGCATGACGGCCGTGCGCCATTCGCTCTGCGTTCCGCGCCATTCGGTTCATGCCGCCGGCAGGAACACCAGCTTCCCCTGCGGCACCTTCCCCGCCAGTTCCAGCCGCCGGAAGAACTCCGACAGCCCTTCCAGGTACTCGAGTCCCAGCCCGTAGTCGAGTCCCCGCAGATACGCCTGCAGCACCGCGGACGGCAGCCGGTACGCGGGCGCCAGCTCATCCGCCAGCTGCTTCAGGTGCGTCACGCCCCAGTCGCGGCTCTCGATCAGGCGGGCGTGCACACCCAGTGCCTCGCGCACGCCGACGTCGCGCCGGGCCACCCAAACGGCAAAGACGAACGGGAGCCCCGTCCACGCCTTCCATTCGGCCCCGAGATCATAGACGTGCGGATACTCCCGCCCGTGCGCCTCGGCCACCGGGTGCCGCGGGTGGCGCAGCATCAGCGCCGCATCGCCGATGACCAGGCGCGCCGCCACCGGCGATTGGTCGCGCGCCAGGTCGTCGGCTTCGGCGTCGCCGGGCACGAAGACCGGCCGCGACTTCCACACGTTGTCGAAGAGCAGTTCGAGCAGCGCCACCGACGTCATCGAACTGCGGCTCACCAGCACCTGCTCGCCGTGCAGCTCCGCCGCGGGGCGCGTGGAAAACAGCATCACGCTGCGCACCGCCCCAAGGCAGGAGATGGCGAGCTCCGGCAGCAGCAGGTACCGCCCCGCCTCGCGCGCGTACTCGACCGCCGAGATCACCGACACGTCGAGCTGGCCCGCGGACATCAGCCGGTTGAGGGCGGACGGCACGCCGCTCACCAGCTCGGCGTCGAGCGCCACGATGCCGCGATCGACGGCGCCGTAGACGGGGGCGCAGTTCAGGTACGGAATGCGCCCGACCCGCATCACGCGGCGCCCGCCGCCACCGGCGGCTCGTCGAACGCGGTGCGCAGGACCCGGTAGAACGAGTCGCGTTCCGCCGGCGTCTTGCCCGCCCCGCGGATGAGCGCGAGAATCGCGTCCAGCGTCATGGCCTGCGGTGTGTGCGCCCCGACGGCGTGGTAGATCTTCTCGCGCACCACGGTGCCCTCGAGATCGTTCACGCCATAGTGCAGCGCCACCTGGCTCAGCGGCGACGTCACCATGATCCAGTGCGACTTGATGTGCTGGAAATTGTCGAGGAACAACCGGCCGACCGCGAGCATGCGCAGGTCGTCCCACCCGGTCGTCGCGGTGCCGGTGCGGCCCAGCTCGCGGCCCAACTCGTTGTCGTCGGGATGGTACGCGAGCGGGATGTACGCCAGGAACCCGCCCGTCTCGTCCTGCAGGCCGCGCAGCATCTGCAGGTGTTCCATACGCTCCTCGAGCGTCTCGACGTGGCCGTACAGCATGGTGCAGTTGGTGCGGATGCCCAGTTCGTGCGCCGCGCGATGCACGCCGATGTACTCTGCGCCGCCCAGCTTGCGGTTCGCGATCCGGTCGCGCACCGCCGCGCTGAACGTTTCGGCGCCGCCGCCGGGCATCGTGTCGAGGCCCGCCGCCTGCAGCGCCGCCAGCACCTCGCGCCACGACTTCTTCTCGATGCGCGCAATGTGCGCGATCTCCACCGCCGTGAGCGCCTTGATGTGCACGTGCGGGAAGTTCGCCTTGAGCGCGCGGAACATCTCCTCGTAGTACGCCAGCCCGGCCTGCATGTCGAGGCCGCCCACGATGTGGAATTCCCGCGTCATGCCGTCGGCCGCGTGCGCCGCCTCGTCCAGCGTCTGCGCCAGGGTGTAGCGGTAGGCCCCCGCTTCCTTCGGCAGCCGTGCGTAGCCGCAGAAGGAGCAGGTCTTGCGCAACACGCAGATGTTGGTCGGGTTGATGTGCTGGTTCGACGCGAACGTCACCACGTCGCCGTGCTTCGCACGATTTACCGCGTCGGCCAGGACGCCGAGGCCCGTGAGGTCGCCCGTGCGGTACAGTGCCAGGCCGTCGCTGGTGTCCAGCCGCTCCCCGGCGCCGATCCGTTCCCCAACGCGGCGAAGCACCGGGTCGTGGATGCGATCGAACGCGATCTGCGGGGCCGCGCTCATCGCGTCAGTCCCGGAACCGGACGATCGCGAGGGACGTGTTGTGGCCGCCGAAGCCGGACGAGTTGTTGAGCGCGGCGTTGATCGTGCGCTTCACCGGCACGTTGGCTGTGCAGTCCAGGTCGCACTCGGCGTCCGGCGTCTGCAGGTTGATCGTGGGCGGCACGATGCCATGGTGAATGGCCAGCGTCGTGAAGATCGTCTCCACCCCGCCCGCCGCGCCGAGCATGTGCCCGGTGGCCGACTTGGTGGAGCTCACGTTCACGCCCGCCGCGTGCGCGCCCAGCACGGCCTTGATGGCGCGAATCTCGTTGGGATCATTCAGCGGCGTCGACGTGCCGTGCGCGTTGACGTACTGCACTTCGGCCGGCGACACGCCGCCGTCCTCGAGGGCGCGCCGCATCGCGCGCTGGAGCCCTTCGTGCGCGTCGGGCTGTCCCGTGAGGTGATACGCGTCGCCCGTCATCCCGAAGCCGGCCACCTCGCCGTAGATCCTGGCGCCGCGCGCCCGCGCGTGCTCCAGCTCCTCGAGGATCACCACCCCCGCGCCTTCGCCCATCACGAAGCCGTCGCGCGTGGCGTCGAACGGGCGCGAGGCGCGCGCCGGATCGTCGTTCCGCGTCGACAGCGCCTGCATGTTCGCGAACCCCGCGATGGACATGGGCGTCACCGCGTGCTCCGTGCCGCCCGCGATCATCACGTCCGCGTCCCCGTACTGGATGGTGCGCAGTGCAATGCCGATGGCGTGCCCCGACGAGGCGCACGCCGAGACCGTGCAGAAGTTCGGCCCCTTCGCGTTGAACCGCATGGAGACGACGCCGGCCGCGATGTCGCTGATGAACATCGGGATGAAGAACGGCGAAATGCGGTTGGCGCCCGCGGTCTCCAGCACGTGGTGCTGGTCCTCGAACGTCTTGATGCCGCCGATGCCGCTGCCCATCAGGACGCCGGTCCGCTCGGGCACGTAGCCCTGGCCGTCGGCGAGGCCCGCGTCCTGCATCGCCTGCACGGACGCGGCCATCGCATACTGCGTGAACAGGTCGGAGCGCTTGGCTTCCTTGCGGTCCATGTACAGCGCCGCGTCGAAGCCCTTCACCTCGCAGGCAAAGCGCACCTTGAAGGTGGAGGGGTCGAAGTGCGTGATCGGCGCCCCGCCCGACTTGCCGTCGAGCAGCGCCTGCCAAGTTGTTCCCACGTCGTTGCCGACGGGGGTCACGCAGCCCATCCCGGTAATGACGACCCGGCGCTTCATCGACTCAGCCGATCTTCTGGTTCAGATAGGCGATGGCGTCGCCGACCGTGCGGAGCTTCTCGGCATCCTCATCGGGAATGTCGATGTTGAACTCCTTCTCGAATTCCATCACCAGCTCAACGATGTCGAGACTGTCCGCACCGAGATCCTCGATGAAGCTCGCGTCCGGCGTCAGCTTCTCGCGCTCGACGCCCAGTTCCTTCTCGATGATGTCCTTGACCTTGTCGCCATGATCGGCCATATGCCGCGATCCTCTCAAGCTGTGGGAGTGGAGGGAAACCGTAATATAGTCTGTGTCGCGTTCCGTTACATCACCATCCCGCCATCCACCACCAGGACCTGCCCGGTGATGTAGGCGGCCAGATCCGACGCCAGGAACGCCACGGCGCCGGCAATGTCCTTGGGCTCTCCCAGCCGGGCCAGCGGAATCTGGCCCGACAAGGCCGCCCGGGCCTCGTCCCCCAATTTGGCGGTCATGTCGGTCTGGATGTACCCCGGGGCGACCGCATTCACGAGAATGTTGCGCGACGACAGCTCCTTGGCCGCCGCCTTCGTGAAGCCGATCAGCCCGGCCTTGGAGGCGGCGTAGTTGGCCTGCCCCTTGTTGCCCACCAGCCCCACGACGCTGGTGATGTTGATGATCCGCCCCCAACGCCGCTTCATCATTCCCCGCTGCGCCGCCCGCGTGGCGACGAACGCCGACCGCAGGTTGGTGGCCATCACCGCGTCCCAGTCCTCGTCCTTCATGCGGGCCATCAGGTTGTCCTTGGTGATCCCGGCGTTGTTCACCAGGATGTCCAGGGAGCCAAAGGCGTCTTCGACCGTCTGGACCAGCATCGTCACAGAGGCCGGGTCGCTGACGTCGCAGGCAAAGCCGCGCGCCTCGCCGATCTCCTCGGCCACGCGCTCGGCCGTGGCGAGATCCCGCCCAACCACCGCGACTCGAGCGCCGGCCGCCACCAGCGTCTCGGCAATCGCCCGCCCGATGCCGCGCGTGGAGCCCGTGACGAGGGCGACTTTTCCGGAGAGGTTGATCATCAGAGGACCTTGGACGTTGGACAATCGAGAGTGCGGGCGCCCGTGCGCACAGAACGAAACGCTAGCCCCGTCGGGAAATCTAGCTAAAACCTTGCCAGGAGGGACTCGACTTCCGGCACCGTGCCGCAGGTCACCGCGGCGTGCCCAGGCGCCAGGCGCTTCAGCAGGCCGGTCAGCACGCTCCCGGGTCCCATCTCGACAAAGGTCGCCTCGGGATGCGCCGTGGCCATGCCGCGGATGACTTCCACCCAGCGCACGGGTGAGGTCAGCTGGCGCAGCAGCAGATCGCGGGCCGTCGCGGCATTCGCGACGGGGGCCGCCGTGACGTTGGAGTAGACCGGCCACGAGGGCGCCTGCCACGCGGCCGCGTCGAGTGCCGTCGACAGGCCCGCCTGCGCCGGCTGCATCAGCGGCGAATGAAAGGCGCCGCTGACCTGCAGGCGCACCGCGCGCTTGGCACCGGCGGCCTTCGCGAGCTCCATGCCCCGCTCCACGCCAGCCACCTCGCCCGAGATGACGACCTGCTCGACCGCATTGTAGTTGGCCGGCACCACCGTGCCCGCCGCGCTGGCCTCGTCGCAGATGTCCGCAATGGGGCGCTGCAGCTCCCCGAGAATCGCCGCCATCGCCCCCGGACGCGCCTCGCCGGTCTCGAACATCAGCTCGCCGCGGCGGCGCACGAGGCGCACGGCGTCGGCGAGGCCGAGCGACCCGGCCGCATGATACGCCGAGAACTCGCCCAGCGAATGGCCGGCCGCCGCCGACACGCGCGACGCCACCCGCGCCTGCACCACGGCCCAGACGGCGGCGCCATGCGCCAGGAGCGCGGGTTGCGCGTTGTGCGTACGGGTCAGCTCCTCGGCCGGACCGTCGAAGCAGAGCGTCGAGAGAGCGGTTCCGAGCGCCTCGTCCACTTCGCCAAAGGCGCGGCGCGCCTCGGGGAAGGCCTCCACGAGGTCCTTCGCCATGCCGGGCTTCTGCGAGCCTTGTCCGGGAAACAGCAGGAGGAGTTGCATGCGAATGGCGGGCGTCTGGCGCGCTAGAACTTCACGATGATGCTTCCCCACGTGAACCCGGCCCCGAACGCCACGCACATCACCGTCATCCCTTCCTTCACGCGGCCCGCGCGCATGGCCTCGTCGAGGGCAATGGGGATCGACGCCGCGGACGTGTTGCCGTAGCGGTCGACGTTGACGTACACCTTCTCCATCGGCAGCCCGGCGTGCTTTGCCGTCGCCTCGATGATGCGGATGTTCGCCTGGTGCGGGATCAGCAGGTCGATGTCGGTGCCCGCGAGCTTCGCCCCGTCGAGCGCGCGGTCGCAGGCGTCGGACATGGAGCGCACCGCGTTCTTGAAGACCTCGCGGCCAGCCATCGAGATGCAGTTGCTGCCGTCGGCCAGCACTTCGGGCGTCACCGGGCGCAGGGCTCCGCCCGCCTGTCGCTGCAGCAAGTCGGCCAGCGTGCCGTCGCTGCGCATGTAGGCGCTCAGCACGCCGCGGCCCTTGGTGGAGCGCTTGAGCACCGTGGCGCCCGCGCCGTCGCCGAACAGCACGCACGTGTTGCGGTCCTTCCAGTTCACGATCCGGCTCAGCGTCTCGGCGCCGATGACGAGCACGGTCTCCGCGCTCCCCAGCGCCATCAGTCCCTCGGCCACCTGCATGCCGTAGACCCAGCCGCTGCACGCCGCCGAGATGTCGAACGCGGCCGCCCGCGTGGCGCCGATGGCCGCCTGCACTTCCACCGCGGTCGCGGGCAACAGCCGGTCGGGCGACGCCGTGCCGAGCACGATGACGTCCAGCTCGGCCGCCGTGACGCCCGCCTGCTTCATGGCGATGCGCGACGCCTCGGCCGACAGCGACGTCAGCGACTCGCCCTCGCCGGCGATGTAGCGCTGCTTGATGCCGGTGCGCTCCACGATCCACTCGTCGTTCGTGTCAATGCCGAGCGCGGCGAACTCGTGGTTGGTGAGCACTTTCTTCGGCACGGCGTGGCCGGTGCCGGCGATCATCGCGATGGGGCGCTTCATGGGGTCCGTCCGTC